>JAPPFH010000039.1 GCA_028875185.1 Chloroflexota bacterium | reverse complement strand
TTCCCTCCTTGTGGGGGCAAGGGGCCGGGGGATGGGGGTTTGCCGCGCTATCAATTAAATTCACCACACCACAAGAGGCCGCAAATGGCAATTGGCGTTAAAGCACACTATGATAGAATAAGTTGATTGCCCTGTCATTCGATGAACGGTATGTGACCCTAAACGCGCCCAGCGACGCGGCGCGGTAAGTACATCGCCTGTTTTATTTCACGAGGAGCGTCTGCATAGCGCTTGATCAAGGCAACACCATACGCGTATTTGATAGCCGCGGCCAGCTAGGTCTGCGGACGGTTTCAGTTTGGAGCGAAGTCTAACATGGCAAGAAAACCTAAATTCAAAATCACGCCGATCGGCGGCTTAGGCGAGATCGGCAAGAATATGACGCTGTTTGAAAGGAACGGGCAAGGATTCCTGATTGATTGCGGCATCATGTTCCCGGCGAACGATATGCACGGCGTCGATTACATCATTCCTGATTATCGCTGGCTGGAAGAGCGCGACGACATTCAGCTGCACGGCGTCGCCTTCACTCATGGTCACGAAGATCACATCGGCGCTGTGCAGCACGTCTTGAGATCCTTTCCCGGGTTACCGATTTACGCAACGCCGCTGACATCGGGCTTGCTGCAAGTCAAGCTGAAGAATGCGCGGCTGCTCAAATCGGCAAAGATTCACACCTTTGACGCTGGCGACACCATCAAGATTGGACCCTTCACCCTGCACAGTTTTCACGTCTGCCATAGCATTCCCGACTGCGTAGGCTATGGCATTGAAACACCCTTTGGCATGATCGTGCACACCGGCGACTACAAGTTCGACAACACGCCGGTGCACGGGCGCAAGACCGATTACGCCAAGCTGGCCGGCTTCGCCCAGAGCGGCGTCGTGCTCCTGATGGCGGATAGCACCAACGCCGACAGAACCGGCTGGACGCAATCCGAGGCTGTCATCGGCGGCGCGCTCGACAAAGTATTTCGCCGTGCCAAAGGGCGCATAATGGTCGCCACTTTCGCATCGCTGGTCTCGCGCGTGCAGCAGGTGGTCAACGCGGCGAGCAACCACAAGCGCAAAGTCTGCATCACTGGTTACACCATGTCCGAATACGCCAAGATCGCGCGCAAGCTGGGTTACCTCGATGTCGATGACGGCATGCTGGTCAGCATTGGGCAAGCCCGCGCATTGCCGCCGCACAAAGTTGTATTCATGGTCACTGGCTCGCAGGGGGAGCCCGCAGCCGTATTGGGCAAGCTGGCCGCCGGGCGTCACCGGCAGCTGGATGTTCGTGATGGCGATACGATAATCCTCTCATCGCATCCGATCCCAGGCAACGAAGAGATGGTCTATCGCACGATCAATCGCCTGATCGAGCGCGGCGCCGATGTCATTTACGATCCTATAGAAGCGGTGCATGTTTCGGGCCATGCCTGTCAAGAGGAGATGCGGCTGATGCTCAACTTGACCCAGCCCAGGCATCTGATGCCGGTTCACGGCGAAGTCCGGCATTTGCACTTGCACGCCAAATTAGCGGCTGACAATGGCGTACCGGCAGAAAACATAATCCGGGTGGAGAACGGCACAACCGTCGAGTTGGACGGGCGCGGAATCAACGTTGGCGAGCGCCAGCCGGGCGGATATGTTTTTGTTGACGGCAGCGGCGTCGGTGATGTCGGACGGGCGGTGATACGCGATCGAGAAATACTGGCGCAGGATGGATTCGTTTTGGTCAGCGTAAATGTCGATCAGCGCAGCGGCAAGCTGAAGGATGAGCCACGCATCGTGTCGCGCGGCTTCGTCTATTTGAAGGATGCCGAAGAATTTCTTGATCAGATACGGGACAATATCACGGACACGGTCAATCGCAGTCGGCGCCTGAACGGAAACCGCCAAAGCTTGCTCGAAGAGAACCTGGGAAAAATGATCTACAACGAGACCAAGCGGCGGCCCATGATTTTCAGCATCGTCAACGAAATCTAGCGGGCCAGCTGTCATGCGCGGCTTCCGGTTGCCGCATGTTCCCGCGACGGGCAGGCGGCATCCGCGTAATAGCAGACATCGTGATACGGATAATCAAGTGAGTCGGGAGCTATGCGCAAATCGGTCATTAGCGCGCGAGGCGTCACGCGAAATCTCAATCTCGGTACGCATGTTGTGCACGCACTGCGCGGTGTGGACCTAACGATCTACGCCAAGGAAATGGTCGGCATAATTGGACCTTCGGGAAGCGGCAAGAGCACACTCTTGGGGATAATCGGCGGCTTGGACAGCCCGACCGACGGCACAATCGAAATCGATGGCATTGATATCACCCGCATGAGCGAAGGGCAACTGACGGACATCCGCAACCAGAAAATCGGATTCGTCTTTCAATTCTTCAACCTCATTCCGACATTGACCGCGCTGGAGAATGTCGCGCTGCCGATTGAATTTGCCCAGGCGCCGCGGCACAAGCCCTTCAATCGCGCTCGCGAACTGTTGGAAATGTTGGGATTGGGCGACCGCTTTGACCATCGCCCCAATGAATTGAGCGGCGGGCAGCAGCAACGGGTCGCGATCGCTCGGGCGCTGGCAAACGATCCGCCACTATTGCTGGCTGATGAGCCAACCGGTAATTTGGACACGCATTCGGGCGAAACGGTGCTTCAGGCCTTGAAGACGATACGCGCCGAGAGTGGGACAACGATCGTCTTGGTCACGCATGATCATTCGCTGGCTTCGCAGATGGATCGGGTGCTTACCTTGGTGGACGGCAAAATTGCGAGCGGGCTCGCCAGCGAGCATGCGGACGGCGATGCGCGCAGGGTTGAATCGGCGCGCGCGGGGGGCTAATCCTTCAGCAGACAATTTGCACGCGCTATAATTGCGCGCGCAGCAAGCTTTAGGCAGACGAGGACATGCAATGGCAAGTGAATCCCATAGCGTAGAGGTTGCCGGCATCAAACGAGATTTGCCGCTGATGGAGATCAAGCCGGGTGTGAAAATCGCGATCCTCAATATCTTGGGCGACTACGAATTTGTCAACGCAGCCAGCGCAAAATTGGCGCAGAAGCTCCGTGACCGCAGTATCGAGGTCTTGGTAACAGCCGAGGCAAAGTCCATCCCCCTGGCGCACGCCATTAGCTCGGAAATGCGTTTGCCCTATGTCGTTTTGCGCAAGACGCATAAGCCCTACATGGGCGATGCGCTGCAAAGCGAAACGCTGAGCATCACCACGGGCCAACCGCAGACGCTCTTCCTAGATGAAAAGGATCGCAGGTTGGTGGCGGGCAAACGAATCGCCATCATTGATGATGTGATTTCGACTGGCAGCACCTTGCAGGGGATACGCTTAATCATGGACAAAGCGGGCGCTGATGTGGTCGCTGAAGCGGCGATATTTACCGAGGGCGACCGCGCCCAATGGTACGATATCGTCGCTTTGGGGCATCTGCCCGTCTGGGTGGAAGACCAATCCTGAAGCAGCGAGCGAATCGCGATTGCATATCCGCCAACCCTATTGCATTTACCGGAATCTCGTTTGAATGTGGTCTTCGCGCGCTGCTCTTGCAGTGTTCTTGATCCTGATAATCCTCCTCGCCCTAAGTGGCGCGCTGTTGTTGCTTTCGCGGCCCGAGTCTGTAGAGATCACGATTCATCCACCGCCGCCAACTGCAACCCCGGCGCCGACATCGACTCCGCGGCCGATTTTGGTCTACGTCACCGGCGAAGTTGCGCGGCGCGGCGCACTGCAGTATTTGCCGCACGGGAGCCGAGTTTCCGATGCCGTGACCGCCGCCGGCGGCTTCACGGATTCGGCGAACCGCGAGCTCGTTAATCTGGCGGGAATCCTTCGCGATGGCGACCAGGTTCACATCCCATCCAGCGAAGCCAATAGCCTGGATGACGCTGTGCCGACGGCTTCCGGCGGCGGCTTGATCAACTTGAACAAGGCAACGCTGGATGAGCTGATGACGCTGCCAGGAATTGGTCCGGTAACGGCGCGGAACATCATTGACTTTCGCGAGGGAGTCGGCCCATATTCAGATTTGCAGGATCTAGATGACGTGCCGGGCATCGGGCCGTCCACGCTGGCGAAACTGGCAGAGTTGATCAGCCTCGACTAACGGATGCGGACGCCGGATTCCGCATCAAAAAACAACGCGCGCGTCCAATCCAGCAGGCAGTGTACAGTCTCCCCGGGCTGGTAGCGCGCGTCTAGCGGAACCTGAATACGCCAGCGGCGCTTTCGCAGCCAGACTTCCAGCAAAGTGTATTTTTCTGCGTAGAAGGGGATGACGCGGTCGATTGTCGCTGGTATGCCCTTGTTCGCGTCGCCGACCATGATGTGTTCGGGGCGAATGCCGACGATGACCTCGCTGCCATTCGGCCGGGGGCGGGGCAGGGCGGCGCGGCCCATATAGCTGCCATCCCATTCGCCGTCGCTGACACGCCCCCAAAAGGCGTTAATGGTTGGCGTACCAAGAAATTCGGCGACAAACAGACTGTCCGGATTATTGCGCAAATCATGATAGGGTCCCGCTTGGACGATGCGCCCCGCGTTGATCACGACGATTCGATCGGCGACGCTCATCGCTTCGACCTGATCATGCGTTACGTATATCAGCGTCACGTTGAATTCCTGGATGAGCCGCTTCAATTCCACACGAGCCTGCGCCCGAAACTTGGCGTCCAGATTGGCGAAGGGCTCGTCAAAGAGCAGCAGCTCCAGATCGCGGGCGAAAGCGCGAGCGATAGAAACACGCTGTTTTTCGCCGCCGGAGAGATGTCGAGGAAATCGCCCCATCAAGCTCTCGATATCAACGCCGGTGATTTTGGCGACCGTATTGACGTGCGCCGGCACTTCTTCTTCCCT
Source organism: Chloroflexota bacterium (assembly GCA_028875185.1). Taxonomy (GTDB): domain Bacteria; phylum Chloroflexota; class Anaerolineae; order Aggregatilineales; family Phototrophicaceae; genus UBA6055. The sequence goes on along the minus strand of JAPPFH010000039.1, from coordinate 36,257 downwards.
ATCGCGCAGCCGCAGAAAGAAACCGACCGTCTTGCGGCTTTCCCAATGGGGGATCAACACATAGTTTTGAAAGACCATGCCGATGCCGCGGTCTTCAATCGGGATCTCGTCCAAAGGCAGATCGTTGTAGTAGATTTCTCCGCTATCGGGCTGGTCCAAGCCCGCGATCAATCGCAGCAAGGTGGTCTTTCCGCAGCCGCTCGGTCCCAATAGCACCACCGCCTCGCCGTCTTCAACGTGCAGATTGAAGTCTTTGATCGCCAAAACCGGCGTCAGTTTGCGGCTCTTGTCGTAGAAGGTTTTGCTTACATCCTTCAGCGTTATCGTTCGCATGACATCGCCAGGAGATCTCGGAGCGTGCCTCCTAGAATAACACAAGGGCGGCTGGGAACCGACTCCGCCCAGGGCTTTGGAGTGGTGAATGTGTTGATATATCCCTCGTTCCCCCCACCCTAAATCCCTCCCCCAAAATGAGGGAGGGACTTCAAAAGCCCGTAATTCCTTGAAAAACTCCCCTTCCCTCCTTGTGGGGGCAAGGGGCTGGGGGATGGGGGTTTGTCGCGCTATCAATGAAATTCACCACTCCCCAGGGCTTGCGCCGCGCTATAGCAATGCTTTTTCCGGTTGATATATAATAAGAAAGACAAGAAGTCGTTCACATGCATTGAATTCTGCTCGGAGTGTCAAATTGCCCAACACCATCCAGCCGGAATTGATACCGGTAACTACTTCGGCCGATTGGCAGCCTGACGCCAAGACGCCGCGCCGCCGTCCGCCTTGGATCCGCGTGCGGGCGCCAAACGGCGAGACCTACGAACGCGTGCGTGCGCTGATGCGCAGCAAGACTCTGCACACAGTCTGCGAAGAGGCGCAATGTCCCAATCTCGGTGAATGCTGGGGCAAGGGCACGGCGACCTTCTTGATGATGGGCGATACCTGTACCCGCAGTTGCGGTTTCTGTGATATCAAGACCGGTTTGCCCAATCCGCTCGATTGGGGCGAGCCAAATCGTATCGCCGAGAGCGTCCGCGCGATGGCTTTGCAGCATGTTGTGATTACAAGCGTCAACCGCGACGACCGACCGGATGGCGGCGCTCCGCTCTTTTCCATGGTGATCCGCCGCATTCGCCAGCTGCAGCCTGGCTGTTCAATCGAGGTGCTGATCCCCGATTTCAAAGGCAGCGAACTCGCCTTGAAGATCGTGATGGACGCGCAGCCTGAAATCTTAAATCACAACGTCGAAACCGTGCCTCGTCTGTTCAAAATGGTGCAGCCACAAGATCGCTACGATTGGGCGCTGGCGACCTTGGGAAACGCCAAACTGATGGATTCGATGGTGCTGACCAAGAGCGGCATCATGCTCGGTCTTGGCGAGAGGCTAGACGAAGTCAAAGCTACTATGGGCGATCTCGTTGACATCGGCGTCGACATTCTGACGCTGGGCCAATACTTGCAGCCGAGCAAACGTCATCTGCCGATTGAACGCTACTACACGCCGGACGAATTCACCGAGCTGCGCGAAACCGGCATGCGGATGGGTTTCAAGTGGGTGGAAAGCGGCCCCCTGGTGCGCAGCAGTTATCGGGCGGCTGAGCAGGTTAGAGAACTCTCGCGACTGGAACATATTCGCCTGCCAAAGGAGCGGTCCAGTTGAGCGAAGCCAGAAGTTTTACGAATTATGGCGAATGTGCTGCCGGGTGCAGCGCAGGCGGGTCGAATCGGCGGGTTAGTCGAGCGAAAGAGGGAAGCTAATGAGCGCGTTTTTCGCCAATCGGCGCGGGCAATCGGAAGTGGAAGCGCAAGAGACTGCGTCGGAGGTGCCCTCCGGTCGTCCCGTAGGCTTTGACACAGTCATCGGCTCCAATACCAGCTTCGAAGGCAGTTTCGTCAGTTCGGGCAATGTGCGGATGGACGGTCAATTCGCCGGCTCAATGGAAATCAGCGGGAACATTCTGGTCGGCGAATCGGCTGATATTCATGCTGATATCAACGCGCGGAATATCTCGATCGCGGGAACGGTTCGCGGCAATATCGCCGGCAACAAAGTTCAGCTTCTGCGAACGGGGCGCATCTGGGGCGATATCAGCGCCTCGGCTTTGACTACAGAAGAAGGCGCCTTCATCGATGGCAAGATTACCATGGTCGGGCACTCGGCAACCCGCCCGCAAAGCGATGAAGAGAACGGCGAACGCGAGGCTGCGCCCGATCTAATGGACGAGTTCGATCAGGCTGAGGGTGAGATTGAGGCGGAGCTCGCGCTCGAAATCGCTGACGCGGAAGGCCAATCTGCTGAAGAATCAAATGACGACCAGCGCTGAGCCTGCATTGCCGCGGTCACTTAGCGTTTGTTCGCGCCCGAGTTTCGCCGCGGCTTAGAGCGTCAGCGCGCTGACCCCGCCGTCGAGGACGAATACGGCGCCTGTGGTGAAGCCCGAAGCTGGCGATGCCAGATATAAGGCTATGCCGCTGATATCGGCAGGTTGCCCAATGCGCCCCGCTGGCGTCCGCGCCAGCACTGGATCAAGCAATTCCGGATTATCCCAAAGGGCTCGGGCGAATTTCGTTTGCACCAAACCGGGCGCGATGGCATTGACCTGAATATTGTCGGGCCCGAGTTCAAAAGCAAGTGATTTGGTCAAGCTGATGACGCCGGCTTTTGTAGCGCTGTAAATGCCTTGAAAGCGCCCCGGATTTAATCCCACGATGGACGCGATGTTAATGATCTTGCCGCCTCCGCTACGGCGCATCGCCGGGACGGCCGCTTGAGACAGCCAGACGTTGCCCATCAAATTGACTTCAATCGTTTTCTGCCAGAAGCTGTCGGCCGCCTCCAGCGTAGCGCCGAAGTGCGGGTTGGTCGCAGCATTGTTGACTAAAATATCCAACGCGCCGAATTGGTCTAACGTTTGATCCACTAATGCTTGAAGCGCGATTTTGTCACCGTTGTGGGCGGCGATGCCTATCGCTTCGCCGCCAGCGGCTCGGATGGCGTCCGCTGCTTTGTCCAGCGCGTCTTGACGGCGGCTGGCGAGCGCGACCTTGGCGCCGGCGCTGGCAAACGCTTCCGCGATCGCTTTGCCAATGCCGCGAGACGCCCCCGTCACGATAGCTACGCGCCCGTTCAGGTCGAATAAATCGGCCACATTGTCTCTCCAGGCGCCATGTGATGCAGGAAAATAAGGCTTTAATCTGGAGCTCAGGCGCGTTCTTTGGGAATGCTGCCCAAAACGGGCAGTCCCAGCCGGCGCAGAGCGTCTTTATGATAAATGGTGGTATCGGCATATTCGGCGAAGATGGCTAGCGCCAACCCAATCAGAAGCGCCACGCCCAAGCGCATGAATGGCGCAAGACGCGACGGCAATGGCGGCGGCGATGCGGCGATAGCGGGCTGTTCCAGAATTGTCACCTGTGCCGCGTCACCGCCAAATTGCGGGAAGTAGCTATGGCTGCGGCTGCTCAGAACAACAACGGCTGCATTGGCGATGGCGCCGAGCGATTCGTGATCGGAATGGCTAAGGTAAACGACGCCAACGCTGCGCGCATTGTCGGCGGCGATATGAAGACTCGCCAGCGCCCCCTGCATTTCGCCAAGCACCTGCGCCATTTCACCACGAAAGCTGGCGCTTCTAACCCAGTCGGTCAAGGCATGAACAGTATATTCAGATGCCGTCCAAACGTCCGTGTAGCCCCGTTCGCTTGACTGCATGTTTTGCTTCTGAGCGGCGCTGTAGCGAATCTGCGCGCTGAACCCGGCATTAACAGCCGCGCCGGCGCTAAAGAGATCAGGAATAGCAATGACTGCGCTTAAGGCGACCGGCAAAGCAATCAGCCACCAGCGGCGAAGCATGATGCGGATGAGTTCTCTGTGCTCCATAAGATTATTCCCTATTCGACAACGATTGGGTCATGGTATTGAAACGCTTGTCCAGACGAATGAGCAGCCCAGGCTTGCTCCACAAAGGCGCTGATACGCGCGACAAACGCGCTCACATCGAATTTCTTGGCTTGCAGTCGAATCTCTTGCGGATTGTACGCGCGCTCATCAAAGTTTCGCCAGACTTCTTTCAGGCTGTCTACGGTCAACTCGGCAAAATGCTCGCCGGTGACGCCGGGGATTACGGTGTCTAGCGCGCCGCCGTCTCCAAAGGCGATGACGGGCCTGCCGGCCGCCTGCGCCTGCACCGGCGCAATGCCGAAGTCTTCCAAGCCGGGGAATATCAGCGCCTTGCATTTTGCCATCAGGCGCGGCAAGTCCCTGTCTGGCACATAGCCAAGAAACTCAACATTGTCGTCCGCGAGCGCGCGCAGTCGTCCGCCGTCGCGGCCCGAGCCAGCGATCTTGAGCCTGAGGCCGAGCTCGGTTGCTGCTTGGATCGCCAAGTCGATGCGTTTGTAAGGCACCAGACGCGATACCACCAGATAATAGTCTTCTATCTCTTCCGCTGCGCTCGAATGAAAACGAGCGGTATCCACCGGCGGGAAAATGACGACGGACGTCCGCCCGTAAAAGCGGCTAATTCGCTCTTTAACTGCCGCGCTAATCGCGATGAAGTGTGAAACACGCTGCGCCGCCGCATAATCCCAGCGCCTCAGGAGGGCGACAAAGGGCCGCAGAAGCCGGGCGGCCGCCGCGCTGATTTCCTCGCCGTCTAGATAGTTGTCCAATTGCCAGACGTAACGCGTTGGTGTTAGGCAATAGCAGATGTGCAGGCTCTTTGGCGGGCGGCGCAATCCATGGCAGAACCCGCTCTTGTTGCTCAGAATCACCTCATAGTCTTGCAGATCTAAGCGATTCCAGGCGAGAGGGTAGAGCGGCAAATAAGCTTGGTGGCGCTTATGTATCGCCGGCAGGCGATCAATCCAGAGCCGGCGAATATCCCAATCTTGAAAATGCGCGGGCAGTTGCGCTTTGTCGTAGATGCTGGTGTAAACGGGACTGGCGGGATACAAGCGTTTGAGCGCCTCCAACACATCTTCGGCGCCGCCGATTTGATTAAGCCAGTCGTGAACCAGCGCGATCTTCAAGTGAAATCCCATCATGCGCGTCTCGATGAAACTATCCGCGGCCGGCGGCGCGCGCAGCGGCGCCTGACGTTAACACTTCGTCTTGTCATCGAGCTCAGAAACTGGTCTAAAGGTTTGGCGATGGGCGGCGCAAGGACCAAACTGACGCAGCGCTCTCAGGTGTGCCGGCGTGCCGTAGCCTTTGTGCTGGGCGAATCCGTAGCCGCTGTATTGGCTATCCAGATCCCGCATGTATTGATCGCGCCAGACTTTGGCAAGTACGCTGGCGCAGGCGATGCTAAGCGAATGCTTGTCTCCATCGACAATGCTCAATTGGGTGATATCGGAGCGCTCGGGCCAAGGCATGTAATCGAGAAAAAGACAATTTGGAGCTGCGCCGCTCCCTTCAAGCGCGCCGTCGAGAGCGCGCTGCATAGCCGCTTTTGTCGCCGCGACAATGCCTAGGCGATCGATTGCTTCCGCGCTGCTATGCCCGATGCCCCAATAGGATGCGATTCTCTTGATTACGCCAATCAGCCGCTCGCGCTGGCTGGCAGTCATTTCTTTGCTATCGCGCACGCCACGCAATGCGGTGGCGAGGTCCGCTCGCTCAAGCGGCAGGCTGACGGCGGCCGCGACAACGGGGCCGGCCAAGGGTCCGCGTCCCGCTTCATCAATGCCCACGATCAGAGGGTAGCCGGCGCGGAAATAATGCCGCTCGTATTGCAGACTCGCCGTCCTGGGACGGGTCTTGCGCTCAGCCATAAACGCCGCGGCGCCAATTCAGCCGCACTTGCCAAATCTCGCGCAGTAGATTGATCGAGTCGTCCCAAAGACGCATGGTGGAGTAGGGATCGTGAAACCAGTTGATCGGCACTTCCTTTACACGATAGCCGCGCCGCTTGGCGATGAACAATAACTCGACATCGAAGCCAATGCCGATCATGCGCTGGACAGCGAAGAGATCCCCCGCGACTTCACCGCTGAACATTTTGAAGCCGCACTGTGTGTCTTCATAATCGCTGATGGCGACAATTTTTATGATGAAGTTCGCAATGCGCCCCGTGATATGACGATAATGGGGCTCGTCCACAATGACCGCGCCGGGCGCTTCACGGCTGGCGATGAGAATGTCATACCCGTCCGATTCCGGCGGCAAAAATCGTATAAGATCTTCAATGCGCATTGACAAGTCGGCGTCGCAGATGAAGCGCCAGGCACCCGTCGCCGCCAGCATGCCATGCTTGACCGCCAAGCCCTTGCCGCGCGCATTATTGGGAGATTGCATGACGCGAACGTAAGCATACTTGCGAGCGCACTCTTGAGCGACATCGTAGGTGCAGTCGTGGCTGCCGTTTTCCACAATGATGACTTCGGCGTCGAAGGGCTGCGTCCGCAAGAAAGCGTCAATCTTGGCCAAACTTGGAGGCAGCCGGCTTTCTTCGTTATGCGCTGGAATTACGATGCTCAGATACGGATTGCTCACTACTTAGTCTCCAAAACAGGAGCCATGACTAAAGATTAGAGTCAAACTCAATAATACGCGAGATTGGGCATTTGTACATGCGAGCGCGCGATTGCGAGACCAATTGGCTGCCTCGCGCCGATTAGACCTGTGTCAATATGCTGTCGATATAATCGTCGCTGACGCTTTTCTTCGCTTGAATCCGCCTCCGCTTCGACAGCGCGCCGCCAATGCTCATTGCGCCAGCTATCATGCCGCGCATCCGCGCGCGCGCCTCTCGACCGCGCCAGGCTCGCGCCGCTCCCCACATCAATTTGAACTGCCGCGCCAGGATCCGGCGCGCATACTTGCGCAGCAGACTCGCTGGCATATTTTTGAGGATGAGCCAAATGCCGTTGCGGCCATCGTGATAGCTCGCGGTGACGCCGCCGCCAGTCGCGGACAAATGGTGAAAGACGATCGCTCGCGGCTCATACCAGACTTTGAAACCCGCCAGTTGCGCGCGCCAAGCCAGATCGACATCCTCAAGCAGGAAGAAATAATCGTCGTCCAGCGCCCCAGTTTCCATTAGCATTGATTGCCTATATGCGGCCGATCCACCACAGGCGGAAAAGACATATTGACCGCGATCATATTGCCCAACGTCCCTCTCCCAGGCGCCGCGATTGCCCGCCCGCCCGTCGATCGTGAAAAAGTCGCCCGCGGTGTGAAAGCGATCTCGTTGATCAAATAGCAGCATCTTGCTAGCGACAATGCCGGCGTCGGGATGATCCAAGAAGGCATTCACCACCTGCGCCACCCAGTCGGTCTGAACCTCGGTATCGTTGTTAAGCAGGGCGATATACGCGCCTGTCGCCGCCTCCATGCCAATGTTGCAGGCGCCAGTGAATCCAAAGTTCGACTCCAACTCTATCAAGCATATATCCGGATACTCGGACTTTACGAATCCTTGCGACCCGTCAGAAGAGGCATTGTCTACAAGTATAACTTCTACATCGCCAAACGTCTGAGCGCGCAGCGCATCCAAGCAGGTTTTGAGGAAGCGCAAGCCGTTCCAATTGGGAATGACAACCGAGAAGCGGTCCGCCATCAACCAGCGGCCTCGGCATCGAGGAAGGCGCGCAGGGCGTCCTGCCAAGGGCGCAAGTGAATGCCGATGCTGGCGCCAGCATGATTCGCCAAAGCAGTGTACTCGGGCGGCAGAGAAGGTCGGGACCATTCATGCCGGCTGATGCGTTCGACCGGTGTTCCGGCGAATCCAGCTTCGTCCAAGGCATATCGAGCCAACTGCCAACGGCTGACGGCGCCCTCGTTGACCAAGTGATAATTGCCGAAGCGCTCAGTTTCGATAAGCCGGGCGATCGCCGCCGCCAGATCGTTTGTATACGTTGGGTTGGCTACCTCGTTTGTCACGACGCGCAGCGGCTTGCCGGCGCGCGCCGCGCCCAGGATAGCCTGCAAGAAGTTTCGCCCCCCATGGGCGAACAACCAAGCCGAGCGAACAATGTAATGCCGCGGATTTACCGCGGCGACGGCGCGCTCGCCATACCATTTGCTGTAGCCGTAGGCGTTGATCGGATTGGGCTGGTCGATTTCGCTGTAAGCGCGATTCAGCGTGCCGTCAAAGACTTCGTTTGTGCTGACGTAGAGAATGGGGATACCGCGCTGTGCCGCGACCGCAGCCAAGTTCCCGGTTCCGAGCCCATTGATGCGCAAGGCTTTCGCCGGGTCCAGCGCGCAGCCGTTTACATCTGTCCAGGCGGCCGGATGCAGGACGATATCAGGGCAAATGTTGGCGACAAGCTGCCGGCAGGCTTCATAATCGCTAATGTCCAAATCATGGCTGACCGCGCCAACAATGTCGGCATCGGCTACTTCGTGCCGGTCTCTGAGGCGCGCGACGAGCAGGCTGCCCAAGCTACCGGCGGCGCCAGTTAGAAGAATCTTCATTCAGCACTCGCGTCCGCGGCGCGGTATTTCTTCGACTGCGGGCGCGTTGATAGCGATTGGCATAAGGCAAACATGAACTCGCATGAGTCTATCACCGTTGCGCTGATTCGAGCCGCTCCGCGTATTGATGTTTGTAATAATCAAGGTAGTCGCCGGTTTTGATCTTGCGCCACCACCATTCGTTTTCCCGGTACCAATTGATCGTTGCTTCCAGCCCGGCCTCGAAATCGAATGTCAGCCGCCAGCCCAGCGCCCGCGCTTTCGCCGCGGACATCGCGTAACGCCGATCATGCCCTTCTCGGTCAGGGACGAATCGAATCAAGGACTGCGGCTTGCCCAGAATCTCCAGAATGCGCCGCGTGATCTCAAGGTTGTAGCGTTGGTTCTCGCCAGCAAGATTGTATGCTTCTCCCGACTCGCCAGCGTGCAGAACTCGATCGACGCCGCGCGCGTGATCGTCGACGTAGAGCCAATCCCGGATCTGCCGTCCGTCGCCATAAAGGGGCAGCGGTCGATCATCGATGGCTTCGGTGGTGAAAAAGGGAATCAGTTTTTCCGGATACTGGTAGGGACCGTAGGTATTGCTGCCGCGGGTAATGACCGTATCCATGCCGTATGTGACGCAATAAGCCCGCGCCATAAGCTCGCCGCTGGCTTTGCTCGCCGCATAAGGGCTGTTTGGCAGGAATCGATCATCTTCCAGCGATAATCCCTCATCAATATCGCCATAGACTTCATCGGTCGAGACCTGGCAGAAACGTCCGATACCATGCTTGCGCCCTTCGTCCAGAAGGATGTAAACGCCGACGACATCGGTGTGAATGAAGGCGTCAGGATCGAGAATGCTGCGGTCGACGTGGCTTTCAGCGGCGAAATTGACGATGGTGTCTATCGCGTATTGCTGAAGGACCCGCCGCACTGACGCGCGGTCAGCGACATCGCCGCGCTCGAAGCGGTAATTCTCCTCGTCGCTTACCGGCAGCAGATTATCGATATTGCCGGCGTAGGTCAGCTTGTCGTAGCAGACGAAATTGTATTCGGGGTAGGTCGTCACCATGTGGCGGACGAAGGCGCTGCCGATGAAACCGGCGCCGCCAGTTACTAGAATGTTTTTCATTACGCTCCTACCGCGCTCGTCCGATTCATCGCTAAACCCAGAGCGCGCTATGGTCGCCGAGGTTCATCTTGATGCCGCTCGGTTTCTCGGCGCTCCGCTTGACCGACGCGTTTCTGCCGATAAGGCTGTCGCGCAGCGTGCGCTCGATGTCAATAACACGGCTGTTTTCCAGGATTATGCTGCGCTCGATCTCGCAATTTCGGATTTGACAGTTGTGGTAAATGCTGGTGAATGGTCCGATATAGCTGTTCTCAATCAATGTGTCTTGGCCGATGACGGTGGGTCCACGCAGGATGCTGTTGACGATTTTGGCGCCTTCCTGCACGGTCACGCGCGAATCCACAACCGAGCGCGTGTCTATCCGCGCGCTTGCGGCAATACAGGGCGGGATTTCTTCGAGCACATGGCTGTTGGCTTCGAGCATATCGGTGGGCTTGCCAGTGTCAATCCACCAGCCCCGATGAATATGTGGGAAGACAGTGTGACCGTGATCGATAAGCCATTGAATGGCATCGGTGATTTCGTATTCGCCGCGCGCCGATGGGCGAATCGCATCGACAGCCTCGAAGACATGCTTGTCAAACATATAAATGCCGACTAGCGCCAGATTGCTCGGCGGCGCCTCGGGCTTCTCGACCAGCGCTTCAATGCTGCCATCCGCGCGCAGCTTGGCGACGCCATAAGCCGACGCGTTGTCAACTGCTTTGAGTACGATCTGGCTGTTCCACTCGTTTTCGGCAAAGTCGCGGATTAGCTGGCTAATGCCGCCCTCGATAACATTGTCGCCGAGAAACATGACGAAGGGCTCGTCATTCAGGAATTCCCGCGCGATCTTCACCGCATGCGCCAAACCGTCTGGTCGATCCTGCTGAATGTAGGTGAGCGAGACGTCCCAGCGCGAGCCATTTCCAAGGGCAGCCTGGATCTCAGGCGCAGTGTGGCCGACGACCACGCCAATTTCGCTGACGCCGGCATCGTGTATGGCTTCGATCACACGCACCAGAACCGGCTTGTTGGCCACGGGAATAAGTTGCTTGGCGCGCGTGTAGGTCAACGGGTAGAGACGCGTTCCCTTGCCGCCACTGAGGATGAGCCCCTTCATCGTCCGGTCAGACTCCCATTGCGCTGCAGGAAAGGATATTCGCGCGATAATCTAAGCGCGGATTCGCGATCATAACGCGCCGTCAATAGGCGAACTGGTTTTCTCGCGGGGCATCGGTCAGCACAGCGCCAACCACGCGCGCGTGGACGCGTTCCAGCGCTTGCCGCGCTTGCGCAGTATGGTCACGCCGCGTCTCGCCAGCGCGCACCGTGAGCATGACGCCGTCCAATTTGATACCCAAGAGCGCCGCATCGGTGGCCGCAAGCACCGGCGGGCTGTCAAACAGGACGTAATCCGCGCGTTGCTTCAGCGCCGCGATGATTTCGTTCATTCGTTGGCCGCCAAGCAGATCAGCGGGGTTGGGCGGCAGATCCCCGGCGCAAATGATCTCAAGCCCAGCTACCGCCGTCGCTTGCAGCGGCGGGTCGCCAATCGCGCCGTCGTTCATCATCATGCGGCTAAGGCCAAGCTTAGGATCAAGATTCCAAATTTCATGCTGTTTTGGCTGCCTGAGATCAGCGTCGACCAATATGGTCCGGTTGCCGCTTTGGGCAAAGGTGACGGCAAGATTGGCAAGCGTAACGCTCTTCTGATCGTCACGCGCCGCCGACGTGACAAGAAGCGTCTGAATCGGGCTTTCGACGCTGCTAAACATCAAGTTTGTCCGCAGGCTGCGATAGGCCTCGGATGCGGCGGAACGCGGTTGCGAAAGTGTGATCAGATTTGCATTCTGCATATCCGCTCCTGATTAGGACAAAAGCCGAATCCTGTTTATCTTAATCTATCACAAGAATCGCAATCGCAAGTTCAGTATGCAGTCCTTGTAGCTACAACTACAGCGACCGAATGCCTCAAAACGAAGGCAGGTCCAGATCCAGCTCGACGCGCCGCATTTGGCTGGCGTCGAATGAGGCGGCGATTTCTCGCAGCGTTTTTCCTGCCGTCGGATGATTGTAGTCCGGCGCAAGATCAGAGAGCGGAATCGCCACATGAGCGAATCGCGTGACGTCGGCATCCGGGATTTGCCATGGCTTGCGCCCATATTCCAAGATTTCATCGTTCCAAAGCGAGATATCCAGGTCAATCGTACGTGGCGCGTTCTTGTTCCGCGGATCGCGAACGCGCTTGAGTTGGCGCTCAATCCGGTCAACGACGTCAGCTTTGAATTGCGCTGGCCTACGCGAAGTACGGACCTCGACCGCCATGTTTAGAAACGGGTGTTGCTCGCGGAAACCTTGAGGCGGCGTCTTGAAGACCGAAGAAACAGCCAGGACTGTCGTATGGCGCCGCAGCAACGCAAGCGCCGCCACCATATTCTCCTCTGGACTAATATTGGAACCCATAGAAATATAGGCGCGGTTACGCTCGTAGTCCCCAGCTTTTCGCACGGTGCGGATGCCCACGGAATCGGATCGGCGGAGCGCGCCGGGTTTATGCACGCTCACTTCGATATGCGGCGCGTTGAATTCGATCAGCGCCAGGCGCGCGATCTCCTCAGCCAGCTTTTCCACCAGATTAAAACGTGAAGCTTCTACGAAGCCAATAATTGCTTTGGCGATCGTTCGGTAATTGAAGGCGTCGTCTGGGTCGTCAGTTTCACCGGCAAGGCGGTCATTAATGCCAATGCGCAGATTGACGACGATGTCTTGCGGCGCATCAAGTTCATGCGCGCTGAATCCAATTACTGCGCGCAGGCGCAGATTCTTTATTTCAATTATGTCCATTACGCTGATACGTCAATTGTATCCGTCCGCAGTTTAGCACGGAATAAGATTTCAAGGCGCACCCGCGCCGTTCGTTTAGACTGGTTACACTGAACATGAATTTTGTTGCCAAGGTGCTGCCATTTTCAAAGGCGACTTGAGTTTCGCCAGCAGATGCAACTATAATTTGAGCCAAGTCAGCAGATTCACAAAGAGATTAGTCTGCTTTCGCAGTACCTAATGACCGATCGTGATAACGGATTGGCTGATTATGGAAAGCTATGAAACGCAAGCGGTCGCTGCATTAGAGGGACACATTCAGCAGAAACTTGAATCGGATTCGCTATTGAGCAGGTTCGGCCTGGATGCCGAATCTGTGGATGAAGCGGCGGTCAAGACGGCCGTACTGCAAATGCTTCACGCCATTGGCGAGAACCCGAATCGTCAGGGTTTAGTCGATACGCCGAAACGCGTGGCCAAAGCATACACGGAGTTGGTAAGCGGATATACGACCGACCCGGTTGAGCTGCTGAATAACGCCATTTTCGATGTCGCCTACGATGATATGGTTGTCGTCAGCGATATTGAGTATTACAGCTTGTGCGAGCATCATATGCTGCCCTTCATCGGCCACGCCCACGTCGGCTATTTGCCCAAAGACAAGGTCTTGGGGCTCAGCAAGATACCGCGTATCGTCGATATGTTTTCGCGCCGCCTGCAAGTGCAGGAGCGTCTCACGCGACAAATCGCGGAATTCCTCGTCGAGGTGCTTAACCCGAGAGGCGTCGCCGTCGTGATGACGGCGCAGCATATGTGCTCAATGATCCGTGGCGTGATGAAACATGACGCCAACATGACCACTAGCGCCATGCTGGGCGATTTCCGCAATAATCACGACACGCGCAACGAATTTCTCATGCATGTCCAGCGCTCCAAGGTCCAGTAGGGCGGTTCGGCGCAGCCAGCGGTGTAAAACGGTGTAGGTCCCGCGCGTTTGACACGCAGCGTTTTGATTGCTGCAATCGCAAACTGTGCTATACTAATTTCGATCGTGGTTAACATAAGCCGCGATACTCATCAAGAGCGAGTGAGAGAACCGGCTCAGCGAACTCGCGGCAACCCCCGGAATTCGGGACGGTGCTACATCCGGCAGGGTAGTGACTCTGGCAGATGAGCGTATTCGAGTGCGAACTATCGACGCCCGCTGCCTTGCAAGGCGTTTTTTGTTGCCCAAGAAAGGACAGACATGTCGACGACATTCATGAATTCACCGCGCTATTTGTTCACATCGGAATCGGTGTCCGAGGGACATCCGGATAAAATGTGCGACCAGATCAGCGACGCCGTGCTCGACGCGATTTTGGCGAAAGACCCAATGGCGCGAGTGGCCTGCGAAGTGGCGACGACCACCGGCTTGGTCGTCGTTATGGGCGAGATCACCACGCGAGCCTATGTCGACATTGACAGAATTGTCCGCGACACCGTGCGTGATATCGGTTATACACAATCTGACTACGGGTTCGACGCCGAGACCTGCGGTGTGCTGATTTCGATCAAGGAACAATCCGACGATATCAAACAAGGCGTGGACACGGCGCTTGAAGCGCGCGAAGGCAGCATGACGACTGCCGATATCGAGGCGACTGGCGCCGGCGATCAAGGCATGATGATCGGCTTCGCTTGCGACGAAACTGACGAGCTGATGCCGCTTACAGCCTCACTCTCGCACGGGCTCATGCGCCGATTGGCGGCCGCGCGCAAATGTGGCGAAATCGCCTGGCTCCGGCCCGACGCAAAGTGCCAGGTTACCGTAGAGTACGCTTTTGGCGCGCCGATACGCGTTGATACCATTGTGCTCTCGACGCAGCATGCGCCAGAAGTCTCTCAATCCGAGATACGCCGCCAGATTTCAGAATTTATACGGCGCGATGCCGAATGCGGCAAGTGGTTGGATGACCGTACGACTTACCACATCAACCCGACCGGGCGCTTCGTCACCGGTGGCCCCTTGGGGGACGCCGGTTTAACCGGGCGCAAGATCATGGTGGATACCTATGGCGGCGCGGCGAGGCACGGCGGTGGCGCCTTCTCGGGCAAAGACGCGACCAAAGTCGACCGCAGCGCAGCCTACATGGCGCGTTACGTGGCCAAGAACGTGGTCAAGGCAGGCCTCGCCGATCGCTTTGAACTGCAGGTCTCTTACGCTATTGGCAAAGCCGAGCCGACATCACTTTCGGTCGAGACATTTGGCACGGGAAGAATTAGCGACGACAAGATCAGCGCGTTGATTGAAAGCCATTTCGATTTGCGCCCGGCGGCGATCATTCGCGATTTGGGCTTGCGCCGCCCAATATTCAGGCAGGTCGCGGCTTACGGCCACTTCGGACGGGAAGATGTTGACGCGCCCTGGGAGAGGACTGATAAAGCCAAAAGTTTGAAGGCTGAGGCGGGCTTGGCTTGAGCTTGGCGCCGCATGTCGGAGTCCACCAATGACCGACGGACCGCGGATCTGCGACTATGGAGAATCGACGTATCGGCAGGATTTCTGGGGGGGGCGGGGCCGCGATTACGAAGATGCCGTTGAGCGCCGAGTTCTGAGGCAATTGCTGCCAGCGCATGGAACGCGTCTGCTCGAAATCGGGGCGGGATTCGGGCGAATTACCAATGAATATCATATGTACCGCCAGGTTGTGCTGCTGGATTATTCTATTGCCCAATTGCAATACGCCCGCGGCAAGTTCGGCGATGAGGGAAAGCTATACATAGCGGCGGACGCCTATCACATGCCCTTTCGGGCGGGCGCATTTGACGCGGCGACGATGATACGCGTCATCCATCACTTTGAAAACGTCCCCTCAGTTCTCGGGCAAGCGCACAGTCTCCTCGCTGCGAATGGCAGGTTCATTCTCGAATTCGCCAACAAGCGCAATTTGAAGGCGATGCTTCGGCATCTCGTTGGATTGAACGGCTGGAATCCGTATTCGCTGGATCCGGTTGAGTTCGTCGAGTTGAACTTCAACTTTCATCCGGATTACATGTTAAGAACGCTTGCGGAGCTGGGGTTCGTTCAGCGTCGCATCCTGCCCGTTTCATGGCTGCGTATTGGAGCGCTAAAGCGCGCGCTGCCGGCGCGCCTTCTCGCCGGACTTGATGCTGTCTTGCAGCGCAGCGGCTGGGCGATTTCTCCCAGCATTTTTCTGGATCTGCGGCGCGGCAGCCCCACAGGCGAACGCGCGGTATCGACTTCCGCCGATCCGCTGGAGATACTGCGCTGTCCTAAGTCTGGCGGACCCTTGCGGAGAGAAGGCGATCTGCTGATCAGCAACGAAGGCAATCGCTGGGCAATCCGCGAGGGCGTATACGATTTTCGGCAGCCGCTGGCGTAGCCGCCAATGTGACGGCAGCTCAGGGCGCCGGTTCGTTTCTCAGTCGGCGCCAAAGATCAACATTGCGTTGCACCAAGCCGGAAATGGAACCATGACCGAAGCCGGCTACGACCGTACGGACTTGGTCGTTGAATGGCTCTATCCAGCGCTTGTCCAAGCCCGCGTAACCAATTGCCGCCCCGACGATGCTCGCCGCCGTGCCAGCCGTGCAATCGGTGTCCATGCCACACATGACTGCCGTCGTGATCGTCTTGCTGTAATCGAGACTCCCGTGAATCAGCGATAACACGACAAAGCCCATGTTGTGCAGCGAGTGGAGAAAGGGCAAGTGTCCATATTTGTCATAAATCCGATCGCAGACCGATACCCAGTCTTGATCCTGTTCATACCATTCAGTCACTTCCAGCACGACCTGCGCCAGACGCGAGCGCCGCGGAATAACCGAAAGCCCGCCCGCAAGTATCGTCTCGATCGTCGGGTTGCGGCTTAGCGCGGCGCTGAGGGCGCCGGCGACGAACATCGAGCTGTAGACGCCATTCTTGACCGCATTCAGCGTCACTTCCCGATAAGCGATACGGGCAGCTCGGTGCGGATCACCTGGCGCGATATAACCCCAGAAATCGGCTCTTATCGCCGTATTGATGCCTTCACGCAAGGGATTTATCTTGGTGGGGAATTCGTCGATTTGCTCCTCAACCGGGCGATCGTCGGTGAGGTTGACCATGTGGTAATACGATTGGCGTGTGCAAGACCAGAGCCAATGATACGGGATATTGCGCAAATGATTGTTGGCGACATCAAGCTTGCTGAAGCTCAAGCCGTGTTGCTCCAGCAGCATCAGACCTAGAATGGTGTAGTGGATGTCGTCATCGGGCTCGGCATAGCGAATGTTTCCCAATGTAGACGGCTTGCAGCGCAGCGTGATTCCCAGCTCGGCCGATTCGTGCGGCACCCAGTCATTCAGCGGATAGGCGTCGAGGCTCTCCAGATAGCGCTTGATAAACTTCCTGTCTTTGCGCATTTCCAGGGGCTTGCCCAGCACCACGCCGCCGATCCGGCCATACCAGGCGCCACGTATTCGTTCGGCATACTCGTCCTCGCGCAAGGGTGTCAGCGCGGGCGGAGCGGGCGCGGCGGCTATGATCGATTCGAAGTCGCCGGGCTCGCTAAATGGGAAATCTGCGCGAATGCCTCGCTCTCGAATTGACCAGAGCGCATGATAGGCTTCTTCCCAGTCAGCCTCCGTCAGCGCCGATCGGTCGCTGGATTCACGGATGACATCAGGCAGATACGACGCTGTAAAATCCGGTTCGATTGTGTCGCCCACCGGATAGCCTTCTTCGTAGAGTTGAAGGTATTCCATCGCGAATAGCTGCTGCCAATTGGCGATTCCAGGCATCGCATTTCTCCAGTCATTCCTTGCTTGCTTCTTGTGTACAACAATCGGCTTTTTGTTGACGCGCGGGTGATCGGGCGGATTCAAGAAAGAACCGCTCTGACGGTTCCCAGGCGCTGTTCTCGCTCAGGTGTGCTTCGGCTTCTGCGATCAGCCCAAGCGATATATCGTGACGGCCTCCGTCATATTCGGTCGTCAGCCAGGCCTCCAGAATATCAAGCGCCTCGAACTCGCCGGTGATCTTGCCACCCAGACAGAGGATATTGGAGTCATTATGCGCCCGAGTCAGCCGTCCCATATAAGTGCTGGTGCATAAGGCGGCGCGAACGCGCTCGAATTTGTTGGCGATGATGCTCATGCCAATGCCAGTTGAGCAGATTAAGATGCCGCGCTGAGCTTGGCCTTGTGAGACCGCTTTGGCCACCTGCACCGCATAATGAGGATAGCGGACGATCTCGCCGGAATCGGAGCCAAGGTCTTCAAATGGGATGCCGCGCTCTTCGAGATAAGCAATGAGCTTCCGCTTCAGCTCGTAGCCGCCGTGGTCGTTCCCAATCCAGATAGTTCCGCTAGGTTTGGCATCGCTCATCGTAGGCTGCGCCTCCACTACATCCAGTTCAATATCGCCTTTAGGCTTTCAAACCGCCTTGGGTCAAGCCTTCCACAAAGCGGCGCTGCAATATTAGGAACAAAATGATGATTGGCAGGATCATAATTACGGCGCCGGCGTTCGTCAGCCCCCAATCCCGCGAGTAGCGCGATTGAAAGGCGAAGAGCCCAGTCGAAATCGGCTTTAGGCTCGGGTCGGTCAAGAAAGTGACGGCGAAGAGAAATTCGTTCCAGGAACTCAAGCCGACGACCAGGGCGGCGGTGACGAAACCGGGCCAAGACAGCGGCAGAATTATATGCCGTAAAATATGCCAATTCGTCGCGCCGTCCACCCGCGCCGCTTCCATGAATTCTTCGGGCAGCGATACCATATAGGAGCGCAGCAAGTAGGTGGCAAAGGGCGATGACAAGCCGCAATAAATGATGATCAAGCCGATTTGCGTATTGATGAGGTCAAAGTTGCGCCACATGATGAAGAGCGGAACGATGAAGAGCTGGGCTGGCACGCTGGTCCCGACCAGGAAATAAAATGTCAGCAGGTCGCCCCCGCGCAGTTTGAGCCGCGCCAAGGCATAAGCGCCGGAGCCGGCGAGAATGAGTGTGCCAATAATCGTCCCGCCGGTGATCACGACGCTATTTCTCAGGATCGTCCCATAACGCCCGACTTCCCAGGCTTCAGTAAAGTTCTCGCTATGCCACTCGGATGGCAATCCAAGCGGGTTCCGGCCGATTTCCGCCGTCGTCTTGAAGGCGTTCACGAAGAGGATCGCGATAGGCATAAAGGCGATGAATGCCAGCGTCATCAAGATCACATGGTTTGGAATTGTAGAATGCTCGCGCCCGGATTTGAGCATCTGCCAGCTCCCTAAGGGAGGCGCTGGGCTAAATCTGCCAGCCGCGCCGCCGCAAGATATAGAAAATCGACAATGGGACCGATACCCATAAAGCTAAGATGACGCCAATTGAGGCAGCGTAGCCCACATCAAAGTTCTCAAAAGCCTGAGTGTACAAATAGGTGGACATGACTTCCGAGGCATGGGCGGGTCCGCCGCCAGTCAAAATGTATACATGGTCGAAGACGAGCGTCGTGCCAATAAAAATAATCAGCATAGAAAATATTAAGGTGGGGCGGATGCTGGGCAGGGTAACATGGCGGAATTGCTGGAAGCGCGTCGCGCCATCCAAGCGGGCGACCTCATACAACTCTTTGTCCACCTGAGTCATCGCCGCCAGGTAGAGCACGACGAGAAATCCCCAAGTGTGCCAGCCATCGACGAAAACGATGCCATAGAGCGCCGTGCTGCGGCGGCCAAAGACAGCGAAGTCCAAGAATGTGATGCCATAATCAGCCAGGAAGGCGCCAACGCCATGCTTTGGATGCAGCAGATAACGCCAAATCTGTGTGTTGATGACGCTGGCGAACATATAAGGAATGAAATAGAGCAGACGGTAAATGACTTGCCCGTGCCGAATCCCCGCCAGCAAGTAGGCGCCGAGGAGCCCCACCGCAATCGGAACGATCAGGAAAATCCCCGTGTAGGTTACATTATTGATGAAAGCGCGAAAGAATACGCGGTCTTGGAATAAGCGGCCGAAGTTGTCCAAGCCGATGAAGGTCGCCTCGGTTGTGCCATTCCAATCGGTGAAGGCATAGAGGATGCCTGAAATCGAAGGGATGACGATGACGATCGCGTTGACGATGAGCAAGGGAATGATGTAGATCCAGCGCCCTAATGGTTCCAGAAAATGCCTCTGAAAGGCTGACAATCGCGATGTCGGCTGCGTTTTCCGCGTCACATTTGCCCTAAGGAAGCTATGATTCCATCATTGAGCGAGCAAGGGGGGAAGCGCGCGCTCCCCCCATGCTTGCTGTCTTCTGTCTCGCTAGGGTACAGGAATCGTACCGCCGCTCTCGAAGAGCTCGTCCCAGACGGCTTGATGGGCGGCGAGATAATCTTCAATCGAGACGATGCCTTCCCAGACGCCTTCGATTTCGACGCGGAGATTGGTGTTGGCGGGCCCGGGCCAGAAGGTCCAGTTGGCATAGCCATAGTTGCCCATGCCAGTGGCTTCGGCGAATTCCGCATGGAAACGCTGCACCCGCGGGTCAACACCATCGGGGAAATCATCCACGCTAAAGGCAAGGGGCAGCAGCCACTCGGAATAATTGAATCCCGAGGATATCGCCAGAACGCGATCTGGATTGCTAATCAAGAAGTCCAGCGCCATTGCCGCTTCGTTGGGATGGTCTGAGGCGGCATTGATCGCCAGCGTTGAGCCGATCGCCAGCGGATAGACCGAGGGACGGGCTTGGTCGTTCATATTGGGAACGGGCGCCAAATCCCAGACCATGCCAGTCTCTTCAAAGTATTCGGGCGCGCTGTTAAAGCCCCAGGTCCCCGTGATCATCATCGCGGCCTCGCCACTGGCCAGCTCCGCCCAGTAATCGGCGCCTTCGTACTGATAGTAATTCTCGAGCCCGCCGGACCACCAGCCTTTATCGGCGATGTCATCGGTGAGCAGGGCAATCGCTTCCGCGAAGATATCATCCGTCCATTGTTTCTCACCCGTCAGCGCCGCCCGCAGTTCTTCCTGCGTGGCAAAATTGTTGAGATAGCCGCTGATGATATGCCCATTCGCCCATACGGCATTCAGGTTGCCGTAGGTGAAGGGGTGGATGCCCATCTCCATACTGGCTTCGGCGACCGCTTCTAACTCGGCGCGGTTCGTCGGCACTGCCCAGCCATTGTCTTCAAAGACAGTTTGGTTATAGAACATGACGATGCTCTCGAAAGCCAGCGGGATGCTGTAAAGCGTGCCATCAATGGTGCCGGTGCCGTATGCCCAGGGGACCAATTTATCCTGCCAGCCATACAAATCCGAATAGCTGTCCAGCGGCGCCATGAACCCGCCTTTGATGTATTCGGCATTCCAGGCGGGACCAAATGTAGACAAGATATCGGGGGCGGCGCCGCCGAGCAGGGCGGTGCGCAGCACATCTTGCAGCGACTCCTGGCCGATGACGTTCAGCGTGATGCCCGGATTGGCTTCCTCAAATGGCTCTACTAAAGTAGCTTGCAAGTGATCCAGGTCGCCTTGATCGGTAGTCTCAACCCACCACGTCAGGGTGACCTCTTCTTGTGCGGATGTGATAAGAGCGAAAGACAGGCTAAATGCCAGAATCGCCAAGAAACGCAGGGTTCGCATTCTTCTTTCCTCCATGACAGCTAATCCAATACCGGCAATTCCTCGTTCATACTTCAGACTTTGGCCAGTAAATCCTCCTCTCGCATGGCAGCGCTATTTGATTGCGGATTTCCAAGCGAGAACTATACTCAATGCTAACTGCGCGCGCAACACCTGCGTCCTTTGCCAGGGCAATTGCTTCGATTTCTCATGAATACAGAGAGCGCAGAGGGTCGCGCTGGACGGGTAGACATCGCCCCGAGGCATTGACCGCTTGGCGCGCATTCGGCATGATGCCAGGTTATGATCCATGTGATTGAGGGATTGGCTGTGAAGACAAATGCGCATGATCTTTCGAAACCTCAGACGCTCAAACATTATTTGCGTCTTGTACTCACCGGCTTCGCTATGGGCGCAGCCGATATCGTTCCCGGCGTGAGCGGCGGTACGATGGCATTCATCCTCGGTGTTTACAGCAACCTGCTCGACGCGATCAAATCATTCAATATGGACGCGATTCGGATGCTGTTTGGGCTGCGCTTCAAAGACCTCATTGATCATGTTTCATTGCGTTTTCTGCTGGCGCTTGGAGCGGGCCTGTTTGCGGCGATATTGCTGCTCTCGAGTTTTCTGAGCGCGACTATGGATGATCCCGGCGGCCGCATTTTGCTATTCGCTTTTTTCTTTGGATTGGTGCTGGCTTCGATTCTGACAATCGGCGTCAAAGTACGCTGGACGGTCGTATCCGCGCTGACGTTCATTGTGGGCGCGGTAATCGCATTCGTTATAGTCAACATTGTGCCAGCTGAGGCCGATCATTCGGCGCCGGCTCTGTTCGTCAGCGGTATGATCGCCATTACCGCGATGATTCTGCCAGGCATATCCGGTTCGTTCATGCTGCTGATTCTGGGTCAATATGATTTCGTATTGACGGCGGTCAGCAATCGAGATTTACCACCGGTCATATACGTTGGCTTGGGAGCGGTCGTCGGCATCATCGCCTTTTCGCGCGTGCTCAGCTATTTGCTTAGTCACTATTACAATCGTACGGTGGCGCTGCTGGTCGGCTTCATGGCTGGTTCGTTATGGAAAATTTATCCTTGGAAGCGCTGCGTCAGTAGCGATCTGGATCGCCATCTCCATGAGCGTTGCCTGCTGGAGCAGAACATCGCGCCCGATACTGGCTCGGAGACTTTCGCGGTTGCGCTTACGCTGCTGATTGTCGGCTTTCTGCTGGTCAACCTCTTGGATCACCTGCAATCCAGGGAGAATCCGATATTCCGCCTTTTCCTCAAATGAGCGAGGAGTTTCGCCGCGCGCCGGTTCAATTGTCCCGTCTGCCTTTTGCCTCTCGCCCAGGCTGGCGAAGCGCGCGCTCCTGCGCCTCGATGATGTCCTGTATGCGCGACCGAGAAAGCACCGCCGTAACATTTGCCGAGGTAAAACCGGAATCTTCCGCCGGTGTGCCGCTCTCGCCTAGCTCGGCAACGATTTCCCGCCGGCGATAGACCGAGGCGGCGATTGCGTGCGTGGCGACCGGGCTCGTCAAAAGCACGAAAAGACCGAGCACCAGCATTCGCAGCCAGATTGATGGCATTAGCAGCGCGGCGCCAACCAGCAAACCGAACAAGCCCAAGGTCGCGACCTTGCCCGAGGCGTGCAGGCGCGTCAAGCTGTCGGGCATGCGAATGACGCCGAGTACGCCGACTGCGCAGAAGAATAAGCCGAATAACAGCGCGGCGACGCCCATGAGTTCGAGCAGCATTCAGAAAACCCTGCCTTCGGAAATGTAGCGGGCAATGCTGATGGTGCCGATGAATGCGAAAGCGGCAAGCGCGATCGCCATATCAACGAAATTCTCCGTTCCCTCGACAAGCGCCAGCATCACAATTATTCCGATAAGCAACGTCGTGATCAGATCCACCGCCTGCAAGCGGTCGGGCAGCGTTGGGCCGACAATGACGCGATATGAAGCCGGGATCAGCAGGCTTATCAGCGCCAGGAGAATCAGTTGAATAGCGGCTTGTACATAGGGTGATTCAGTCATGACCAAGGATGCCTTTAATTCTTGCCAGCCGCATGCTCTGGTCTTCATCGAGTCTCTGGCTGGCATTTTCGAGGTTCAGGCTGTGTACAATCATCTTGATGCCTTCATCGTCCGTCTCCTCAAAGTCCACCACCAATTCTCCCGGCGTAATCGTTATGCCGTGCGCGCTGATGGCTGATATGAGTTCGTTCTCTGAAGCGTCTTGCGTGTTGACCGTCGATATGCCCGGATCAATCGGCAGGCTCGGCATGAGGATCACGCGCGACACCTTGATGCCCGCCGAGAGGACCTCCGAAGCGAGATACACCGTATAGGCGACAAGGTTGTAAAGCTGACGCGGCGCGCTTCTGAGTTTCACGTTCTCGCCGCGAAAGCCGGTCGCCATAAGTACCGAGACGCTGAATATGTAGCCCAACAAAATGTTGCCCGGCGTCGGCTGAGCGGTATATATAGTCCAGCCGATTGCCAGGGGCAGCGCCAGTATCATGACCCTGTTAGACGACCTCAAACGCTGCGCCAAGCTATACTCTCCTCAGCGCCAGTCCGACGACTCGCCCTGTCATTCATGATTTCGTCAAGCATCATCCTTAAAGCTCCCCAGTCTTTATTTGGGCAAGTTTACAGCCGAGATGTAGATAAGCGGGTCGCCCAATTGACGCACGGTTTCGCTAGCCAATTGTACCATTGGCTCGGCGAGTATGGTGCCCAGCAGCAAACAGACGCAGATGAGCAGGAAGGGCGCGACGAGACTGTCGCCTTTGTCCTTCGTCTCAACGGTGCTGGGCAGCGGTTTCTGCTGAAAGATGCGCTGCCAGGCGCGAACCATATACATCACCGTCAAAATACCGGCGGCGACCATGATCAGCAGATTGACCCAATCCCCGCGATCGACGCCGCCTTGAATTAGCGCCAGCTTGCTGATGAAACCATTGAGCGGCGGTATGCCAGCCAAAGACAATCCCCCAATAAGCATTAGCCCGCCAAGCATTGGGGGCAGCTTGGCGCCGACGCCGCCGATATCGGCGAAGTTGGCGGTCTTCGTCTTGGTATAACTGGCGACCACCCCCATTAGCATCAGCAACGAAGACTTAATAAAGGCATGATTGAAGGCGTAAACGATCGCGCCGATCAGCGCCAGCGGCTGGCCCCAGCCAATGCCGACGAGAATAAAGCCGATCTGGGCGAATGTCGAATATGCCAGCATGCGCTTGGCATTGTATGTGCGCAAGGCGCCCAGGCTGCCGAAGAGTATGCCGATGATGCCTAAGGTGGATAACCACCGCTCAAGCAATGGCGCTTCTACAATAAAGAGCAGGGTCACCAAACGTAAGATGCCATAAACGCCGACCTTGACCACAATGGACGACAACATGGCGCTGATCGGCGTCGGCGCTGTGGTGTGGAAATCAGGCTGCCAAAAGTGAAAAGGGAATACGGCGCTCTTCAGCAAAAAGGCGCAAAGCAGCATGATGGCTGACGCCGGCGCCAGGAAGGGCCGCTCGCCAGTAAGCAGCGTCCTCGCGATTTCCGCCATATTTAGCGTGCCGAATGTCGCATATAGCGCGCCGATGCCCAGCAGCAGAAACAGCGTTCCCATTGAGCTGATCAAGATGTATTTGAGCGCCGCTTCCAGCCCAAATTGATCATCTGATATCGCCGTAAGCGAGACCGAAGCCAGCACCATCAGTTCCATGAACACAAAAAGCGTAAACAGATCGCCGGTGAGCATCGCGCCGATCAGCCCAACTTCCATCAGCAAGAATAGCGGCACGAAGGCCGGGTACTGCATGCACTGATCGTGGCAATGGAAGGTATAGAGCAGACCGCCTATCATGATGCTCGTCACCATGAAAGCGAATAGCCCCCCGAGCGTGTCGGCAACCAGCACGATGCCATAAGGTGGCTGCCAGTTGCCAAGCGCATACGTCTGTACGCCGCTGTCGTGAACTTGAACCAGCAGCGCTGTACAGAAGACCCAGGCGATCAAGCCGGCCAAGACGCCGACGGAGCGTTGCAGGCGATTGGATCTTGCGAAGACAAGCGCGATGATGGCGCCGATCAGGGGCGTAACCAATGTGCCGAGCAAGAAGTAGTTTTGCTGCATGATCGCGTAGTCCGCTGTTTCGGTGTTTATCGTTCTCTAGGCGCGTCGGCTTTAGTGTTTAAGCTTGTTGATATCGTCAGAATCGACCGTTCCGTAACGGCGCGAGATGATATTGACGAAACCAAGCACCAAGGAAAAGCTGCCGAAGCTCACGACGATTGCCGTAAGAATGAGCGCCTGGATCAAGGGATCGCTGGTTTGGCGTCCCGCTTCAACATTGCTGACATAGGGCGCAAAATCACCTTCGAAAGCGCCAACCGCCATAAAAAACAGGTTGATTGCCGAGAACAAAATGGCGAAACCGATCGCCGCCTTGATAAGATCGCGCCGCAGCAGTTGAAATACGCCAATCCCGAAGAGGATCCCAATCGATAACGCGAATAGCAGGTCAATCATGCTGGCGCTCCTTCAAGTCCTTGGTTGTCGCTTTCACTCGCCCGGCACAACCTGTGGTCGATGCCTTGTCTTTGCATTAACCTGAATCCCCAATTAGCGCTTCAGCCGGCTCTCGCGAGCGTTCGGACGGATAAGCTATCGCTTCGATGATGATGCCAATGCCGCCCATCACGGCGATGGCAATGGCGATTTCAAATATCAGCGACGATGTGATGTGCAAGCCAAACGAGCCGACGATGTCATAAATCCCGAGCGCCTGGTCGTATTCGACATGTCCCATAAAACCTTGGTTGATGAGTATTGGAAACAGCCCGTTTGCAATGGCGATTATCAGACCGAGGCGCACGATCAATGCCGGTTTGAACCAGGGCAAGAGTTGCTTTGCCTCGTTGTAGCCGAGCACGACATACCATAAGGAAACCGCCAGACCGATTGTAACGCCAGCAGTGAAGCCATCGCCGGGGCCCTTTCCGCCAAATAAGATTTGAGCCAGGCCGATCAGAATCGCGATGGGCAGCACGATGAATGACACAGAGCGAGTGAAAGGCGTTGAAAGACTCGTCGCGTCTTGGATGTCTTCACCATCAGACGCGTCAGTCTCGCGCAATGAACTGACGCGCGCCGCCGACGGCGTCAACGCGCCTCCCTGCTGGCGCCCGCGACCAAGGAGCGTCAAGACGCCCAAGGCGGCAGTCGTAAAGACTGCAACCTCGAGCAAGGTGTCGCTGCCGCGAAAATCGGCGACGATGGCTCCAACGACATCATCAGTATTCACAGACTTTGCATTAGCCAAATGCCATTCGGCGATGCTTTGACGTTCTGCGCGGTTCTGCAGCGCGGTCAGCGAAAAGACGAAGACGGACAAGCCGATCACGATCGAAATCCCCAGGTCGCGCAGCAACCCGCCTCGGTGATCATGACGCCCCTTCCACAGATTGTTGATCACTTTGAGACGCGCGTCAGCACGTATTCGGCCGAGCATAATGATGATCAGCACGGTGGCCATCGTCTCAACCAGCATCTGTACCAGAGCGACATCGGGCGCGCGGTTGATGAGAAAGATGACGCCGATCGCATAGCCAATAACGCCGTATGCGATAGCCGCCTTCACGTGCTCGCGCACAACGACAGTCAGCAATCCCGCCGCAACCACCAATACCAGCATGAAGATCTTCGCTAAATCGGTGATTGTAACCGAAAGATCGGTTGGCAAGATTTGCAGCCCGGCGAATACTTCACTGCGCGAACCTTCAACGGTCAATACAATGGCGACCACGCCGAGGATGATTGCGAGATAGTAGCGTACGAAGCCAGACTGCGTTTGCAATACGGTGGTGCCCGCCCATTCAAGGTAGGAGATGAATTCGCGATACACCGCATCGGCCGAAAGCGGAAAAGTGATGCGAGCGATGAGTGACTTTCGCAGGCGAAACAGGAAGAATCCGGCGACCAGAATCGCCGCGCTCAGAAAGAATACGTCATTGAATCCGGCGAAAAGGTGTAGCTCAAAGGACTTTGGCACAGCCAGCTCCAGAATGGGAACAATGAAAGGTTCCAGCAGAAAACCCAGACTAAGCGAGCCGAGCGCCAGCAGCGCCGGACCGAGCCGTATCCAGGAAGAGGGCTGATGAAAGTGGAGGCGCGTGCGCGGCCGCCCAAGAAAAACATCATAAATGAGCATGTACCCGGCCATGGCGGTAAAAGCCGCGCTGACCGTCACTATAAGCATGACTAACAACGTTCCGGAAGTGGTGTAATGAAGCATCGCGTCGAGCAGGGTTTCTTTCGCCACGAAGCCCAGCAGGAAGGGAAAGCCCGCCATCGACAGCGCGGAAACCACCGTTACCCAAAACAGAATTGGCATTTGCCGACGAAGGCCGCCCAGCCGGTCGATATGTCGCGTGCCGGTTGCGTGGTCAATCGTGCCGGCGACCAGGAACAATGCGGACTTGTAGAGCGCATGGGCAATGATTCCAAGGAATGCCGCCTTTAAGCCGCTCTGATTCGGCAACCCAATCATGGCGACGATGGCGCCCAGCTTGCTGACCGTTGAATAGGCGAGCAGACCTTTCAGATCTCGCTGGAATACGGCGAAATACGCGCCCACCAACATGGTCGCCAAGCCAGCGATCAGCAGCGCGTTAGTCCAAAGCTCGTTGGCGTGCATGACCGGTGAAAGGCGAGCAAAAAGGTAAATGCCGGCTTTGACCATAGTCGCGCTGTGCAAATATGCGCTGGCTGGCGACGGCGCGCTCATCGCCCCAGGCAGCCAGAAGTGAAAGGGGAATTGCGCGCTCTTGGTGAATCCGCCCAGCAGTATTAGAATCGTGAATAGCAGATACCATTCATGTTGATGCAAGGTCGTCGCCTGCAGAATCGACGCGAAATCCCCTACGAAGCGAATCTCTTCTTCTGGATGCAGGATGTCGCCAGCGGCGGCGCTCAGCATCACCAAACCGACTAGCAGCGCAAGCGCGCCAAGGCCGGTTACAAACAGCGCTTTGAACGCGCCCTCCCTTGCGGCCGCGTCGTCCGCTCCCTTGAATCCAATGAGAATGAATGATGTTATGCTCGTCAATTCCCAGGCGATGAACATCATCAGTACGTTGCCGGCGAGCACGACTGCCAGCATTGCGCCGGCAAATGCCAACAGCCAGATAATGAATCGATTGTGCTCCTTGGGGTCATCAAAGTAGAAGCCGGCGTAAAAGAAGATTAGGGCGCCAATTCCGCTGATGAGCAAGCCGAAGAGCAGGGCGAGGCCGTCCAAATAAAAGGACAGGCTGATGCCGGCTGATGGCATCCACATGATCGTCTGTGAAATGGCGCCTTCCACTTGCGCGCGCGGCGCCATGCTGATCAGCCAAACAAAAAGCGCAGCCATCACAAGTGACGAAAGGATAGTCTGCGCCAGCTTTCCGAGGGTAATTCTCGCGAATGGCGTCGCAAGCAACAGGGATAGACCGAAGGGGGCGGCCGCAATTAAAGCTAGTTCCATGCTGTCCTATTGTCAGTAATCCCGTCGCTAGCGAGATAGCGGACGCAATTGGCTAATATGAGCGAACTTGATAGCAAGATTAGCCGCAAATCAGCCATATCAAATGGTCAGTCCTCATAAGCGGGGGCAAAGAAAATATGTCGGATTGAAACAAGCGACACGCTTGATTCGCCGGCGTCATGACGCTCTCACCGCAGTCTCCTTTTAAGCGCGTCGGTCAGGGCGGGCACGACATCGTACAGATCGCCAATGATGCCGTAATGCGCCAATTTGAAGATTGGCGCTTCAGCGTCTTTGTTGATCGCCACAATGATCTTGCTGCCGCGCATGCCAGCCTGATGCTGGATCGCGCCGCTGATGCCGCAGGCGATGTAAAGATCGGGGCTAACCACTTTGCCCGTCTGCCCAACCTGATGCTCGTATGGGATATAGCCGGCGTCGACCGCCGCCCGGCTGGCGCCGATGGCCGCGCCCAGAACATCAGCCAAGGGTTGCAGGGTATTGGCGAATCCGTGTTTTGCCTTCCAAATATTAGCCTCTTCTCCGCCAAAGCCCGCGGGCGCGGCAGCGGGATTGCTCGCCATGCCCCGGCCGCCGCTGACGATGATGGCGGAATCGGACAGATTGGCGCCGCCGATCTCAGCGACCAGGTCTTCGACTTCCGTTCGGAGCTCCGCTGCTACAGTCGCCGGATCAACCGACTCGACATCGGGTCTGCCGGCTGCGTCGCCCGCAGGCGCGGCGAAGGATCGTCCGCGTACGGCAAGGAATGTCGTCGGCGTGTTGGCTGTCATCTCCATCAACACCTTGCCGGAATAGACGGGCCGAGTCGCGATGATGGAATCGCCCTCCAGGCGCAGATCAATCGCCTCTGTGATCAAGCCGCTGTTGGTGTCGGCGGCGGCGCTCGCGAGCAATTCACGTCCTCGGTTGGTCGCGACCGAGACGACGGCGCTCGGCTTTCGCTCAGAGACCAGCTTGCTTAAGAGCGCGGCGTAGGCTTCAAGGCGGTATCCGCGCAAGTCCTCAGCCTCGCAGACAATGGCTTTGGCGGCGCCGAATTTTGCCGCTTCCGCCGCAAGGGCGGCGCTGCCCGCGCCGAAGATGATAGCGGTGGCGTCGACGCCGAGGCCTCCGGCGATGAGCTGCGCCGCGCCCAAAGCCTCCCAGCCGCTGGATACGACAGCGCCGTTATCGGTCTCAATCCAGACGAAGACGCTCACAGGACTTTCTCCAAGAACAGGCGATCGGCCAGGGCGGCGGCTTTTTCTTCGACGCTGGCGCCGTCAATTATCTCCGTGCTGATTTCACGCGCCGGCGGATTCATATAACGAAGCGCCGAGGTGGCGGCTGGGGGTAGGCTTAAGCCGAGATCCGCGGCTGTCCAGACTGGAATCGCCGCCTTAGCCGCTTTGCGAATGCCCAGAAAGTTGGGGTAGCGCGGCTCGTTTATGCCCTTCATCACCGACATTACGGCCGGCAGCGTGGCTTTGACGATCTGTTTCCGCCCTTCGAGCATCTTTTCCACTTTGATCGCGCCCAGCGCATAATCCGCTTCAATGATTCGCGAAACGGCGCTGAGCATGGTCCAGCCCAGCCGCCGCGCCAATTGGCAGCTGTGCTGGTCCGTGCCGACATCGACGCTTTCTTTGCCAAATATGATCAGGTCGACTGCGCCCAGTTTGCGAATGGCGCCGGCCGCCAAAGCGGCCCATACCAGACTGTCGTTGGCGTCGACGCCAGGTTCGTCAACGCGCAGAGCTCTCAATATGCCCATAGCCATGCTATGTTTCAAGGCATCATTATGCAGGTCCGAACCGATGGCAACCACCGTCGATTCCCCGCCGCCAAGCGTCGCCTGCACAATTGTCTCTTCGAGAGAATATTCATCCCAGGGATTGACCACAGTGGCGACATTGCCCCAGGTGACCTCGCCACCTTCTGTAACCCAGACTCTTGCCGCGGTATCGGGCGTACTCCGCGTGAACGTCACAACATGCACCGCGTCCGACCTCCAAGAAAACTCATGTCATTTTGCTTTCGCTCGCCATTGTACACGTGATTTCGCCAATGCTTAATCCCCGCTCGTTTCCCCGGGCGCGGTATAACGCTCCCAGCAGACGGCGCCGCCGACCTGCTCTCCGTCTGGCAGGCGCGTCGCTTGATTCACCAGGACATCAACCATGCCGCAATCGAGCATTGAAGCATTTTGCAGGTCCGCGCCGCGCAGGTCCGCGCGCCAAAAGTTGGCTTTAGCTAAATCCGCCCCGTTGAATGAACCGCCGGCCAGGATGGCGCGCGCGAAGTTGGCGTCTCGCAAGTCAGCGCCATCGAATTTCGCGTCTTGCAGGTTCGCCTCGCGAAAATTTGATTCGCGCAAATCAGCCAGCGTAAAATCGGCCGCGCTGATTTCCGAATAGCCGAAGTAAGCGCCACGCAACCGCGCCTGGGAAAACCGCGCGTTCTTGATTCGACAAGCTGAAAGCAGCGCGCCGTTCAGTTTGGCTGCTGACCAATCAACATGGTCAAGACTGCCGTCCTGGTGGGCAAGGCGCTCCTTCAAAGCTTCCATTAGCATGTCCGCATTACGGCCAGCGCCTTGATCAGCAATCATGGCGATAAGGCTGTCGCTCGGCTTGAGGGCGTACCATCGCAAGCCGATTGCGCGCTGGATTCGGTGTATCAGGGGCATATGTTTCGTATCGCGCTCTTGTGTTCGCGCAGATGGTAACGATAGCGCAATCCGCAGACAAGATTTGATTTAGAGTTGAACGGCGTTTGTCGGCAGTCTTATAACCAGTTGGTGAAAGTGCTGGAGACTACCGTCGGTTTTTTGTTAGTTTATTCCATGCGCGCCAGCGCTCTGATTGGATACGCTATAGGCGGACTTGCGCAACGCGGACTATGGTCAGGATGGCAAGCTATGGAGCTGGTGGCGGACAGAGTGAATACCTTGATAACCACATATCTTGAGATGGTGAGCAAGGAGGACTTTATTCCCGCTTTTGTCCTCGCCGATGACATCGAAATTGTCACGATGGAGACGCCAGACCTCGGCTTCTACAAGTTTCTGTATCAGTCAGTTGGCGAAGAATGGGCTTGGCGCGATCGGGTGCAAATGGCAATCGGCGACTTGTGGAATATTCTCGCCTCGCCCGATACAGAGGTCCACGTCTTGTACGTCAGTGGTTCTCCCGCAGGCTATGTCGAATTGTATGGTCATGATGATGGCTCTGTTGAAATTGCCTATTTTGGATTGCGGCGAGATTTCATGGGCCGGGGGCTCGGCAAGCATCTCTTGAGCTATGGTGTAGAGCGCGCATGGAACATGGGGGCGCGCCGCGTTTGGCTGCACACCTGCAATCTCGATAGCCCATACGCGCTTAGCAATTATCAGAAACGCGGCTTTAGCATTTTCAAGGTTATCGATGAGCCGATGCCTGAGCGCTATATTTAGGACGGCTTCATAATTGTCGGTTTCGGCTGTCAGCTACCGCTTCGAATACCTGCGGCATATCGGCAAGCCACTCCAAGCTAACTCGATCGGCGATGCCGGCGTACCGTTCGACGATCCGGGCATAAACATCGCCTGGCTCAGCCATGATAGCGAACTCTTCAAGAACAGCGTTTTTCACCTTCCCCCAGCGACCATCACGCGCCAATTCGCCAAGCTCATGAGCGAGAGCCCTCAAGCTAGGCTGACCAATGTCGCGCTGAAAAGAGGGCGAGCTTGCGTAATGGGCGATACGCTCTCGCAGCGCGTTTGCAGCCTTGCGCCGTTCGTCGATGCTTGTCCCGCTGATGACGAAGACTGGCGCCGTCACTACAAAATCGTTCCGCTCTCGGCCCGCCGCGTCGAGGCCCCTTTCGACAGCTGGCGCGACGATCTCTCGCAGGTAGGCTCGCGCGCTTAGAGCCGGCGCCTGCGCGCCCTGGCAGATCTCGCCCGCTAATTGGAATATGGCGGGATTGTCGCCCGCCAAGTGTATCGGGATCGCCGGATGCGAAATCGGTCCAGGGTTGAAGAATGGCGCCATCAAGCGAAACTGATAGTGTTCGCCCCGATAACGAAGGCGGGCATCGGTCTGAAATGTGTCCCAGATAGCGCGTAGGCTTTCGACATACTCGCGCAATCGCCCGATTGGGTCGCTCCAGGTTTCGCCAAAGCGGCTGTCAATGCGCTCTGGGAAATGTGTGCCCAGCCCAAGCTCGAACCGGCCGCCGGATTGACGCGCCAGGTCCCAGGCGATCTGCGCTGTCGTCATTGGGCTGCGGGGAAAGGCAAGGGCGGCCTGTGTTCCCAGCCGAATCTTATGCGTTTCTTTGGCGGCGATCGTCAAGGGATAAAAGGGATTGCGCGCCGCTTCCGCTACCCGGACGGCATCGAAACCGAGCGCTTCGGCGCGCTTAATCTGTTGAACATCGTGATGAAGATCGCCGGATGGCGCGATGAGAATGTCCAGCTTCATGGTATTCATTTGGCAGGGGGCCATCCTACAGAATCAGACTAGGACCGTGCTGCCGGAACCAAGCTCTCCAATGGCGGAATTCGGGACAATACGATTCCACCAAAGCCCAAAATGCCGGGCTGTGATTCAACTCACGCAGATGGCAAAGTTCGTGGATGATGACGTAATCGATCGCCCCGTCAGGCGCCATCATCAGCCGCATATTGAGATTAATATTTCGCTTTGCGGAACAGCTGCCCCAACGCGTCTTCTGGTTCTTGATGCGCACTTGATTGTAGGAAAAACCATGCTGCCGCGCCAATTGGCTGGTTCGCAGCGGCAGATACGCTTTCGCTTGCTGCCGATAAAATGCTTCTATGATATTGCGCAGAAGTATCTGATCGCCGTGCAGATGTTGCGGCAACACGACCTCAAGACGGCCATCGCGCAAAATAAATCTAGCTGGTTCGGCATCCTCGCGCAGCTTGAGGGTAATTTTGTCTCCGAAATATAAAAATTGCGCGCCGTCAATATATCGCCGTTCGCGCATTGCCATCGTCTTCTTAGCCTGCGCCTCGATCCAAGTCTTCAACACCCAAGCCTGATTTTGTTGAAAGAATGCCATTGCATCCGACTTCGTCTTCTCCCTTGGATAGACAATTTCGAATCCACTTTGCGGCATGAATCGGATGCTTATTCGCCTTGCGCG
This sequence comes from Chloroflexota bacterium, assembly GCA_028875185.1. GTDB lineage: Bacteria > Chloroflexota > Anaerolineae > Aggregatilineales > Phototrophicaceae > UBA6055. The sequence goes on along the minus strand of JAPPFH010000039.1, from coordinate 2,637 downwards.
GCTGCTCCGGCGCGGGCGGTATGCGATAGCATGACCTTGAAAATCAATGACCGGCATCAGGCGCCTGTCGCTTTCGCCGCGTGCCGCCAGACAATGCGCTTCTCGCGGTCTTCCGGCTCGAAGGGGAAATAGAATCCCGCGCGGTCCAGCAAGCCAGCATATCGTTGGCGGAGCGCGTACGGGAGTTCATCCGGCGGCGCGATGACTGCGAAAGCCTCTAGCATGGCGTCGCTGATTAGCGTGTGCATTTCGCTCCAGCGGTTTCGTCGCAGCAGCGCGTTCAGCCGCGGTATCAACTCGGTCCAGCCATGCAGGTCGAGCACTCGGCTGTAACTGGGCGTGCTGGCATAGAAGGCGATTTGCGATTTGGTCAGTTGCTTGCTCGCTTCAAGGGTATCGTCGTCAGCGCCGGTGACGACGAAGACAGCGCAGGAAAGCGTCAGTTTGTCGCGGCGGCCGCTTTTCATTCTCCCGGACTGGAAGGCGGGCAGCAGCACTTCCCGCAGGTAGAGCGGTGTGTGGAAGGAATGGACATGGAAGCCGTCGCATAGCTCCCCGGCCAGCTGAGCCAAGCCCGTGTTCACGCCGGCGATGTAAATCGGAATCCGATGGTATGGCATCGGCGGCGGCGCAAAGCCGGGCGGCATCAATGAAAAACGGTAGTATTCGCCATCGTAGTTCAGATCAGCGCCCGTTTGGAAGCCATGCCAGATTGTGCGCAGAGACTCAATGTACTCCCGCATTTGTGCAACCGGTTTGCCCCATTTTGCGCTGAAACGCTTCGTTATGTGCGGCTTGATCTGCGTTCCCAAACCGAGGACGAATCGACCGCGAGACATCGCCGCCAAATCCCAGGCGGCCTGCGCCATGATTATCGGGTCGCGCGGAAAGGCAACCGCGATCGCCGTGCCCAGCGATATACGTTTGGTCGCGAGTGAAGCGTGGGCAAGCGGCAGAAATGGATTGTGAGCCGTCTCGGCTACCCACAAGCCGTCAAAGCCAAAGTCTTCAACCGCGCTGGCAAGGCGCGCCGCCTGATTAAGGTCATCGGCTAAGGTGGTGACGTCGAACTTCAATTGGATTCCAGTATTTCCGCGCGGCTGTCTACGCGCATAGTCTAACCGGCAGCTGTCCCCGCGGCGAGAGCACAACTGAATTCGCCATCGCGTGTTATAGTTGATACAATTCTTCGCAATCGACCATAGTCGTAGCGAAACGCATCGCATTTTAGTCGAATGAACGTTGAGCAAGAAGGCGTTTGGAAGCCGGGGACGGGATGGCTGTAAGACAGTCGCGCTCAGTTAGCATTGGATTGCGAAATATAGTCCTCACAATTCTTATTGGACTGGGCTTGATCTTCGTCTGGCAGATCCGCGGCACCTTGATGCTGACCTTTGCCGCGGTCATTCTGGTTGTGCTTTTCACCATGCCTGTGCGCCTACTGGTCGATCGCCTGCGCATAAACCGAGCGTTGGCGATTCTGATTAGCGTGATTGGCTTCTTCGTCATCGTCGTGTTGATTGGCATTCCAATTCTACGCACAATCGGAGATCAATATGAGCCGCTCAAAACGCGAGTCGAAAGCGGCTTTGAACAGGTGCGCGCGTCTTTAACCCGTGAAGCTTTGTTGGAGCAGAATTCTATTCTGAAAGATGTTGTTCCAATAATAGATGGTTTGCTCTCTGGTGGCGGGAATGCTCAGACTTCTGATGATCTTGTCAGCCAGGCAATATCACAGGTGACTGATGCCATCGGCCGGCTCGGCGGCACCGTTTTGCCGGTGGTCGGCGGCGTGGCCAATACGATTTTGAGCGCCCTGATCATTTTTTTCTTGAGCATGTATCTACTGGCTGAGCCTGAGCTCTATGTCAGCGGCATCATCAAGCTCACGCCGATTTGGTATCGCGAGCGTATGCGCAGCATTTTGTGGCGTTTGGACAGCACCTTGCGCGCTTGGCTCAAAGTAACGGCAGTATCGATGGTTGTGGTTGCGATTCTGACCGGGTTCGGGCTGTGGCTGGTTGGGATCAGGGAGGAAGCATTCGCTCTCGGCGTTCTTGCTGGAATCCTGTCATTTATTCCCAACTTTGGTCCGGTCGTCGCCCTGGTGCCGTCGGTGGCGGTGGGAATTGTTGAAGCGCCTGACAACGTAATTTGGGTCGTTCTTATTATTTATGGCGTGTCATTCTTTCAGAGCCAGGTGATTAGCCCGGTGCTGGCAAGCGAACGCATGAATATGCCCGCTATATTGATATTGCTTGGCCAGATCATCTTTGGATTCTTTTTTGGATTTCTCGGCTTGATGCTTGCCGTGCCGCTTAGCGCCTGTGTCGCGGTGCTCGTGGATGAAATGTATGTCAAAGACGTCTTGGGCGACTTGCCGAAGGAAACGGTTGAAGATCCACTCCCCGAGGTTGAAGTGGCCGAGGAATTGGTTCCAAGTCTGTCTTAAGCCTGCATCGACCGGCGAAGAAAAAGCTCGCTGGCGCCACGATCATCCGGCGGATTTCCTTCTTGACAGGTCGCTCGCGCCCTGCTAGTCTAGTCGTCGCGAGATTGACCTCGCTTTTTTGTCCCGTAAGTGGGGCGAGTGCGGATTAACAGCAGAATAGCAGGTTAAGACAGAGCGAATCAAAC
>JAPPFH010000002.1 GCA_028875185.1 Chloroflexota bacterium | reverse complement strand
GGAGGGATTTAGGGTGGGGGAAACGAGGGATATATCAACACATTCACCACTCCCAATGAAACAGAAACGGCGAATGGCGCTGCCAGCTTTCAAAGTCGAGAGGCTCATGAGTTGCTCAACACAAAGAATAGGGCAGTGGCTCCAAGGTAAACATGCGACAAAGTGATTGGAAATGGTTTGATATGTGGGCGCGCCACCAGCTTGCCCCTACGACCTTTCGATTATTGAAATCTCTAGAATACGGCAATCGTTCTCCTTAGATTCTTGAAGTACCTGAGATTTATCGGCGGCAAGGCCAGATTGTCGCATCCACAGCATTCACCACTTGCAAAGCGTCGGCGTATCCATGTGGTCAGATATCTGGCTGGCTCTCTGGGTAATCGTGACCGAGCAGCCCACGGTCGATCTCCCAGGGATATACCACATAAGTGTCGGTGACATCGCCGTAGAGGTCGGGCTTGATATTGGAGAACATCGTCCTGTAAGGATTAAAGTGCAGCACGCAATTGAATGGGGCGCCGCCGGCGGCATCGACGCGCTCGCGCACGGAGATGCTGGTGCGCCCGCTGCCCCAGACATCGTCGACGATCAAGGTGCGGCGCCCGCGCAACAGGTCTTGATCCGGGAACTGGAGGAAGGTGGGCCAAGCCATCATGCCGGATTGCTCGGTCGCGACGAAATCGACGGAAGCGGTTAAGAGATGCCGTATACTAAGCGCCTCGGCCAGCAAGCCGCCGGGGATGACGCCGCCACGCGTGATCATCACCATGGCGCCAAATGGTCCCAGATGCTGAATACGCGGTATCAGCCCATCAATCAGCCGATCGACTTCGTCCCAGGTGATCAGACGCGGCTGACGCGATTCTTCCGGGCGCATCAGCATGATTGTTTTCCTTCGCAGCGTGAGCCAGCTAGCCAACAGCGCCAATTATACGCGATTCGTTCATATTACCCAAATGATTTCGCGCGGCGGGCTAAGTTTGCCTCAGCCCAGAGCGCCATCCAGCCGCTATTCGTCCGGCGCTTCCGCCAAAACCGGGTCAATATCGATAAAGGTCAGCGTTTCGCCCGTTAGAGAATCAGGCGTCGGATTCAAGCTGATGTTCCATTCTTGGGCTGCTGCCGTCTCCACACTGAATTTGCCAACCTTGTTGACATCGGCGATCAAGCCGCCGAGCACCGCCGGCTGCATGAAAGCAACGGCTTTGGGCAAGCTGCTGAAACCAAGCAAGCTGCTGGGCTTGGATTCTCGGTGGAAGGCCGCGGCGCGCCAGGCAATTGGCTCGCGCGGCGACATCTGCCAGACGGGTTTGTTCGGTTGCCGCTGAATCAGCAGATGGATATAGCGTCCGCGGAAGCGCTTCAGATCGAGCGTGTCGGCATCGGCGCGGGCGGCGGCTTGAATACGCGCCAAAGTATCAGCTGTGGTATGCGGCTTCTCGCCACGAATCAGGACGCCCAGTTCGTCCAAAGCCGGCTCGACCAGGATGCGGACATAACCATGATCGCGCAATTGGCGCAAGTGATCTTCGCTGACCACGCCTCGTGATTGCAGCGCGATGAGCCTCCCGCCCGGGCGCAGCGCCGTCAGACAAGCTTGGAGCAGGGCGCCGCTAAGTTTCACATCGTAGGCGAGCGCCGCATCGTAGGCTGCCGGCGCGACCGCAATTCGATCATGGTCATTGGGCTGGATGTGCTGAACATCAAGGTCGGCGCGTGATTGGGCGAGCAGCCGACCCGATAAGCTGTCAAGGTCGAGCAGGCGCAAGGTCGAGCCGCTTGGCGGCAGATGTTTCGCCATGACGGCGACAAAGTGGCGCTGGATATGGTCGGCGTCCATCAACGATTGCTTGCCGCGGCTTTGGTCAACTGCAGGAACTCGTCCCATTCTTCGCGAAAAAAGTGCAATGTGACAGCGCCCAATTCGATGTGAAAAGTGACTTCGCCATCTGGGTCCCGCACTTCCCAAATCATATAGTTTTCTGTTTCGGCTATGGCGCGGTTAGGCGAATCATTGCTGTCGGGCATAGCGTTTGCTCCTTTGCGTCGCTGGCGCGGCAAGCAAAAAACGCGCTGCGACTTATCGGCAGCACGTTTCGGTTGTGGTGTTGTTCGGCGCCTAATTTCGCCGGTCGCCGCCTCGGCGATCGCCACCTCGGCCGCCATCGCGCCGTCCGCCGCGTCTATCGCCGCCGCCGCCACGACGCCCGCCACTGCGATTGCCGGCGGCATCGCGGCGCTTCGCTTCTTCGACATCCCAGCCTTCGAGCACGGCTTGTCGGCTCAAGCGGACGCGACCCGTGCCATCGATATTAATGACCATGACCATAATCTCATCGCCGACGCTGACCTCTTCTTCGACGCTCTTGACGTGATAATCAGCCAACTGCGAGACGTGGACCATGCCTTCAGTGCCGGGCAAAAACTCGACAAAGGCGCCGTAATTTTCGACGCGTTTGACGGTGCCGGTATAGATCGATCCAAGTTCCGGCTCTTCCACCATAGCTTTGATCTTCTCCAGCGCCAGGTCGACTTCAGCGCCCGATTCGCCGGCGACGTACACCAAACCGTCTTCCTGAATATCGACCTTGACTTGGTGCTCGTCTTGCAGGGCGCGGACGTTCTTGCCGCCGGGACCGATAACAGCGCCGATCTTGTCAACGGAGATCTTGACCGATTCCATGCGCGGCGCGAAGTCGCTAGTTGTGCCGCGCGGCTCGGCGATGGCGGCGCGCATCACATCAAGGATTTGCAAGCGCGCGTCTTTTGCCTGCGCGAGCGCCTGGCGCATGACGTCGCGGGTAACGCCGGAGATCTTGATATCCATCTGCAGGGCGGTAATGCCGTCGACAGAACCGGCGACCTTGAAGTCCATATCGCCGAGATGGTCTTCCATGCCCTGGATATCGGTCAATACAGCGACCTTTTCACCCTCTTTGATCAAGCCCATGGCGATACCGCCGACGGGGTTCTTGATTGGGACGCCGGCATCCATTAGGGCGAGGGTGCTGCCACAGACGCTCGCCATGGAGGTGCTGCCGTTGGAACTCATCACTTCGCTAACGAGGCGCAGCACGTAGGGAAACTCTGCTTCAGCCGGGATCATCGCGAGGAGCGCCTTCTCCGCCAGAGCGCCGTGGCCGACTTCGCGCCGGCGCGGGCCGCGCATGGGATAGGTCTCGCCGGTGCTGTAGGGCGGGAAGTTGTAATGATGCATATAGCGCTTGTCGTCTTCCGGGCTCAAACCGTCCATGAATTGCGCTTCACGCGGTGTGCCCAAGGTCGCGATCGTCAGCACCTGGGTTTCGCCTCGCATGAACATGCCGGAGCCATGCACGCGCGGGACAAGGCCGACATCAGCCGCCAGATCGCGCATGGAGGCATAGTCGCGGCCATCGGGGCGGATGCCGTCGTTGACGATGCGCCCGCGCACGACCTTTTTCAGCACCTGGTCGTAGGCGCGCTCGACATGTTTCATGTCGACCTTGGACGCTGCGTCATCGGTCGTTTCGTTGCGGCTTTCGTACTCTTCAAGCAGAGCGGCTTGGATTTGCTGCAGCGGCTCGCGGCGTTCGTTACGGTCCGCGTGCGCGCTCATCACCTCGCGCAGCGAACCCTCGACCTTTGCGCTTACTGCAGCCAGCAGCGTCTCGTCAAGGTCATCGGTTGCGGGTTCATTCTTTACTTTGCCGATCTCGGCGCGAATCTGATGCTGCAGGGCGATGATGTCCCGCACCGAGTCATGCGCCATGAACAGCGCTTCGAGCATGGTTTCTTCGTTTACCTCTTCGGCATTGCATTCGACCATGTTGATGGCGTCCGCCGTGCCCGACACCCGCAGATCAAGCGCGCTTTCCGTCATTTCGCTATAAGTTGGATTGACCTTCAGCGCGTCATCAACCATACCGATGCGCGCGCCAGCGACTGGACCGTCCCAGGGTATGTCCGAGATCATCAGCGCGGTGCTGGCGGCGATTATACCGAGCATATCGACGTGGTGTTCTTTGTCATGCGAGAGCGACATCAAGATCACTTGCACTTCGTTGCGCATGTTCTTGGGGAAGAGCGGGCGCAGCGTACGATCGATAACGCGCGAGGTCAGGATTGCGCCTTCGGAGGGTCTTCCTTCGCGTCGGAAAAAGCCACCCGGCACGCGGCCGCCGGCGTACATCTTTTCTTCATAATCGACGCTGAGCGGGAAGAAATCCAAGTGGGCGCGCGGCGAGCCCATTGTGGTCGAGCAGAACAGCATGGTATCGCCCATGCGGACTGTTACCGCGCCACCGGCTTGCTGGGCGAAGCGGCCGGTCTCAATGATGATTTCTTTGTCACCGACCGTGCCCCGATATTCACGAATATCCAATGTCATTGCGTTCTCCATATCTTCAAAGGGCGTTTCAATGGCAGGACCAATCGGGCAATCGGCGAAGCATAAGCCGACGCCGCTTGGCAGCTGTCATGGTCAACGCGCTTGCGTTCGTTCGAGATTTGCCAAAGGGCAAAGTATTGGGCGCCAGGCTTGCCACTTGCTATCACGCGCCTGGGCACGCGGCCGCAGTCTGAGTGCCGCCGCTAACGGCGCAAGCCCAGCCGCTGCAACAAATCAAGGTAAACATCCGGCTTCTTACGCGCGATGTACTTCAGGTGGCGGCGCCGCTGGCCGACCAATTTCAGCAAACCGCGGCGCGAGTGTTCGTCGTGGCTGTGCGCTTTCAAGTGCTCGGTTAGCTGCGCAATCCTGGCGCTAAGCAGCGCGATCTGCACCTCCGGCGAGCCAGTGTCGCCATCTTCGCGGGCGTAGTCTTTGATAATCTGGCTTTTGGTTGCTTTATCCAATGGCATGATATTCCGTCCTTTCGTTCGCCACCAGACAGGCAGGTACGGTTTCCTGTCGGTCAAAACAACGTGGTGATTCTATCAGCAAGACGAAGCGCGGGCAATGGCGAGCTAATACTCGGCTCTCGCCACTTCATCAACATCGTCGTTTGCCACCAGCTTGACGGTATGGTGGGTGCGGAAGAGGCTGAACTGATCGGCGCGCCCGGGCAAGGCATTCAGCACGTTCTCGATTTTCATAATCGAAATCCAAAGCGGAAGATCCCAATTGCCTTTCAAATGCTTCTCGATGTTTGGCTGTGAGATCGTAACATTCGCTCGGTACAATTCCAGCAAAATGCGAATGAATTCATCGCGCTCCGCCAGAATGACAGCGGCGAAGGGACAGGCTTCGTCCAACTCGAGGCCTTTGGTATTGTAATCGCTGCGCGGGTTGGGATATTCGTTTACCGTCACCATGTTGTTCAACAGCAGATACTCGACGGCGAGCTGGAAAACGACGCCGCTGTCGAATTCGCGCAGGCGCCGATGCAAGCTGCCGAGCGGGCACCAGGCGAAGTTCCTGAAGCTGGTGAATTGCTGGACGCTGACCACGATGCGCGTCACCATTCGCGCGACTTCTTTGTCGCTTTCGTATAGCGTATGCGGTGGCACGTCTTGCCACTCCTGCGAAGAAAAATCGTCAGCGGCGGGCTGCTCGTCAACGCCGGGCGCCAACTGTTGATCCTGCGCCTCGGGCAAGCGAATGACCGGTACGAGGTCATCGGGATTGTGGCGGTGAGGCACAAGCTCCCGTTGAAGCACCCGTTCGCGCACCAGGCAATCGATCCAGTGTGAGCGCCACTGATCGCTGTCATTCATTCCTGGCCGATCAAGGTCGCGCTCCATCGCCAAGCCCTTCAAGAGAAAGCCATAGTTGACGTATTCCCAATTACGCGAAACCAGGGTGTTGGCGACGCGCCGCGCCATGCGGTTTACGATGAGCAGCGTCTTTTCGACGACTGGATGCTGGAGGCTCAATTCGATCACGCCCAAAGCGCTCTGCTGCCGGAGAATGCCCAGAGAGATCGCTTGTGAGACGAGGTCATCGCCGCGTTCAACCGAGATGACATCACCGACCTCGACCAATTGATCGATAAGGCTGTCCACCGTAATGACGCTTCCCGGTCGATCAGTATTTAGGCGGAAGAATTGAATGATTACACTCGACCATTGCGAGGGAATGAAGCTCTCGGTATCGGCTTCGGATTCGACCGTACTCAGCGATTGGTGCGTCTGGAGATCGGTGAAGTCGTCGATGTATTCGAGTTGCAGCGATGGGTGACTTTGCAAGAGGCGCCCGGTGCTTCCGCGTACACCCCAGACGACAACTGTCTTGTTGCGCTGCAGCATCGGATTGATGACATCGTTGAAATCGCGGTCGCCTGTCGCCAGAATGATGACATCGCCGGCTTCGGGGTGCCCGGCATCGGTCAGAACATCGCGGGCGATGCGAATATCGGCGCTCTGTTTGCCGGGCAAGTGAAACACGGGATCGATATTGGCCATCATCAGCCGGGCTGGCGCGTCATCGGCCACTTCGCGACCGGAAGCGTCCACCAGGGGCGGCAAGGCGCCGCGCTGGCCCCAGGGCGCGTAAGCCGCCATTTTAACGAGCTTGCCGTGCGCTTGCGCCTGGGAGACGAGGCGCTCAATCAGATGATCGAGATTGACGACGAAGCCCTGTTCGTTAAGGCTGATCGAGATATTTTCGAAATCAATGTATACCCAGACGTTCTTGCCTTTGATGCCATGCAAACCGACAAGCGGCTGGAAAATGATATCGCGGGACAAGCCAGCGGCGCGCGCCGCCTCTTCATCATCGCCCCAGACGCGGATCCGCGCGTTATCGGTGACCTTCACGCAATCGATTAAGGGCAGCAGATCAATCCCGGTCGTGGCGAGAATCAACTCGTCAATCGGATTGGGATCGTGTTGAAATACGTCTTCCACAAGGCAATCTGGCAGGCACGAACGATCACGCACGTCTATGACCTGGTAACCGGCGCTGCGGAATATCGCCTTGGGTTCCAAAGGCGCATTATCATCACGCAGTTGAGCGCGCCAATCGGCAACGGCGACGGCTCTGAGGGAAGTGGTATCGTACAAGCCGGCGACGAATCCGGCGCTGCCGCGGAGGGCAACAGCCAGCTCGTGCAAGTCAATCCCTTTTTGCGTCGTAAATCGCAGAAGATCGTCTACGTCAACTATCAAGTAAGCGGCCATGCATTAGTCCAAAAATGTGGCTACCAGCCGACTTTATCACCAGCTGGCGCCTACCTAGAAATATCCATGTATGGGCATGGGTATTTAATAAACGAATTTTGCTGCAGCATAAAGTCATAACATTGACTTAAAGCAATTTTGCAAATAAAGCGCGCGCAAGCAACGATTCTGGATTCGCCGGCTTGTCCAAGCAACTCAAGCTGGGCAAGCCTTTATGGCTATTTCATCACCAGTTTGGATTAGGATTTCGAATCCAGCAACTAATCCTACGATAGAAACTTGATTGTGTCAATTTTCACAATGACTGAAATTGTAAAAAGCGTGTTAGCAAATTGCTAGAATAATCACGTTTCACCGCTGCGCTCGCCGCGATTTCACGATGGACAACGCAAAGCCCGAACTTATATACACAGCGGCGACTCAGTATGCTTTGGCGAAGAGCGCGATCTTATCCGCAACTCTGCCGGACATCACACACTCGCCCTGCGCGTCCGGTTGTTCGAAGGGGAAACAGCGTATGGTAGCGCCGGTTTCGTCTTTTACCGCCAATTCTTCAGCGTCTGACCCAGCCCAAAATGCGCGAGCCCAATCGCCCTCGGCGATGATGGCCTGCAATTCGTCATAAGAAGCGGCGTCCTGAATATGCGCGTCGCGGAAGGCGCGGGCATCGTCCAGCAGATTGCGCTGTATATCATCCAGAAGCTCCCGCGCGACTTCGACGACGTTATCTTGCGAGACAAACTGCTTGCCAGCGCGCCCGAGCACATCTCGCCGCGCCAGCACCGCGTTATTGTTCTCGACATCTTTGGGTCCGATTTCGACGCGGAGCGGGACGCCGCGCATTTCCCAATCGTTAAACTTAAAGCCGGGCGACTGCCCTTCCCGCTCGTCCACATGCACGCGCAAGCCCGCGGCTTCAAATGACCTTCGCAGTCGTTCGACGGTCTCCAGCACAGCGCCCCGCTGAGCATCGCGCCGGTAGATGGGGACGATGACGAGTTGATAAGGCGCCAGCTTGGGCGGCAGGCGCAAGCCCTTATCATCGCCATGGGTCATTACGACCGCGCCGACCATTCGCGTGCTCAAGCCCCAGGACGTTGTCCAGCAGAATTCCTGCGTGTTCTCTTCGGTCAGATAACGGATGTCAAAGGCTTTGGCGAAATTCTGGCCCAGGTTGTGGCTCGTGCCGGATTGCAGCGCTCGCTTGTCGCGCATCATCGCTTCTATCGTATAGGTGCGGCGCGCGCCGGCGAATCGTTCCAGGCGGCTCTTCTCGCCTTTGATAACGGGGATGGCGGCGTCGTCGCTGGCGAATTCGGCATAGATATCGAGCATCCGCAGCGTTTCTTCTTCCGCCTCGTGATCGGTGGCGTGGGCGGTATGCCCTTCTTGCCAGAGGAATTCGGCGGTGCGCAAGAACGGGCGCGTGCGCAACTCCCAACGCACGACATTCGACCATTGATTGATGAGCAGGGGCAGATCGCGGTATGACTGAATCCAGTCGCTGAAGGCTTCGCCAATCACAGTCTCCGAGGTGGGACGCACGACAAGCGGCTCTTCGAGTTCTTTGCCGCCAGCGTGGGTGACGACGGCGAGTTCGGGGCTGAAACCTTCGACATGCTCGGCTTCGCGCCGAATGTAACTCTCGGGAATGAAGAGCGGAAAATAGGCGTTTTGATGCCCGGTGGCTTTGAATCGGCGGTCCAAACCAGACTTTATGCCTTCCCAGATTTCGTAACCGTAAGGCTTGATGATCACGCAGCCACGCACCGGCGATGGCGCCGCAAGGTCAGCCCGGTAGACGATTTCGTTATACCAGCGCGAAAAGTCTTCGCTTTGGGCGGTGACCGCTTGTTCAGACATGTTTACGAATCCTTCGGTTTGGAGAGCAGCCAGTTGATATCTTCCGCGGCGCCCCTGCAATTGACGACGCGGTCTGCCGCTACTCGTCTAGATTGGCGACTTCCAAGAGCAAGCGCGACGAAACGCAAGTCATTATAATGCCGGCGCTTCAGATTGAAAGACCTATGGCAAGACGCGCTGCAGACGCAAGACGAGCCCCTCGGCGTCAGCGCGGGGCGGACATGCTCGGCTGCTGGCTGTCAACTGGTTTATGGGCGCCAATCACGGGCATAGTTCTTCTGAAGCTTTGCCATGACCGCTTCGCCCAAATCGATATTGCTGAAGCTCGCCAATTGAAGCAGATAGAGCATCACATCCGCCAATTCATCCGCCAGTTCGTCAGGTTGGCTGCTGTTTTCGTTCCATTGGAAATGCTCAAGAACCTCGGTCGCTTCCAATACGAGCGAGATCGCCAGGTTGCGTTGGGTTTGTTGTTTCGGCGAATCTTCAGCGAGCCAGCCTTTGCTCTCGACGAACTCATGCATGGCTTCAGTTAGCGTTTCGATATCCACGCTGCGGCTCCGGCTAGTAGGCGTGTGGGTTTGACCGGGTGAAAGATTGCCAAATCGTGCGAATGATGATGACGACATCCAGCCAGATGGACCAGTTTTCGACATAGAAACGGTCGGCTTCGGTGCGCTGCGCGATGGATGTATCGCCGCGCAAACCGTTGATTTGCGCCCAACCGGTCATGCCGGATTTCTCTCGATGCCGCACCATATAATCGGGGATTTGGCGCCGGAATTGCTGGACGTACATCGGGCGCTCCGGCCGCGGACCGACGAGGCTCATATGCCCGACGAGCACGTTTATCAATTGCGGGATTTCGTCCCAGTTGCTGCGCCGCATATGGTGACCCAGGCGGGTGACGCGCTCGTCGTTCTCGACCGTCCAGGTGCGCCCGCTGGATTCGGCGTCTTGGCGCATCGACCGAAACTTGATCATGGGAAAGGGCCTGCCATCCAAGCCCATCCTCACCTGCCAGTAAAACACCGAGCCGCGGGATTCGAGGCGAATCAAGAGCGCGGTGATCAGCATGAAGGGCGAGAGCAGGACCAAGCCGATGGTCGCGCCGAAGAGATCCATAGCGCGTTTGAGGCTTAACTTCCAGCCGCGCAGGGCGATATCGCGAACGGTCAGCAGAGCGGTGCCGCCGAGATCATCAACATTGAGATCGCCAGCCATATAAGAGAACATATCAGGATAGACCTTGATATCCACCTTGCCGCGCTGGCAGAGGTTGATCAATTCGACCATTTCGTCGCGCCGATAATCGGACAGGGCGACAATCACCTGTTCCACTTGCCGGTCGTCGATGAGGCGGGGAATATCTTCATAGGCGCCAATGTAAGGGTAGCCGAGCATTTCGCCGGTTTTCTCAGCGGCGGTGACGATACCGACGATGGTGTAACCCAGCTCAGGGCTGTTGCGGATATGCTCGGTGATTTTGCGCGCGATTTCGCCATCACCCACCAGGAGCAGATGGTCGCGCAGGACGCCGCGACGGCGCAAGAGCGTCCAAATGCGGCGATGCAATTCGCGCCCGACGACGGTGAACACAACGCTGAAGGACCAGACATAGAAGAGGAGGCTGCGCGGATAAACCGCTTCACCCGGTGAGTTTTGCAGCAAAAGTTCTTGTGTGCCGCTGGCCAGCAGCGATCCTAGCGTGACGACGCCGATCACGTGGCGCAACTGCTCGATGCGGCTGAAGGCGCGTTTCAGGTGATAAAGCTGGGTGAAATAAAACATGATGACGATGGTGATCGTATGCACGACGATGGTGAGCGAATATCGATCAAGCGCTGGCTGCTCTTCGGGACGGGGGAAAAAAGGCAATACATCGCGCGCTTCGTAACCGATGATGAACGCGACAATGAGCATAAGCATATCGGCGAGCAGCAAACTCAAGGTGGAAAGCGCCTTCAGGTGTTCGTTGCTTAGGCGAATCGAACGCGGCTCTACATTGTATGAGACGGGTTGCGAATCTCCTGCCATAAGCCCGGACCTCCTTTGAACAAGAGCGCCATCAGGATCATCAGATGCACTGGATAGATGGCGCCGCGGCGATAATGTTTGCGGTAAAAGATCAGCATGGCGCGCCAAAACTCGAATTGCGCCTTTGAGCTTTGCCTGCTGGCGGCGCGCTTCACATGATGAACGGTGACAGCCGCATGGTACCATACATTGTAGCCAGCCTGCTTTATGCGGTAAGCCCAATCCAAGTCTTCGCCATACATGAAGAATGCCTCATCCAGCAGCCCCGCTCGCTCAATCGCTCCCTTGCGCACCTGCATATAGGCGCCAACCACGGAATCGACTTCAACGTCCTGATCTTCATCCACGAAGGTCATGTTGTAGCGGCCGAAGCGTTGGTTGCGAGGGAAGAGCTTCGCCAACCCGGAATAGTGATAGAAGCTGACCAAAGGCGTGGGAAAGCCGCGGCGGCAGGCTTTGTCGAGGCTGCCGTCTGTCAATACCAGCTTTGGACCAGCCACGCCGACATCTGGTCGAGAATCCATAAATTGGATCATCTGGACGAGCGCGTTCGACGGCAGCTCGGTATCGGGGTTCAACAGCAGCGCGTAACGCGGCGCTGCCCGGTCGACATCGCGGGCGCCGCGATATCCCAAGGCGCGTAATCCGATATTGTTGCCGCGTGGGTAGCCGACGTTTTCCGGGCTGGCGATCAATTCGGCTTGCGGGTATTTCCGCTTGACCATGGCGGCGCTGCCATCGGCGGAGGCGTTATCCACCACGATGACGCGAAAGCGGATGTCGCCGTGGCTATCGCACACTGTCCGCAGGCAGCGGTCAAGCAAGTCGCGGGTATTCCAGTTAACGATGACGATACCAAGATCCAGCACATCAGCCTCGCGCGCGCACTATGCTGATTCTACCATGAATCGGCTGGCTCCCTCTTACATATCATTTACAGTTCGATTGCCGGTGTGTCTTAGCGCCGTCGACGATTCACGCGGGCGGTGGGCAGCGTATTTAGCGGCGCGCCCTGCAGCGCTGATCGCAGCGCCTCACGGTCGTCCCAGGGATGCTCGGTCGCGCCGAAGCACATGCTCTGCTCGTGGCCCTTGCCGCATGCCATCACAAGATCGTCGGGCAACGCTATTTGGCAAGCCCGGTGGATCGCTTCTCCGCGGTCGGGAATGCGGATGAATGTTTCGCCTTCGACGCCGCCTTCGGACCGGCAGCCGGCCGCCATCATCGCCAGAATGGCATCAAGTGATTCTGTGCGCGGGTCTTCCGCGGTCAAGATGGTCATGTCAGCCAATTGCGCCGAGGTCTGCGCCATCATGCGGCGCTTTTCGATATCGCGCAAACCGGCGCTGCCGAAGACGGCGATCACGCGTTTGCCGGGCTTCAACAGCGCCCGCCCGGCTTCCAGCGCCCGCTTTAGCGCATTCGGAGTATGGGCGAAATCAACCATAGCGATGAAATCTTGGCCTTCGTCGATGCGCTCCATGCGCCCGGGGATGAATTTAACCGCGGCGATTCCGGCTTTGATAGCGCCCCAGCCAATGCCTAACGATCGCGCCCCGCTGATGGCCGCCAGCGCGTTGGCGATGTTGAACCCGCCCAAGAGCTGCATTGTGAGGTCTTGACCAGCCAGGCGAAAGCGCGCGCCCTTCGGCGCGAAGGCGGTATCGGATGCGCGAAAATCGGACGGATTCTCGATGCTGAACGTGACGGCACGGTCCGCCGGGATCGCGGCGAAACAGGCGAGCGACTGATCGTCCGCGTTGAGCACGGAGACCTTGCAGACACCGGGTTTGCGCCACGACGATTCGAGCATTTGAAACATGATGGCTTTCGCGGCACGGTAATCTTCCCAGCTGCCGTGATAATCGAGGTGTTCGTGCATCACGTTGGTCAATACCGCCACGTCGATGTCGACGCCGCTCAAGCGTCCCTGAGCCAAACCGTGGCTGGTCATCTCGAGGATGCAATGGGTTAAGCCAGCGTCGACCATCTTCGCCAGATAGGCTTGAATCCGCGGGGCGCTGGGCGTGGTGACGTGCAAGCCTGTTGGTGCGGTTTCGGCGCCAAAGTCGGCTGATATCGTGCTGATGTAACCGGGCTTTATCCCGCGTGCGCGCTGGAGAATGCTGTGCAGAAGATGACAGGTGGTGGTCTTGCCGTCGGTGCCAGTGACTCCGATCACGACCAGCTTGCGCGAAGGGAAATCGTGCCAAGCGGCCGCCAGCTGACCAAGGGCTTGCCCGGCGTTTTTGACCTGGACGTAAGGAACGGGAAGATTCGGCTGCTCGGATTCGCCGATGATGGCGGCGGCGCCGGCGGCAATGGCGTCCGGGATGAAATCATGGCCATCGGCGGACTGCCCCCTGCGGGCGACGAAGAGACCGCCCGGCTCGACTTCGCGGCTCGATTCAACAACCGGCGCCGTGATTGGCGTCGCGGGATCGCCGCAGGTCGCTATGATTTGATCCGCCGAGATCGCGGCGAGCAATACCTGCAGGGTCTTTGGCATAATTGCTATGCGCTGCCTTCGACGACTTTGCGCTCTAGGCTTATTCAATCACGCTTGGGGGAAGCTGACAAATGCAAACGCGCCGGAGACTATCCAGCGCGTTCGAGATGTTGGTGTGGGAACGCAGCGCTACTAGCGGGCGACTCACCGGCTTGCGTGGATTCTAAGCGTCAGTCGCCCACACGACTTTCCAATTCTTAGCTCAAGCTGCGCGCCATTTCGTTCAACTGCGAACGGACGCTGCCATCAACCATGCCGCCAGGCCAGCGCACGATTAGCCCGCCGAGGATCGAGGGATCGACGGAGAATTCCGCTTCATCCGCGCCGACCTCGGCTGTGATTGACTTCTGTTCGTCTGCGGTCAAAGGCATGGCGCTGACGACTTCAACTCCCCCGCCGATGCCTTTGGCGCCGTCGGGCAGATCGGTGATGAAGCTGTTGACCAGCGCCTTCTGCTTCGTCTTGCTGATATTTTCACCCAGGATGCGCCCGGCGACGGCGACCGAGATATTAAGCACCTGATCACGCAGGTTGCCGAGCTCGGCATTGCGAATGGCGACCGCTTCGTTCTGGGCGTCGTACTGAATACGGGCGGCCTCTTGCCGCGCATCGCTTTCGATCGTGCTGGCGACGCCTTCGCCACGGCCGCGGGCTTCGTCGATCACCTTTTGCGCTTCGCTGCGGGCTTGCGCCAGGATCTTTTCGGCTTCAGCTTCGGCGTTTTCACGGGCGCGCGCCGCCGCCGCCGCATCTTCCAAACCCTTGGCGATGCGGTTGCGCCGTTCGTTGAGCACATTGGTCAGCGGGTCATAGATGAAACGCGTCAGCACGGTGTAGAGCACGATGAAAGCAATCGCCCAAATAAGCATCAGACCGGGGTTGATGCCAAGGTTGTCTAGTACGCTCATATTCTCCTCCTTTGGATCTCCAACCCAGCCTAGCTGAGTACGAAGAGGATAATCAGCGACACAACCAGGGCGTAAATGGCGACCGCTTCCGCAAAGGCGACGCCGAGGATCATGTTGGTCTGAATGGTTGCGGTGTGATCGGGATTGCGCCCCATCGCTTGCACAGCGCCGCCGACCGAGAGGCCGATGCCGATACCGCCGCCAGCCGCGCCGATCATCGCCAAGCCCGCGCCGATCGCCTTACCCAGGATAATCGTTGATTGTGGATCCATTTAGTTTTCCTCCAGTTATGCGCTTAAATCTGCGTGTCAATGGACTAATGTGCTTCGGCGTGATCGTGTTCGTCATCATGATGGTGGCTAATGGTCGCCAGGTTCATGAAGATCGCAGTCAACAGACCAAATACCAACGCCTGAATGACGCCGACGAAGAATTCGAGGATGAAGAAGGGCCAGGGCAAGATCGGCACCAGGAAGCTCATGACGAATAGCACGATAGATCCGGCGAATATATTGCCCAGGAGACGGAAGCTAAACGAGAGAATCTTGGCGAAATCCCCGATGAGTTCCAGCAAGCCGACAGCGACGTCAATACCGCCCAAGGGCGACTTGAAGAGCGTGCCGAAATTGAAGAACTTGGTCAGGTAGCCGATGCCGAGCGCCTTGAAGCCGATGTACTGAATCATGACGAAGGAAATCAGACCAAGGGTCAGCGTCATATTCAGGTCGGTCGAAGCTACGCGGACGAAGGGCAGCACAACCCAGGGCACCAGCTTCGCCTCGTCGCTGCTGGGGTCCGGGTGCAGCGGGATAAGCTTCTTCTCGCTCTTGTCCGGCTCGATGTAGCCGGCTTCCCATGAGGATGTCGCCACGCCTGTATAGCAGCCGCGATCGCGCCGCGCCTGTTTCTCTGCCGTGCGCCCCGCCAGAACCTCGTCATAAGCGGCGGCGGTTGCGTCTGTATCAACACTCGCCGTCGCATGATCGTCTTCGGTGTGGGCATCGCCCGATGAATCGCCCGGCGCGTCATCGCCGTGCCCGTCATGTTTCGCCTTGTAGCGGGCATAGGCGGCGTCAGCCAGCGCGTCCTCTTCGGCAGCGGAGCGCGCCGCGACCGCCGCGGTCATCGCCGATGCGTCGGCGGCCGCTTCATCGGCCGGGCTGATCCAGTCGCATTGCCCGTTGACGTAGGAGAAACCGAGGAAGCCCTGATAGATCTCGTAGCCATCCGTTGTCACAACCTTGTATTCGTCGGTTGCGGCGTCGTACTTTTCTTTAACGTGCGGATGGATAAAGCCGATCGTATCGACGCCGGGCACGAGCTCCATCCAGTTGGCTATAAGCACGACCAGGAAGATCGTCATGAACATGTTGAAGATGAGGCGGAAATGCGCGCCGCCGGCGATACCGCCGATGAAACCCATCAGCCCTTCAAAGAGCGCCTCAAACATGTTGTAAAAGCCGCCGGGTGGCGTTTCGTTGCCGTCTTTGGGCCGGCGCCGCGAGACATACACCACGAAGAGCAGCAGCAAAATCCAGACGATCACCGCGGCCACGAAGGTATTGGTGAGCCGTATGTCGGTGAAGGGAATGTTGTAACCTTCGGGGAATTTCTCGCCGGGCAATTGGATGAAGGGAATGACAGGTGGAACCCGCAGCGCGACAAAGACACCGCTGAGGAACATCAGCAGAGCGACATAGCGGCGTTTCCCGTTCCAAAAGCTATTCACTTATATCTTCCTCCTTCTTGCTAGCTGTGCCGTGGAGCTGTCTGGCTTTAAATCTCGTATAAAAAAATATTGCCGCTGTACTTATTGGAAGGCTAACCAATAGCATAATGAATAAGAATGTAGGACGCGTCCCGAATGCTTCATCCAGCGCCAAGCCAAGCAGTAATGTTCCCAGAATGATGAGCAAGATCATGCATCCGACTTGCCCAACCACCCCCGCAACGAGACCATAAGTCGATAGGGGATTGCTACCCGGTTTCATTTAGCGCATGTCTTGACATCAATAAATCAAGGGTGGTTCAACTCCATCGGCAAACTTCGAGAATTTTATCACAAATGAAATTGCATAGCCACAGCGATTCCCCTTTACAAACCTCGTGCGCCCAAAGCGGCCCAATCGTAAATCGGCGTGACCGCGATCGTGCCGAGCAAGATCACGACCAGCGCGGTTATGCCGAGTGACCAGCCATAGGCGCGCGGTATGGCGATCGGTTTGTCTTCGTCCGGACCCACATCAACGTACATCACCTTGATGACGACCAAATAATAGTAGAGCGCGATAATGGCGTTGGTTACGGCGATCAGCGCCAAGCCGACGAGGTTCGAATTCACCGCCGCTTGGAAAAGGAAGAATTTGCCGAAGAAGCCGGCCGCCGGTGGAATCCCGCCGAGCGAGAGCAAGCCAATCGTAATAAAGAGCGCCAGCCAGGGGCTGCGGCGGTTTAAGCCAGCCATGTCGCTGATCTCTTCCGTGTCCGTCTTGGCGATGAACAAGATGACGCCGCCGAAAACGAGCAAGTTGGTGAAGATATACATGAACATGTAGAATGAGACGGAGGCGACCGCCAAGCTGTCGTTCGCGCCCTGGAGCGCGACGACGCCGATAAGCGTGTAACCGGCTTGCGCGATGGACGAGTACGCCAGCAAGCGCTTGATATTGCTCTGGCGCAGAGCGACCACATTGCCAAGCGTCATGGATACGATTGAGACGACCACCAGCAAATTCACCCAGAAGTCTTGAATGACGACGCCGGCGATGGCGAGATCCGGCGGGAAGACTGCGGTCAGGAAGCGCAGCAGGAGGGCGAAGCTGGCGGCTTTGCTTGACACGCTGACGAAGGCGGTGACCGGCGTGGGCGCGCCTTCGTAAACATCCGGCGCCCAAAAGTGGAAGGGCACGGCGCTGATTTTGAAGCCGAAGCCGACGACCACCATCACCAGCGCGGTCATGACGGCGACCAGCCCCTCTTCCAGCCCCGCGCTCATGGCAGCGGCGATGCCAGCGAGATTGGTCGTGCCGGCGAATCCATAGAGCAAGCTGAAACCGAAGAGCATGATCGCGGAAGCGAAGGCGCCGTAGAGGAAATACTTCATGCCGCTCTCGGCCGAACGCTGATCGCCGCGGCGAAAGCTGGCCAACATGTAGAGCGGAATTGAAAGCGTTTCCAAAGCCACGAATACCAGAATCAGGTCGGCGGCGCTGGACATCATCAAGCCGCCCAGGGTGGCGACGATGACGATCAGGTAGAATTCGCCTTTATCGCCGACGCCTTTGTCGCCGGCTGCCATCAGGCAAGTCACGGCGCCAGCCAGCAGCAGCATCACTTTGAAGATCTGCGAAAGCGGGTCGTAATTGATCATGCCGCCCCAGAGCAGCGCGCCGTTTTCGTACAGCGCGGGGTCCGGCTGCCATATCAGCGGCACAAGCGCCAGCAGCGCCATGCCAATGGCGGAAACGATGACGACATTGCGGCGTGTCGCCAGCGAGCCGTAGATATCGGCAAACAGTACGACTATCGCCAGCGCGGTCAGCCCAATCTCCGGCAAGACGGATGGCAACTGCGCCCAGAGATCTAGTTCCATCTAGCCACCTCCCAATAGGGCGATAAGGGGTCGGATGCCGGATTCGATCATGGGCGCCATGATCGGCGGGTAAATGCCCAGGATGATGAGTGGCGCGCCCAGGATAATCAGGACGATGCGGTCGGTCATTTCGATATTGCC
This sequence comes from Chloroflexota bacterium, assembly GCA_028875185.1. Taxonomy (GTDB): domain Bacteria; phylum Chloroflexota; class Anaerolineae; order Aggregatilineales; family Phototrophicaceae; genus UBA6055. The sequence goes on along the minus strand of JAPPFH010000002.1, from coordinate 140,184 downwards.
GACATCATGGAAACGCTCGGCGTCAAACTCGCCGAAGAAGACTTGGTCAGCCACGCGCAGCACGTAAGCGGCGGTTATGACGATCCCGAGAGCGGCAATGATGACGAGGACGCTGTAATAATTGCTGAGTTGGAAAGCGCCGAGCTGGAGCGTGATTTGCTCGGAAGCCGCCCACATTCCCTGAAAGATCGGGAATTCGGCAATGAAGCCGCTCAAGCCCGGCATGCCCATGCTAGTCAAACCGCCGATGACGAAGGCGACGCCGACCCAAGGCATAACTCTCATGAAGCCGCCGAGGCTGGGGATGTCGCGCGTATGCGAGCGGTCATAGACCATGCCGACGACGCCGAAGAAGAGCGCCGTCATCGCCCCGTGGCTGAACATCTGGATGCCGGCGCCGGTCATGCCGGTCAGGTTCATCGTCGCCCAACCCATGCTTACCAAGCCCATGTGGCTGACCGATGAGAAGCCGATGACATATTTGAAGTCACGCTGGCGGAAGGCGATGAGCGCGCCATAGACAACATTGATGAGCGTCAGGAATACCATCCAGGGCAGATGCGTATCAGCGCCTTCGGGCAGCAGCTGTACACCTGAGCGCAGCGCGGCGAATGCGCCGACCTTCATTAAGACGCCGGCGTGAATCATTGAAACGGCAGTGGGCGCGGCAACGTGACCATCGGGCGACCAATTGTGGAAGGGGAAGACGCCAGCCAGCACGCCGAAGCCCATGAACATGAAGGGGAACCAGAACTTGGCGAAGTTCAGACCCTCGACGCCCAATATGTCGATGCCAAAAGCGCCGTTCTCGGCGGCGAGCGTGAGCTGGACGATGCTCCAACTGTAGGGTCCGCTGTCGGGCGGCAAGAGTCCCCCCGCGATGGCGGCGTCCAAGACATCGGCGCCATTGCCGGCAAAGAAATCGGCGGCGGCGAAATACATCGCCACCCCGCCGACCAGCGCGAAGACCGAGCCGACCAGAATATAGAGCGTCAGCTTCATGGCGGCGTATTCGCGCAGCTTGACCCAACCCCAGCCGGCGATGAGCAAGTACATGGGGAAGATCGCCAGTTCATAAAAGAAGAAGAGCATGAAGAGATCGACAGCGATGAAGACGCCAAAGACGCCGGCAACCAGGAACATGAAGAATGCCATGAATTCGCGCAGGCGGTCTTCGATTTTCCAGGAGATCAAGACGCCAGCGACCGCTACAATACCTGTTAGAAGCACCATCGGCGCGGACACGCCATCAACGCCAACATGGTAGGCGATGCCTAGCGATTCCACCCAGACGACCCGCTGCTCGAAGGCAAGCGCGTCTGCGAACATCCGCGCCCCGCTGAGCTCGACGCCCGACGCGAGCATCGCTGCTTGCTGTTCAATCAAGCCGCCGCTGGTCTTGACGAAATTGTCGTAGCCAAAGAAGACCGCGAGCGACAGCGCCAAGACAGCCGAGGCTGCGGTCACGCCGACGCCGCGCACCAGATCGCGATTCTTGCGATCGAGGAATAGGATGACCACGCCAGCGATGATCGGGATGAAAATGATGGCGGTGAGGATTGAGAATCCCGTCGCTTCCATAAAGGCGTTCCTAGCTCGCCAAACCGGCGAAAAGGGTCGAGACCGTGGTGTTAATCATCGGCAGAATCCAGTTTGGGTAGACGCCGGTCAGCAGCATGAGCGCCATCAGCGGCGCGATGCCAAGCAACTCAGCTGGCGTCAATTCCAAATTGGCGTCGCGCCAGCGCATATTGAAGGGACCGTGCAAGACAGCGCGAATGCCCTTCAGAATATAGCCGCCGGTGAAGAGCAAGCCAATCATAGCAATGGCGGTCAGGGCGGTGAAGATGGGCCAACTGCCGCGCACGATCAGGAATTCGCTGACGAAGCCGTTCAAGCCGGGCAGCCCCAAGCTGGCGAAACTGGTGAAGAGCAGAATCCCGCCGTATATCGGCGCCTTTACCCAGAGCCCGCCATATTCGCTCAAGTCACGCGTATGTGTCTTGTGATATAACGCGCCGGCGAGCAAAAACATGCCAGCCGAGCTGAGCCCGTGATTGAACATCTGCAAGACTGTGCCGTTGCCAGCGAGGATGGCGGATTGAATATCGGCGTTTGGATTCGCGCCGCTCCAAAGCTGGGCGTAGGTCTGGGCGAAAACGGCGATGCCGATGCCGACGAAACCCATGTGATTGACTGAACTGTAAGCCACCAGGCGCTTGAAGTCGTTCTGCCCTAAGGCGGCGAATGCGCCGAGCACGATGCCGACGACGGACAGAATGGCGAAGAGCGTGGCGACATTGACGCCGATGATGACCACCTCGGTCAGCCAGACATCGGGGAACAGCGGGATGACCAGACGGATGAAACCATAAGCGCCCAGCTTCAGCATGATGCCAGCCAGCAACATTGAGCCCGCGGTTGGCGCCTCGCCGTGGGCATCGGGCAGCCAGGTATGGAAGGGCCAGATCGGCACTTTTATGCAGAAGGCGACAAAAAAGCCGGCGAATGCCAGCGCCTTGACCGTGCTGACGTCAATGCCGAGCAGCGCCTCGCCTTGGCGGAAGAGCGGCCAGGTTTCAACGAGCGTCGACATACTGAAAGTGCCGGCAGACCAGCCGATTAGCTGCGTCGCCAGCAGCATGCCGAGCGTGCCGCCGAAGGAATAGATCATGAACTTGGTGGAAGCGTAGAAGCGGCCGCTGAATTTGATGCCGGCTTTGGGCAGGCTGCCCCACTGGTTGATGAGGAAGTACATCGGCACCAGCGTCAACTCGTAGAAAAGGAAGAAGACCATCAAATCCATCGCCGCGAAGACGCCCATGCTGCCGGTCTCGAAGAAAAGCAGCAGCGCCAGGTGCATATTCGAACGATCTTCAATATTCCAGCTCGCCAGGATCGCCAGCGGCGTCAGGATGCCAGTGAGCAGGATCATGACGGCGCTAATGCCGTCGATGCCGAGCGTCCAGCGGGCGCCTAGCGCGTCAAACCAGGCGACATCTTGCGCGATGATGAATTGATCGTCGCCGATCGCGAGGCCAGCCGCCTGATAATCGGCGAAGACCTTGATAGAGAGCAAGGCAAAGAGCAGCGACAGGATGAGCGCCAGCCAGCGGCCAACTTGCTTGCTCGTGCCGAAGGAGGCGATGGCGGCGACGATGAAGGCGCCCAGCGCGGGACCAAAGATCAAGACCGAGAGCGCGTCTATCCCAAAGAGATGAAACATGAATGCGTCTCCCTAAAGCGGCGGCGCCGCGCCCGCCGAAAACACCAGAAGCGCGCCAATCAAGACCGCAGCCGCCAGCGCCAAGAGCAAGTAAAGTTGCACGCGCCCGCTCTGCAAGCGCCGCAGCCAACCGCCGAAATGGAAAATAGCGATCGGAATGCCGTCGCCGACGCCGTCAATCAGCCACAGGTTCAACACTTTGATTAAATCGCCGAGCCAGGTGAATATCCGCGCGATGATATGCAAGATGGCGTCGATAATGCCGCGATCGAGAAAGCTGGTCACATGCCGCGCCAGCCATTGCGAGGGCTTGACAAAGGCGGCGATGTAGGCGTCGTCCAGATAATAGCGATTCTGCAAGATTGGATGCAGCGGACCGAGGAATTTCTCCATCGGGTCGGCTTGGCCCGCTTTGAGTGGCTTGCGCCAATAGATCATATAACCGAGCCATAAACCTAGCAGCGCCACGATGAAAGAGGTCGCGACCGGGACAATGTTAAATGGCGGCGCTTTCGGGTGATAATCCGGCAGCGAGGCGAAGGCGGCGGTGGTTTCCGGCAATGGCAGCGCTTCGATCACCAGATGATGGAAGGCGTTGTATTCCGGCGAGAAGATTGGACCGAGAACGGGGAAGTCGCTCGGCACGCCGACGAACCCGGCGCCAATTGCAAACAGAGCCAGAATCAGCAGCGGCAGCGTCATGGTGAAGCTGACGATCCCCTGCCCCAGATTGGCGTGCGCCGCCGCTTCACTGCGCGGCTCGCCAGCGAAGGTCAGCGAGATCTGGCGCATGGTGTAGAAGGCAGTCATGAAAGCCGCCAGCGCCAGCAGGATGAAGACGAGACCGTGGGCGCCGCTGCCATACTTGTCCAGCACAAGCCAGGCGTCAGCCAGTATTTCGTCTTTGGACCAGAAGCCGGCGGTGATTAGCGGCAAACCGGACAGCGACAAGCCGCCGATGAGAAAAGTCCAGAAAGTGACCGGCATCGTCTTGCGCAGCCCGCCCATATTTCGCATATCCTGCGGGTCGACCCCCCCCGCAGTCCCATCATCGGGATGGAGGGAGGCATGATCGTGACCGTGCTCGTGGACGTGATGCTCGCCGTGCTCCATGCCGTGGATGACGGAGCCAGCCGCCATGAAGAGCAGCGCTTTGAAGAAAGCGTGGGTGATGAGATGAAAGGCGGCCGCGATATAAGCGCCGATGCCGAGCGCCGCCATCATAAAACCGAGCTGTGAAATAGTCGAATAGGCGAGCACGGCTTTGACATCGTTCTGCGCCACCGCCATCGTAGCGGCAAGCAGCGCGGTGAAGGCGCCGACCACCGCCATAAATGCCAGCGGCTCGGTCAGGATGCCGTGATGGGGATCGCCCCCGGCGGCAAAGAGGGGATAAAGGCGGATCAAAGAGAAGATGCCAGCCGAGACCATGGCGGCAGCGTGAATCATGGCGCTGACGGGCGTGGGACCTTCCATCGCATCGGGCAGCCAGACGTGCAGCGGAAATTGCGCCGATTTACCGACCGTGCCAATGATGAGGAAGATGCCAATTACGCTCGCCGCGCTGACGGTCCAGCCGCCTAAGATGATCGGCGTGGTCGTCGCCAGCAGGTCGAGCGCCTCGGGGTTGTACATGATCTCGCGGAAGCTGAGCGTGCCGGTGACGCTATAGAGATAGGCGATGCCCAGCAGCATGACGACATCGGCGATGCGCGTGGTGGTGAAGGCTTTGATGGCTGCTTTGTAGGCGCTCTCTTTTTCGAACCAGAAGCCGATGAGCATGTATGAGCAGACGCCCATAATCTCCCAGCCGACGAAAAGCAGCAGCACATTGTCGGCGACCACCAGCGTCAGCATGGCGCCGGCGAAAAGCGAGATGAGAGCGAAGAAACGGGCTTGGCGCGGGTCATGCGCCATGTAGCCGATCGAATAGATAAAGATCATCAAGACGGCGATCGGCACCATGACCAACATGATTACGGTTGCCGGGTCGATCAGGACGCCCATGTTGAAAGTGGATGCGCCGGTATCCATCCAGGCGATGCTGCTGGCGAGGACTTCCCGCCCAATATGATGCAGCTGCGAGGCGTCATAAAGCGCGCGCCAGCTGATCAGGAGCGCGGCGATGACGCCGGCCATGCCGATAGTAACGCTGATAACACGGCTGTAGCGCGCGACCACTGGCACCATCATGCCATCGTAATCGGGATGATGACCGCCGTATTCGTGATGATCGCTGGCGGGAACCAGCTTCGCCTTATTGGTGATTAGCGTAATGATAAGGAAAGCCAAGAGAGGACCGGCTGGGATCAGCCAAGGCAGCACATTTGGATCGTTGAGGAAATCCATAGCGGTCCTTAACCTTTCAGCGCTCGGGCTTCTTCCGGGATGACCGAACGCCGATTGCGATAAACCGTGATGATAATGGCCAAGCCGACCGCCGCCTCGGCCGCGGCGACGATAAGAACAAAGGCGGTGAAGGCATAGCCATTCAGCAGCAGATCGGTACCCGTTTCACTGTAGCGCCAGAAGGCGACCAGGTTGATATTGACCGCGTTGAGCATCAATTCGACGCTCATCAATATCGCAACCGCGTTGCGCCGCGCCAGAACGCCGAAGACGCCGATTGAAAACAGGGCGGCGGCAACCGCGAGATACATCCATAGGGGCGCCATATTTCGCTTCCTCCCTAGGCGTTCTCGTCGCGGGCGATGAAGATCGCCCCGATCATGGCGGCCGTCAGCAAGACGGATGCGAGCAAAAATGGAACCACGTAGCCATTCTCATCGACCAGCGCCGCCCCCAAATCTCGCGTCGAGGCGACATAGTCGGGAATCGACTCCGGCGAATGCGCGCCAAAGATCGGGATGGCGACGCCCAGAAGCAGAATCAGAAATAGCGCCAGCGAAACGATGAAACTTGGCAGAGTCCGAATGTAGCGCTCTTTGATACGGGCGATACTGCGCGTCAGCATAACGGCGAAGGTGATCAGAATAGCGATGGCGCCGATGTACACCAGGATTTGCACCGCCGCCAAGAAGGGCGCGCTGAGCAAGACGAAATAACCAGCCACGCCGAATAGGCTGACCATCAGCCAGATCGTGCCTTGAAAGAGGTTGCGCGTGGTGACCACGCCGAGGGCGCCGCCGAGGGTGAAGATGGCAAATACGACGAAACCGATTGAAATTGCGTTCAACTCCATGCCGCCGGTCTCCCTAATGCCCAGCCACGGTGGCGGTCTGCGCGAATTCTGGGCGCGTTTCTTGGGACTCGCGGCGGGCTTCCCGTCCGCGTTTGCGTAAGATGCCCAGCAAGTATAGGATCATCGCGCCGTTGAACAGCAGCAGAATTATCGTAGTCGGCAATAGATCGCCGAAGCCCGCGGATAGAATGTCGCGCGGCGCCAATTGCAACTCTTGCATCACCTTAAGCACGAATGAGACGACAATCAAATTGGCGATTGACAGCGGCACGAGGAACTTCCAGTTGAATGCCATGATCTGATCGATGCGCAGACGCGGGACGGTGTTGCGCAGCCAAAGCGTTGTGAAGTAGATGAGACCGCCCTTTGCCCCCAGCCAGGCAAATGCGATCAGCGGCGATTCGTAGTACAAGGGACCCATCCATCCGCCGAAGAAAAGGATCGCCATGATGATGCCGTTGGTGAAGACATGCAAAAACTCGGCGGCGAAGAACATTCCGAACTTCATGCCGGAATACTCGATGTTGAAACCAGCCACCAATTCCGATTCCGCTTCGATCAGGTCAAAGGGGGCGCGGCCCGTCTCGGCTTGCGATGAGATATAGAATATGACGAAGGCGAGCGGCGACAGCACGACGAACCACATGCCATTCTGAGCGTTTACGATATCGACCAGGCTCATGCTGCCCGCCAACAGGACCGGCGCCAGCAAGGCGAAGACAAGCGGCACTTCGTAGCTCACCAGCAGCGCCACTACGCGAAAAGCGCCCAGCAGCGCGTACTTATTGTTGCTCGCCCAGCCAGCCGCCATGATCGCCAGCGTGCCGAATGAGGCGATCGCCACGAAGTAAAGCGCGCCAATCTCCAGATCGACGCCGTAGTGGAAAGGCGTAAAAGGAATGACCGCCCAGAGAAGGACAACCGAGGCGAAGGAAACCAGCGGCGCGGCGTTGTAGAGGACGCGGTCGGCGGCGGTCGGCGTGATGTCTTCTTTACTCAAGAGCTTGATCATGTCGGCGATAGTCTGCAGCAAGCCGACGGGGCCAACGCGATTGGGTCCGATGCGGTCTTGGATGCGCGCGGCGACCTTGCGCTCAATCCAAATGAGCAAGATGACGGTGATGAGCGGGACGCCGCTCACCAGCAAGACGCCGACGAGCAGCGACAGGAACAGCGCCAAACCGGGGTCGGCGCCCGTCTCGGCTAAGATGCTGCACAAGCCTGTACAAAATTCTTCCATTGCGGTTGCCTCAACTCGCGCTTATTTCCAGTCCAGCGCGTTCTTCTTCCAAGCGTAGAAGAGCGCGTCCGTCAGCAGGAAGATGAATAGGAAACCAGCCACAAATCCGAATAGGCTCATCTCGTTATAGGCGACCGCCCAGGGAAACAAGAAGACCATTTCGACATCAAACACCAGGAAAATGAGACCGTAGATATAATATTGGACGCGAAACTGGACCCAGGTATCGCCGATCGTTTCGACCCCGCATTCGTAGGTCGAGCTCTTGAGCACGTTCGGTTTACGCGGGCGAAAGAGCCAGGCGATGACAATGGGCAAAGCCGGAAAGACCGGCGCCAACACGGCAAACAAGCCGACAAATGCCCATTCATTCAATACATTCATGCGTTTGGCACTCTACCGCAAGCTGCGATTAAGCCGTTCCAGTCCACAAGTGGCGCATCCAGCCCGTTACTCCAAGCATTAGTTTGCGCCATTTATCACAAACGCGATTAGTATAGCAGGACGAATTGGCTAATGCAACGGATTATTGCGCTTGGCTTTCAGTTGCCAGGCGAGCAAACAAACATGGCGCGCTCAAATCAGCCGAGCGTCTGAAAAATGGCTTTCCTACGGGTATAAGCTGAGTAAACTTGTACTATATTCTAGCAGGTAGAATGAAGTCATGTCCGCATCAGATGCCAAGAATATCGCTGGCATAGAGCGAATCCATCCGACAGATGCGGACTGGGATCGGTTTGTCTGCGGGCAGCCGCGCGCTCATTTGCTGCAACTATCGGCTTGGGGCGCGCTGAAATCACAATTCGGCTGGGACGCGCGTATCGTGGCGCTGGGAATTGGCGCGGAGATTCAGGCGGGCGCGCTGGTTTTGTCGAAGTTTTTGCCTTTCGGTCTGGGCAAGATGGCTTATGTGCCGCTGGGCGGATACGCGATCGACCCGCTTCTCTATCCCCTGCTTTGGGATTTGGTCGGGCGAGAGACGGGCGCCGCCTTCATCAAGCTGGAGCCGGGCCACTTTCCGCCCGGGGCAGCGCCTGACTTCGCTCGCATGGGCTTCCGAAAAAGCCCGCAGACGATCCAACCGCCGCGCACAATCGTCATCGACATCGCCGCCGACGACGAGACCATCCTGCGGCGCATGAACCAGGGCACGCGCCGCAAAATCCGCAAGAGCTTGAAAAGCGGCATCAACTTTGAGGAGGGCGCGCGCGTTGACCTGAGCGCGTTCAGCCAGTTGATGGCGCATACGGGACAACGCAACGCTTTTGGCGTGCACAACGAGGCTTACTTCGCGGGAGTCTTTGAGCTGTTGCTGCCAAAATACGGGACGCTTCTGCTGGCGCGGCGCGAGGGCGATTTGCTTGCGGCTATCATGGTCTTCGGATTGGGCGAAACAGCCTGGTATTTGTACGGCGCCTCAGCGCGCGGCAAGGGCAATCTCTACGCGACTTACGGCATACAGTGGGCGGCTATACAATGGGCGAAGCAGCGTGGCTGCCGTTATTATGATCTTTGGGGCGTGCCCGATCATGACGAAGCAACGCTTGAGGCGCAATTCAAAGACCGGGGCGATGGCCTTTGGGGCGTCTACGGCTTCAAGCGCGGCTGGGGCGGCGAGGTTCGCCGTTCGCTCGGGGCATGGGACAAGGCGCTGAATCCGCTAGTTTACGCAGCATATCGCGCCGCGATAAAGCTTAGCGGCTAGACGTGAAAGGACGCCCGCCATTCTGACGATTCGCAAAATCGACGAGCGGGATGCCTGGAACGCTCGCTTGCGCGAACTGCCCGGCGCGCATGTTCTGCAAACTTGGGAGTGGGGCGAATTCAAGCGGGAGACGAGCCGCTGGGCGCCGCTGCGGCTCGCTTTCGAGCGCCGCGGTCGGGTCGTGGCAATGGCGAGTGTGCTCACGCGCAGGCTGGGCCCGCTGAAGGTGATGTACGTCAGCAAGGGACCCGCCCTGGATTACGCCGATACAGAGCTGGCGGCGCAGGCGCTCGGCAAGTTGGAAGCGCGCGCGAAAAACCTCGGCGTCGTCTGGCTGAAGATCGACCCCGATGTGGTTGCCGCGACCGGCATGCCCGGCAGCGCCGACGATCATTCCGATGGCGCGGGCCGAGCGGTAAATCGGTTGCTGCGGGGCCGCGGTTGGCGCTTTTCCGATGCGCAAGTGCAATTCCGCAACACCTTGACTATCGACCTGAATCGGAGCGAGGACGAGATCCTTGCGGCTATGAGCGGCAATACGCGCCGAAAAATCCGAGTCGCCAGCAAAAAGGGCGTCTTCATGCGCCCGGCTTCAATTGAAGATCTCCCCCTGCTCTACCGGCTGTATCAAATCACCGGCGAGCGCGACAAATTCCTGATCCGCCCGTTCGAATATTACCGGGGCGCCTGGGAGGCGTTTATGCGCGCGCGGCTGGCGCAGGCATTCATTGCCGAGTACGAAGGAAAGGCGATCGCTCACGTGATCCTCTTTCATTTCGGGCGAAAGTGCTGGTATTTTTATGGCGCGTCCGCCAATGAAGAGCGCGCGCGCATGCCGAATTACCTGCTGCAATGGGAGGCGATCAAGTGGGCGAAGGCGCAGGGATACGCCAGCTACGATATGTGGGGCGCGCCCGATAATTTTGACGCGAGCGACGGTCTGTGGGGCGTGTATCAGTTCAAGCGTGGATTCCGCGGTCAGGTGACACGACATATCGGCGCATGGGATTTTGTATCGCATCCCACTTTGTATTACATTTACCAGCAAGCCGCGCCCAAATTTCTGAGCGCAATCTGATATCCGGAGAATGGACATGATCGACAGCGCGCTGGTCGAACAATTCAATACGGAGGGCTTCGTCGTCGTACCCGCCCTCTTTTCAGCGGAGGAAGTCGGCGTCTTCAAAGCGCATTTCATGGCTTTGAACGACGAAGCCGGGCACGGCCTTGGCTTCGATAACCCCCACTTGTTGCCGGACGACGATCCACTGAAAGCATACCCGCGCATCATTCACTCGCATCGTTGGGACAAGCTGTCGCTGGATTGGCTGCTGGATGAAAGATTCCGCGCCTGGACGACCGCGCTGCTGGGCGCGGAGCCTTACGCCGCGCAGACGATGTTTTATTTCAAGCCGCCGGGCGCTCGCGGTCAGGCGCTGCATCAAGATCAGACGCCTCTGCGCGTACAGCCCGGCACTTGCTTGGCCGCTTGGATGGCGGTTGATGCTTGCGACGAAGATAATGGCTGCCTGCAGATTGTGCCGCGCACACATGACCTGCCGCGGCTCTGCCCGATAGAAGCGGACATGACGCAGAGCTTCAGCGGAAACCAGGTGCCGATTCCTCCAGGCAGCCAGCCTCATCCGGTCATCATGCAGCCGGGCGATGTCGTCTTTTTTAACGGGCAGGTCATCCACGGCAGCTTCCCCAATCGCAGCGAGACGCGATTCCGCCGCGCATTAATCGCCCATTACATCGTCGGCGAGGCGGAAAAGGTGAACGAGTTTTATCATCCGGTGCTGAACTTTGACGGTGAAGAAGTCGACCTGCTGGCGAATGAAGATGGCGGACCCTGTGGCGTCTTCGCCGTCGAAGGCGAGCCCGCTATCGAGATGATCAGGCAGTGATGTTCCTGTCGCGCGCGCCGCTGACGAGGCTCGTGATCGCTAGCCGCTTCAATCATTCAGCAGATCGTTGACTGCGCCCAGCCAGGCGATATCGTCAACCAGTCGCTCGCCATTTGACCGGGCAATTAGCCGCGTCGCATCCGGCAGTAGATACATACCCGCCAAGAGCTCGACGCCATCCGCGCGCGGAATCTGGAGTTCGTGACGGGTGACCACGAGTTCGCCCGCGTCCCAAATGAATGTCGGGTAGCGACCATCCCAAGGCCGGATGTCACTCTGAGAAACTATTTGGCCTTGCCTATCGACCGCATGCAGGAACACCGTGGCGTTTAAGTTAGGGCGGTTGACCGCTGAAGTCCAATACAGCTCAACTGTCGCGAGTCCATTATCGGCGCGCTCGACGTCCATGTGTCTCAGGCTGAAGACATCGGCAAACTCAAACGAGAGCGGCAAGGCGTCGTGTGGAATGATCGGCGGCTCATCCGGCGCCACCTTGAGCCAGCCAATCGTGGCAAGCGCGCCCGTTGCATGGCCGACGAAACTCTCTGCAAGAAGATTGCCACTGTTAATATGCCAGGCGCCGGCCACCAGGCGATAAGCGCCCGGCGTCAACTGCTGATCGACGGAGAGCGTGAATACTCTTGAATGGATCTGCCCGGGCGGCCAGAGGACGGTGGGAAACAGCCAGCGCCACAAGCGCCTATCCTGGCGCGCGACCACGCTCCAGTTTGGATCGAACAACTGCAGGAATGCGCCATATTCATTACTGACCGGGCGCTCGACCGACCAGTTCAATTCGAATTTGAGCTTGCCCGGTCCGGAGATTGTGTCCGGTCCCTGATAGCCGCGCAGATTCAGCTCGCCGTTAAAGCGCGCCAAACTATCGGCGCCAAGGGGCTGCGTGTAAATTGGCGTCCAATCCGCAGGTGCCGGCTTTATGCGCGCGAGAGGCGGATAGGCGCTATCCGGCATGATGAGCTCAAACTCGCCTGCTCGTTCGCTGAAGAGCAGAAGTTTCTCGTCGTCCGTAAGCGGCGGCAAGACGGTGATGACGGCATCATGCAGCAAGACGAGACGCGCGATTGGCTCTTGGAAACGTCCATCTTCCAAGGACCAGGGAACGATGATTCGAGCTTGCGGCGGCAGCGCAAAATCTGAAGGTATTGGCTCAACCGAGGGATAGTCCGGCAGCAGCCAGGCGCGCAGCAATGGATCGTCAAATGCGGAAATTGGAAGCAGAAGCGGACCATCGCGCGCGCTGATCCAATCGGCGAGGAATTTCTTGTCAGTCCGAAAGAACCATTCGCTATGCGACAGCTCCAGGTTGTGTATGCGCCAAACGGGCCAATCGACGTCGGCTGTGAGCCAGTAATCTGAATAAGTCCGCCGCGCGTCGACAGCGGAATAACATCCCAGAGCGACGATGCCGATCAGGCTGACAGCCGACATGAGCCGCTTCAACTGCGGGGCAAGCCCGGCAAGTTTATAGAGCGGGATGATGCTGGCGCCGGCAAGCAGGGGAATGACAGCGAAGAGCGCGTGACTGCGAAGCCCGTTGACTTCATCGGTGAGCAAGGTGGGCAGCGCGCCCGCGGCCAGCAGGCTCAAGACCAGAACAAATGCCGGCTGCTTTAATTGAAATACCAGGACCATGAAGCCAACAATAAAGAATGGGCTGAATACGGCAGGAATCAGCGGGGCGTTGGCGATGTTGTACTGCGGATTCGGGTCGCCTCTAACCAGCAGTTGCGCCGCCAGTTGACGAATCTGTGCTGCCCAGTCTTGCCCGTCGGTGGCGATGACATTGCTGGCGCGCGCGAGTATCGACTCCGGCTGTGTCAGCAATAGAAAGCTGATTGGCAGGGTCAACAATATCAGAACGATAGCACAAGCCAATAAGCCCGGCAGCCAACGACGCCAGGAAGCTCGGTGAAAGATCGCCAGATTGATGGCGAGGGGCGGGTAAGCCAAGGGCAGCGCGAGCCCAGCCGTGTATGTATAGCAGCCGAAAGAAAGGCATACGCCGCTAAAGACGAAATCACGCAGCCGCGGCCGCCTTAGCGCGCGGCAAGTGAAGCCAAGGGCGAGAGCGGCAAAGAACACCAGCGGCACGGCGCGATAGAGCGATCGATTGATGGCGATATGTCCTAAGGATGACGCCAGGCTCGCCAATGCCAGCAAGCCGATTAACTGGCGAACGCGGCGCGGCTGCGCGGCAAAGCATTGCTGGCTTGCCCAGAATACCGCGGCAAAGGACAGCATCCCCCAAAGCGCCGTCGTATAGCGAAAAGCCCATACGCTGTTGCCGAAGAATAGCGCGGTGAGGGCGCCATAAACGCGAACTAAAGGCTCGGGCCTTTCGTGGTCTTGATACAGCGGAAATCGACCGCTCTGGCTGAGGAACACGCCATCAACCAGATTTGTCGATTCGTCTCGGCTGATGCCTGGCGGAAATTCGTCGAGACGAAAGCTGCGCAAATGAAAGCTGACAAGCAGCAGCAGGATTAGGCAGGCGTATGTGAGGAGATTGAAGCGAGAATCGGACACTGGCTATAGCTTTTGACTGGCGTTTGCGGCGCTTGCTTCCTCGCTCGCCAGGAGACGCGCATAAGCGCGCTGGGCGCGGTCGATCACATCGTCGCGCTCGAAGAGTCGGGCGAATTCGCGCGTTGCAAGCGCCAACGCGGCCTCGCTGAATTCATCTGTAAGGAACACGCGCGCGCCGTAATCAGCGAATTCTTGCGTCACCCAATCGGCTTTGTAGTAAGCCAAGGCGAGCTGATCGACCGCCGCATCATCGTATCCGCTCAAGAACGCGTCGGTCGCGTCGGCTGAGAAGCCATCGTCGATGAAGAACATGAGGTCGCGTTCTTTCGGCGCCAGCACGGTTTCGTCCCAATCGACGATGTGAAGCGCGCCGGCGGCGTCAAGGATGATATTGGCGCGGTGAATATCGGCGTGGCAAAGGACGTATTCGGGCGATCGGTCCGCGAGCCGCGCGCCTAGCGCAAGGTAGCGCCGGCGGCACAGCTTGATCACATCCTCGTTTTCGCGCCAAATCTGGGCGATGGCTTCCGCCGCTTCGCCGTCATATTCGCCGCGCGCCAGCAGCGCTTCGACGCGTTCCAGCGTGTCGAGCCATTTCAGCGCGAAGGCTTCATTTGGGACATAGCGGGCGAGTTCGGGTGGGATAGACGAATCATGAATAGAGCGCATAATGCGCCCCCAGTGACGCCATTGCGCCGCGCTCAAGGACATATCCCAATGGGAGTCCCCGCATATAAAGGGATAAAGCATCAGCGCGTAGTTATCATCGGCTTGGATGCGCGCATACAGACGCCCGGATTTCGCGGGTATTGGCGCGACCACGTTGTTGATGCCGCATTTCAATAAGTGGCGCGGAACAAATAGCGCTGCTGGGTTCACCGCTCCTCGCCGCAGCTTCAGGAAGAATGTGCCCGTTGTCGTCTCAATACGATAAGACCAGGCGCGCGCGTCGTTGCCGACCGGAAGGAATTCAAGCGCCTTTACGCTGAGGTCATAGCTAGCGCTCAATTGGGCGAGGATGAGGTCATCAGCCAGCTTCGGCGGCTCGAGCATCATTTCCCCTGCCGGATTTCGCATTCGGGGCAATTCATCACGCGATAATCATACCCTTTTTTGCGACTATGACGACAGCGTGGAATCAAGGCGCGTTGACGGCAAAGCCACAGCGCGCTCCGTGTTCAAGCGCTAATCGGCAAATGCGCTAATTCGTGGTATATAATAAGTGCGGTCAATTGCATTGGACATACGAGCCGAGTTGAAAGGCGCCAATTGACGTGTCGAGGGTGAATGTTCTGCAAAGCCGCGTCTTGCTGCTCAATGGCAGCACTTGGGAGCCGCTGTCGGTAATCACCGTGCAGCGCGCGATCAATCTGCTGCTCGGGGGCAAGGCGATCGCCGTTGAGATGACGGGGCTGTACCTGCATACTGTCCGCACCAAATTTGAGGTGCCTTCGGTAATTGCGCTGCGGTCATACGTCAATGTGCCGCGCCGCAAATCGCATTGGAGCCGCAAGGGCGTGCTGGTGCGCGACAGCTATACCTGCGTCTATTGCGGAGTCAAGCTCGGCGCGCTGGTGAAGGGCAATATCCTCGGCAAACGCGATTTCACAATCGATCACATCATCCCCCGCTGCCAGGGCGGCAAAGACACCTGGTCAAATACCGCCTGCGCCTGCGCCAAGTGCAACCATCGCAAAGGCAATCGGCTGCACAATGTCGCAGGCATGCGCTTGCTTTGGGAGCCGAAGACGCCGCGCACCAGTTATCTGGTCATCGCGCTGGGATCGGGTCCTGAGATTTGGAAGCGCTACGTTGAGATATAGCCAGCCTTACTTCCGCCATTCATTCTTTCCGCGATTATAACGCCAGCCGCCACCGGCAGTCGGGCGGCAGGAAGCATCGCGTTTGGGGCTGCTTCGCTGTTTTTCAAAGATGACTTGCACGCGTTTGCCAGTCAGTGTACGCACGAATTCGCCCAGTATCAATTCGCTCTTCTCGGCTGCGTCTTCTAGCAGTCCCTCTTCGAGGGATTGAGCGATGAAGTCGCGCATCACTTGAACTTCCGCCAAGGTCCGCGCTCGGTCCCAATCCGGGTTGCACATGCTAAACGAGTTTTCGACCAGGCGGATGTACTCTATCCGGCAACTGGTGAATTCAGGCGCGGGCAGCTTGAGCGTATAAGATTGGCTTCGCGCATTATAAGTTACGCTGTCTTCGTCAAGTTCGTCAAAGTCGATGCCGGCTTCAATGACGCCCTGCGCCGTGAAGTCGCCGCCATGGCTGCAGAGCCCGTCTTTCACGCCAACATGGAAATTGCGCTTGGCGACTTCGTCCTTGACCACGACTAACTGCGCCTGCGTTTCCATCCGCTGGATGATGAAGGCGGGCGGTATCGGAGTTGGCGTAGGCGTGTTGGTCGCCGTGGGAACGGGCGTATAGGTGGGCTGCGGTGTATATGTAGGCTGCGGTGTTGACGTGGGCAGCGTGAGGAGTTCAGCTTCCGCCATATAGTTCGAAAGCACATCGTAGTACGCGGATTCATTGGCGCTCTTGCTCACTTCCAGGAATACGCGCGCCAATACTGGCGACAATAGGTAAAGGAGAACAAGACCCGCCACAGCCCAACCCAACCAGGCGAATTTGGAACGGCCGGGAAGTCCGTGGTTTTTCTGTTTATAGGACATCAAATCTCTTCCCCAGTTTAAGCGCGCAGGGATTATAAGCAGATTTCGCCACGTGCCGCAAGCTGGCTATTCGCTACCATTCCATCAGCAGCGCGGCGATCAAAGCCGCCTGACGCGGCAAGCTGTCGATGATGACGTGCTCGTGGGGCGCATGGGCGCCATCGCCATGAGCGCCGAGCCCGTCCAGCGTGGGCACACCCATCGCCGCCGTGAAATTGCCATCGGAGCCGCCACCCGTGCCGCCTTCGTAGATGGCGAGGCCATGTCGCTCGCCGATCGCGGCCGCCTTTGCGAAGAGCTCCGGTCGCCGTTCCATCGGCGGGCGCTGGCGCTCGCGGACGCAGTTGACTTTGGCGCCGGGCATTTTCGGATAGAGGCTCGTCAAAGCGGCATGCAAGCGATTCATGGCCTCCATAGTCAGCACGCGCGTGTCGATATGAGCGCGTACTTGCGCGGGAATCACGTTGCCAGCCGAGCCGCCTTCAACCAAGGTGATCGATACCGATGTGCCGTATTTCAGATCATTCAGACGGTTGATGTCCACTGCTTGCTGGGCGAATTCGATGATGGCGTTGATTCCCTCTTGCGGCGCGATGCCTGCGTGAGCGGCGCGCCCGTCGATTGTGAGGCTGTACTTGCCGCCGCCCTTGCGCCAAGTCTTGATCGCGCCCTCTTTGGTGGCCGGCTCCATTACAAGCACGAGCTCGCAATGGCGCGCCTGTTCTTTGATTAGCGCTTCGCTAAATGGGCTGCCAATTTCTTCGTCGGTGGTCAGCAGGAAATGGATAGGACGCTGCGGCAATTGATTGCGCTCGCGAAGCGCACTTATCGCTTCCAACGCGATTACGATGCCGGCTTTCATATCGAGGGCGCCGGGACCGTAGAATCGCCCATCTTCAATCTGGATCGGCATCGTATCCGGCGAACTGGTCGGATGCACCGTGTCCAGGTGCGCCAGCAACAGATAGGGTTTGCCAGCAGCCTCGTCGTTCCACTTTGCCAATAGGAAATCACCCACGTCCGCCTGTGCTACGCGCTGCACGGAGCTTGCGCCGCGCGAATGCAAATGACTCTCCATGAAGTCGACCAAACGATCAACGCTCGCCTTCTCACTAGTGAAGGATTCGCGCTGGACCATCTCGTTGAGCAATTTGAGCATGTCGGCGCGGCGGCTGCTGAAGTATTCCAATAGCTTCGTCAAATCTCCCTCTCGCCTTTCGAATTTCCGTCACCAAGGAATTGCGAGTCAGTCATCCATTATCGAGCAGAAATCTTTGTGAACTTGCGGGCGAGCCACCGGGTAACGTGGGTCGCGTAGGGCACGTAGACATCGCCCTTCGACACTGACCTCCGACACTAACCTAGGCTCGTCCCTACAGGTTTCCGACTATTTTGGCGCTATCCATTTTTTTGAGTGACAATCTCGTTAGTTACTTTGAATCGCTTAGGCATCCTTCAAATGCAGCGTGAACCAAGCGACGAGCTGATCAGTTAAACCGGGCGCCGCATCCAGCAGTTCTGTGCCGAATCCGCTGGGTAGTTCTACAAGTTTCGCCTGACCTGGCAAGGCTTGCGACAGCGACATAGCGGCCGCGTGCGAGGCGCCGTCGCTTCTACTCGCGGACAGCCAAAGCGGACGCTCGCCAAATGACGGAATCATGTTTAGTAAGGTCGCGCGCGATGTCGGGCTGAAAAGCGCCAGGGCGTCGCAGAGCGTATTGACGGCACAGCCGAGCATCGCCAGATCGGCGGAGCGCCCCTCGCCCACTAATCCGATAGCGCCCGCGTTTACAGCCGGCAGCGCAATAAGCGAACGCAGCATGAGGTCGATATGGCGCGCCGGTTCAGCCGGTCCAATTTGCAGCGCCAATACGACAAAGCCAGCTTGCGATAGCTTATTTGGCAGCGCGCCCCAGGCCGCGGTTTCGCCGCCTAAAATCAAGATCGCCGGAGCCGCCGCGCCGCCGGTTTGATAAAGTTCGCCGCGGATCGTTGTCCTGGCATCGAGCAAGACCGTAACGTCCAGTTCTGAATCACCCAATGGCGCCGGCGGCAAAACTGCGCCCGCGGGCAACGAGGCGAATCTGAAACTCGTTACGCCGCTGTGTCGCGTCGTATCGGCATATAGGGCTTCGGCGCTCAAATTGCTTGCCACCCTCGTGGGAAGTTTCAGGGAGAAGGGGGTTGGTGACGGCGCGGGCTTCCAATCGGGCGACAAGCCGCAGCCAGCGACGATCGCAGCCATTGCGGAGGCGAATAAAATGGAAAGGAGGCGGCGCTTGAAAACGGAACGCGCGCATGGCGGCAATCGCTGAAATAGCGCGTCAGCACCTGCTGGCATGGACGATCATCCGCTCGCTTTCGGCAACGTAATCGCTGTCTTCCGTATCGCCGTAAACTTTGTCGAGCGCGAATCCGCAGCGTTGGAGCAGAAGCCGCAGCTCCGGCAGGAAGAAGTAACGCAAGGTATGCGGCGCCAGGTGACGATTGACACGGCCGTCGCCATCGATTTCGTCGTATATCCAGTCGATGTGAAGCAACTGCGCCGCGCGGTCAAGCGCGCTGACCGATTGCAGCATAATCATATGCCCGCTCTCGTCATCGATGAAAATGCGCTCCAGCGTCATGGCGTCGGTGTCTTCCGACGCGAAGACTGGTCCGGCGTTCGGCAGGTCTATCACAAGCACCCCATCTTCAGCGAGCCAGCGGCGCAACCGTCCCAGAAGCGCGACCTGCTCGTCCTGCTCTTTGAAGTGCATCAATGCATTGTATGTTAGCAGAATCAGACCGAAAGCGCGTTCAAAATCGTGGCGCAAAACATCGGCATTTACATAGCTGATCTTTTCGCGCAGGTTGGGCAAAGCCGCGAGTTTGCGCTCGAGCCGCTCGAGCATTCGGCTATCGTTGTCGATGCCGCAGACGTGGTGGCCCGCTTGCGCCAAGTGGATCAGGACGCGACCGGTGCCGCAGCCGACATCGAGGATCCCGCCCTCGCATTCGGCGGCGAGCCGGCTGTACATCGCCAGATCATCCGTCTTGTCGCGGTTTTCGGCGTCATAAAAGCGCGCCACGGTGGTGTAGAAGGCGGACATGCCGAGTTCTGCCGGCTGGCTTTGTCTGGTCCGCGTTCAGTTCAGGTTCTGGAAAATGCCGGCCGCGCCCATGCCGCCACCGATGCACATCGTCACCATGCCGTAATTGCTGCCGCGCCGTTTCATTTCGTTGACAATCTGCACGGTAAGTTTGGCGCCGGTGCAACCGAGCGGATGACCGAGGGCGATGGCGCCACCGTTTACGTTGACAATCTCGGGGTTTAATTCCAGCTCGCGCATCACGGCCAGCGACTGTGCGGCGAAGGCTTCGTTGAGTTCGATGATATCGATATCATCGAGGCTCAGGCGGCAGCGTTCGAGGACTTTGGGCGCCGCCTTGATTGGACCGACGCCCATGATTTCGGGGCGGACGCCGGCGACAGCGAAGCCGACGAAGCGCGCCACGGGAGACAATCCGAGTTGCTCGGCTTTCTCCCGCTCCATGACGATGACAGCGGCTGCGCCATCGCTCAAGGGGCTGGAGTTGCCGGCGGTCACCGAGCCATTCGGCTTGAAGACTGGTTTCAGACCGGCGAGCGCCTCAATCGTCGTCTCGCGGCGAAGATGTTCGTCCTCGGTAAGCGCCTTGGCGACAGTCGCGGGCATGCCATCGTCCCCGACAATTGTCTCTTCCCATTCAAAGGGCACGATCTCACCCGCGAAGAAGCCGGCGTCGGTGGCGGCAGCGGCTTTTTGATGGCTTCTGTAAGCGAATTCATCCATGTCTTCGCGGCTGATGCCGAACTCGGAGACCACGCGCTCGGCGGTCAAGCCCATGCTCATGTAAACCTTAGGGTCGTTCTCCGCCATGTGAGGATTGGGGCTGAGATGGTGACCGCTCATGGGCACGGCGGACATCGACTCGGCGCCGCCGGCGATCACGACATCGGCTTGATCGGCGATGATGCTATTGGCCGCCAGCGCGATCGTCTGCAAGCCACTGGAGCAGAAGCGGTTGACGGTCTGGCCTGGCGTGTCCACCGGCAAGCCGGCTCGCAGAGCGATCACGCGGGCGAAGTTCATGCCTTGCGCGCCTTCGGGCATGGCGCAGCCCATGATGACATCGTCGATTTCTGTGGGATCCAGTTTACCGTCGGTCTTTTCCATCAGGTCGGCGATGACGGTCGCCGCCAATTCGTCGGAGCGGGCGTTCTTGGTCAGCCCGCGCGCGGCTTTACCCACGGCGGTGCGGGATGTCGCTACGATGACTGCTTGGCGCATGATGTTCACTCCTGTTCTCAGACAAGGCAACTGGCGCTGTGAGCGCCTTGAACCCGCCTAATTCCGCAGCGGCTTGTTCGTGCGCAGCATGTGCATGATGCGCTCCTGCGTTTTCGTCTCCACAATCAGACTCAGAAAAGCTTCGCGCTCCAGGTTAAGCAGGTACTGTTGATCGACCCATTGTGGCTCGGCAAGGCGGGCGCCGGTCAAAATGTATGCCAGCTTCTTCGCGATTAGCGCATCGTGCTCGCTGGCGTATCCGGCTTCGCGGTATTCAGCCACGCCTAGCAGAAGCGCCGCGAAGGCATCGCGGCCCGCGGCGTAGACTTGTTCCGGCTCGCGCGCTGTGTATGTTGCGCTCATTGCTAGCGCCAGCGACTTGGCTTCGCCGAGCAGATGGGCGCGGTTCATCACAATCTTGTCCGTCGGCGCCAGCAAACCGAGCGCTTTTGCTTCCATTGCGCTGCCGCTGACCTTGGCTGTGGCGATGTTCTCGAAAGCTTTCCGCAAGCCCGGCAGCACGTCGTCCGCGCCGGCGCGCGCCAGCGGATTGACCAGCCGCCGCAGCATCTCCTTGCAGCCGCCGCCAGCCGGCGTCAGACCAACACCGGCTTCCACTAAGCCCATGTAGAGCTCGGCATGAGCGACGACAGCCGCCCCCGACATCACCAGCTCAGCGCCGCCGCCGAGCGCCATATGATGCGCGGCGACGACAACCGGCTTTGGCGCGTAACGCAGCGCCTGCGTTAAGTTTTGCAGCGCGACAAGCGTCTTCTCGATGCCGTCCAAGCCCGCCATCAGCGCTGATGGATCGAGGTTTGCGCCGATGCAGAAGCGTTCGCCATCATTGCCGATGACCAGCGCCTTGTATCTATCGTCAGCCAGAAGCTCCAGCGCCTTCCAGCCCGACTCGATCAAACCGGCTGTGACGCTATTCTGTTTGGTATTGAATTCCCATATCAGGGCGCCATCGCCCATGTCATAAACCGTGCCATCGCCGTTGCTGGCGATTTCGGCGCCGGACGCGCGCAAATCGGCGATGCTGATTTCGCGCGGATCTTTGACCAAGGGAAGGTAGACGCGCTCTTGCGGACAGTAGTAACCGATGACTTTGCCGCCTTGGTCGCGCTGGTAAAATGCTGAGTTGCCATCGGCGGCCATTGCTTTGACCCAGTCCGCCACTGGGTAGCCATCCGCTTCGAAGCGATCAATCGTATCGGCGACGCCAATTGCATCCCAAATCTCAAAGGGACCTAGTTGATGAGCAAAGCCCCACTTTTGGGCTTTATCGACATTGACGATGCTATCGGTAATTTCCGGCACGCGGTTCGACGCGTAGGCCAGCAGGAAGGCGTGCAAATGATAGAGGTACTGACCAGCACGATCATCGGCATTGATTAAAAGGCGGATACGCTCGCCCAGCGGCTCAATTTTGCGATACTGTCCGACGCTGTCGAAGCGCGGTTTGCTTGGCGGCTCGTATTCGAGCGTTTCCAGGTTGAGCGCCCAAAGCGCCTTTTGGTCGCCATCGCGCCGCATGTGGTAAAAGCCGCGCGCGGTCTTGCGCCCTAGCCAGCCGCGTTTGAGCAACTCGTCCGAGAGCGCGGCGTTCTTCTCGTGCGTCAGCAGGTCACGGGCGGGATCATCGGGGATGGCGTGATAAAGGTTGCGGGCGACGCCGACGGCGATATCGAAACCGACCAGATCATTCAGGCTGAATGTCGCGGTTTTAGGGCGGCCGATCAGCGGACCGGTCAGCGCGTCGACCTCCTCTACGGTGTAGCCGTGATCGAGGGCGTAGTTGGTCGCCTGCATGCCAGACATAGACATGAAGCGGTTGCCGATAAAGTTCGGCGTGTCCTTGCAGAGGACGGCGCCCTTCCCTAGCGTCTCCGCGCCGAAGCGCAGCATGAATTCCGCAATCGCTGGATCGGCGCCGGCGTGGGGGATGATCTCCAGCAGACGCAAATATCGCGGCGGATTGAAGAAATGCGCGCCGAGGAAACGCCGCGTGAAACGCTGGGGCAAGCCGTCGGCGATGCTGGCGATGGGAATCCCAGAGGTATTCGTGGTGACAATCGCGTCATCCCGCAGGACCGCAGCCAACCGCTTCATCAGTCCGCGCTTGATTTCGAGGTCTTCGACGACGGCCTCGATGACCCAATCGGCAGCGCCCGCTTTATCCAAGTCGTCTTCGGTATTGCCGATGCTGATATTGGCGAGGTCATCAGGGCTGTAAAGCTGCGGCGGACGCATTCTGGTCAGCGCCTTGAGATTGCCGGCGACAATGGAATTGCGCGCAGCGGCGCCGTCTTCCGGCGAGGAATCCGGCGGCGGAACATCGAGCAGCAGCGTTTCGATGCCGACGCCAGCCAAGAGGGCCGCGATGCCGCCACCCATTGTGCCCGATCCAATCACCGCCGCTTTCTTGATGCTAAGTCCCATCGATGCCTTCGCCTTTCGCGGTCGATTCGAAATCGCTCTAAGCTTCTGCCGCGCTTACCAAGGGAGCTCGCTGCCGTCGTATTGAAAGAATTTCCCGTTGTCGGCGGGCGTCAGCCGGTTGATGAGCGCGCGCAAAGCGCACCCCGATTCTTGCGGCTTGAGCGCGGCGTTGGGCCCGCCCATATCGGTCTGCACCCAACCGGGATTCATCGTGACTGTGGTGATGCCGCTCATGGCGCTGTCGAAGGCGAGGACGCGCGCCGCCATATTCGTCGCCGCCTTGCTCATGCGATAGGCGTAGGATGTGCCGCCCTTGCGCTGCAGCGAGCCCAAGCCGGACGAGATCATGACCACACGCGGATTATCGCCCTGCATAAGCAAATCGCGGAAAGCTTGCGTGACGATGAGCGGCGCGACGGCGTTTGTGCGAATCACATGGCTGACTTCGGCTGCGGTCAACTGCCCCAAGATTCGCGCATCATCGCCGCCGCCGATACCGGCATTGTTGATGAGCAGATCAAGCGCATCCGTCTTCGCGGCGACCGCCTCCAGCGCGCCGCTGATGGACGCTTCGTCGTTGACATCCATTTGCAGCACGGCGACGCGGTCCGCATGCTGTCTCGCCAGCTCGTTGAGGGCGTCGGCGCGTTCGGGCGCGCGGCAAGTCGCGAAGATGCGGGAGTCGTCTTTGAGGAGTTGGCGCGTTAGTTCGAAGCCGATGCCGCGGTTGGCGCCTGTGATGAGGATGTTTTGCATGATTTGTAACTACTCGCTTTCCAGCTTCTCCAAAGTGGCTGCTTCCAATTCCTCTTCGGTCTCGAACTCACTCAAGCTATCCGCGTCAAATTCAAGTACGCTGTATGCTTGCCGACGGACGCCGATGCCGTATTCGATAAGATAACCAATAAGTCTTTCTCCGTCGATTAGCGTAATTGGAGCAGCGCCTCTTTCGAATGCCGCGTCCTTCGCGCCTTTACTGAAGCCGCTTGTAGTTATGACTGTGGCTTGAACCGCATCGAAGCGGTGGAGAGAACCTCGCAGGCCATCCAGAATACCCCGCCCCACATTCGACTGCTGGCGCTTGACCTGGATGACTTCGTTCACTTTAGTAATGCCCATTTCGATTTCGGCGGTGACGTCCACGCCTTTATCGTTGCTGGCCGCGGTCACGCTAACATTGTCGTAACCCATTTCTTCCAGCAGTCGCTTGATGAGATGCTCGAACTGGTAGGGGTTCATCGCTTTCAAGTAGTTGCCAAGCTCTTGACGCGCTTTGTGATCGGCGCGTTTCGCCAATTCAGCGATGGTGAGGTCTGAGCCAATCCGCGCGCCAGTGATCTGGACCTGGCGAAGCAATGCCAAACCGGCATCGGTTATCTCGTAGGCATGCCCGCTGCGGACGATCAATTCGCGATTCCTCAAATTGTTCAGGCGATACCGCAGCGCCGAACGAATAGATACATCCGACTTCCAAGAAGTATGCAAATGGCAGTATTCGCGGAATCCGTCAATCAAGTCATTCAACCGGCTTGAGCCTTTGGCGGCCAACTCCGATAGGACCAGATATATGCCTTCAAGCTGGTCAATTTGCCGGATGACGGCATCTTCCGCGTTCACGAAGCGGCGGCCAAGATCTGTCAGCGCGCAAACGCCGTCACTCACCTCGACAAGCGAATGAGGTTTTACGAAACGCCAAAGGTCCTGCGACCAACGTGGATTGACCAACTGATTCGATTCTCGCCAAATCCGCGCTGCCAAGTCTTCGCTATCACCACACAATCGCTCGGGAATCCACTCTCCGGGATCGGACCAATTGACTTGGTACTTTGGATTCCCCACATGAAAGCGAATATCTCGCAACATCAGCGCGAAAGTCTCGTACCTTGTACCGTCAAGGACTCGAAGGAAGCGCGCCGCATGCTCGTAGTCCGCCAAGAACTTAGTCAGAAATCGCTCAGTCAAATCGTTTGCCTCCCCCCGAACCCTCAAGCCCGCAGCGCCGCCAGCCAGGTATCAACCATCACATCAGCCACTTCTTCGCTGCTGAGCCGCCCGCCATCGCGATACCAGACGCCCACCCAGTTGTGCGCGCCCAGAATGGCCCGCGTCACCGTTGGGGCGTCCACCTGACGAAATTCGCCAGCGCAGACGCCCGCCAGCAAAACATTGCGAAACAGCCCCTCGAAATAATCCCGCCGCGCGAAGAAGCGGCTCCGGCGCTCGCTGAATTCTTCCTTGAACTTGTCGCCCCCATACCTGCGGCCCGCGCTGGCGTTGAGCAAGGGGCGAATCTCAAAGATCATCGCCGAGCCAATCGCCACATTGTTGGCAATGATCACGACATGATAACGAATCATCTGGGCGAGTTTCGCCGTATTGGTCAAATCCGAAGCGGCGATCTCCTCCAGCTTCGCGATGCCGATGTCTAGCCCGCTTTCAAGCACATTCAGCAGCAAAAAGTCTTTATTTTTGAAATGATGATACAAGCTGGCGGCGGTCAGATTGACCTCCGCCGCGATATCTTTCATCGTGGTCGCTTCATAGCCCTTGCGGTGCAGCACTTCGGCGGCCGCCCAAAGAATGTCTTCGCGGTCGACCGTTTGGTCAGCTGGTTTTCGCGCCAAGTCCGCGCTCCTCACTATTAGCGGACGAAATCGAAAGCGGATTAGATTGTAGATTAGGGTCACTGATGATTCAAGCCGGCGTAGTGCGGAAGCGCGTCTAGTTCAATACAGGCAATTGACCTGGCTAACAATATGCAGGTCTGCGCTTTCTGTGTTCTTTAATTGATAGGCCCCTTCACAATATGACATCTGTAGTGAAACGCCCGCTAGGTCTCGGAGCATCCTTCGACGCGCGGCTCAGCGACCCGCCCCTACAGCTTTCGGCAGTGCGGAAGGGTGAGGCGGCCGCAACCAGCGATAGACGGCGCTACAATTCTGACGGGACGCCTCTATAATGGGCGCGGTTCTCGACGCTTTGGGAGAGGCAGTCATGGTCAGCGGGCCTTGGTCAACCTTCGACCTCATTTTCTTCGATTGCGACAGCACTTTGTCTTCAATCGAAGGCATTGACGAGCTCGCCCGCCTCAAGGGCAAAGCGGGGCGAGTCGGATTATTGACCAACAAAGCGATGGATGGCGAGCTCGATCTGGGCGATGTCTATGGCAAGCGCTTGCGCGCCATCAAACCGACGCGCGCCCAACTGAAAGCGGTGGAGGAACGGTATTGGGAAACGGCAGTTGAAGACGCGCCAGCCGTCATTGCGGCGCTGCGGGCGCTGGGGGCGCAGGTCTTCATAATCAGCGGCGGTTTGATAGACGCGGTGAAGGGATTCGGGCGGCGGCTGGGCGTTGATGCGGATAAGATTCGCGCAGTTGAGCTCGAGTACAACGAGTTGTCCGGGCGCTGGTGGGATTATTCGGAGCCGGGCGCGCAGCAAGCGCAAACATATCTCGATTACGATGAGGGACCGCTGACGGTGTCCAGCGGCAAGGCGGCGATAATTAGCGAACTGGCGGGAACGCTGCCGGGCCGGCGCCTGATGATCGGTGACGGCGCTTCGGATCTGGCGACGAAAAGCGAAGTTGACCTCTTCGTCGGTTACGGCGGCGTCGTTGCGCGCGAGGCGGTCAGGGCGGAAGCCGACATTTTCATGCGCTGCGCGTCGCTGGCGCCAATTCTGCCGCTTGCTTGTGGACGCCGAGGATGGGAAGCGGCGCGCGGCAAGGCGCATGAACCGGTTTATCGCCGGGGCATTTTAGCGGCATGGGAATCCGGGGCGCTGGCTTTTCGCGACCGGTCGCTTCAGGATCAATTCAATTGCGAATTTAAGGACGTGCTTTAGACATGGAATATCAGGCGATCATCTTTGATATGGACGGCTTGCTGGTCGATTCCGAGCCGGTTTGGCATGAGGTCGAAGTCGAATTGATCGAGTCTTGCGGTTACAGGTATTTGGACGAAATACGCGATGAGAGTGTTGGCATGCGGGTTGATGAATTCGCAGTGATTCTGCAAGGGCATTATCCCAAACTGGGCGACTCGCCAGCGGCGATAGAAGCGGCAATCACAGATCGAATGTTGAAGCTGCCGCCAGGAAGAATAAAGGCGATGCCCGGCGCTGACGCGCTGATTCGTTTCGCCGCCCAGCGCGGAATCCCGCGCGCCATCGCGTCCAGCTCTTCGCAGGCGATCATCGAGCGTTTTGTAGGGCTGATGGGCTGGGAGCGCCTGATACCGCAGCGCTACTCGGCAGAATACATGGCGCGTGGCAAACCGGCGCCCGATATCTATCTGCACGCGGCTGAACAACTTGGATGCGCGCCTGAGAACTGCCTGGCGCTGGAAGACAGCCGCTTCGGCACACAGGCGGCGCTGGCGGCCGGCATGACCTGCTTCACCGTGCCCGATCGCTCACATTCCAGCGTTGAAGACTTTGCCGATATCAACGACAACGTATTTCGCAGCCTGCATGATGTATTGGACGAAATCAGACGGAATAGGATCTTCGCTTGAGCCAGCTGAATGTCGTGGTCGCTACCGATCTCACACCGGAAAGCATGGCGCTGTTGGAAGCGCAGAGCGACTTGGCGGTTCAGTCTGTGCCGCCGAAGACGGCGAGTGTGCGCGCCGCCTTGCAAGACGCGTGCGCCATCATCACCCGCTCGGACTTTAGGCTGGACGCGCCTTTGCTGGATCAAGCGCCTAAGCTGCGCTTGATTGCGCGCATGTCAGCGGGTTTAACCGGCATCGATATCGACTGCGCCAGCGAGCGCGGCATCCTGGTGATGAACACGCCAGGGGGGAGCGCGATATCAGCCGCCGAGCACACATTGACGTTGATGCTGGCGCTTAATCGGAATCTGCCGGCCGCGCAAGAGAGCCTGCGCGAAGGCTGGTGGCTTTTTGATCGCGCGCAGCAGGTTGGGGCGCAGCTGCATGGCAAGACGATCGGCATTGTCGGGCTCGGGCGCGTGGGGCAGCGGGTGGCGCAGCTTTGCCTGGCGCTGGGCATGACCGTGCTGGCTTACGATCCTTACATCCGCCAAGAGCGAGTCAACGAGGCGCAGGTTCAACTGGTCAGCCTGCGCGAACTGTTGGGCGCTTCCGATTATGTCAGCATGCACGTGCCGGCGACGAAAGAGACGCAAGATTTTTTCGACGCGGATTTGCTGCGTCAGATGAAGCGGGGCGCGCGCTTCATCAATACGGCGCATGGCGGCATCATCAAGGAAGCGCTGCTGGCGGAAGCGCTGCTGGATGGGCATTTGGGCGGGGTTGCGCTCGATGTCTGGAATGAAGAGCCGCCTTTCAACAGTCCGCTCATCGGCATGGACAAGGTGATTCATACACCGCATATCGGCGACAACACGGCCGAGGCGCGGCAGGATCTGTCGCTGCAAATTGTGGAACAAGTGATTGACGCGCTGAACGACCGCGATTATCGCAATGTGGTCAATATGCCGCTGCTGCCGGGCGTCTCGTACGAGCAGATTCGCCCTTATATGCAATTGGCGGAAAGCATCGGCGCGCTTCAGCACGTATTGGCGCGCAGCCCCATTAGGCGCATCGCCATCGAGATATTCGGCGACGATATGAATGGGCTAATAAAGCCGATGACCGTTGGCATCCTCAAAGGCTTGCTGCGTCCGATTTTGGGCGAGAGCGTTAGCTTCGTCAACGCGCCGCTGCGGGCGGCGGAGCGCGGCTGGCAGATCACGCAAGCCAAAGGCATCAAAATCAGCGAATACCGCAATGTCATTACCTGCCAGGTCACGCTGGAGAACGGCGAAGAGATCAGCATCGCCGGCGCCCTGCTCGACCGGCAAAAGCCTTACATTTTGCAGATCAACGATTACCGCGTTCACTTTGAGCCGCGCGGCCACCTGCTCGTGATGGGCAGCCACGACCAGCCGGGCATTATCGGGCGGGTCGGCACTTTGATGGCGGACAACGGCATCAATATCGCCAGCTGGCACACGGGGCGGGCGGCGCCGGGCGGCAATACGCTGACGGTGCTCAACTTCGATGAGGCTTTGCCGGAATCGGTGATGACTGCGCTGCGGGCGCAAGACTTCATCCGGCACGTGCATCAGCTGCGGATTTAGGGAATAACCGCGCAATACGGTAAATGCCAAGTCAAATGGAGCGCGCCTTGATGCGCCGAACGAAAATTGATCTGCCGCTGGCCGCCATCCACGAATACTGCTCAGGTCAGCCGATTCGGCGTCATTCCGTTTTTGGTTCGGCTCTTCATGGCGATTTGCGCTTCGATAGCGACATCGACCTGTTAGTGGAGTACAAGGCGGAGGCGCAAGTTGGCTTGGAGTTCTTTCAGCACATGGTTGACTTGAGCCAGATTATCGGCCGAGAAGTTGACTTGCGACCATCCGACGACTTAAGTCGGCATTTCCGACAAGCGGTATGCGAAGAAGCGCTACCGATCATTGAAGTTCAAGCGGGAGTATGACCGTGTCAGGCTGCGCCATGCGCAACTGGCTGGCACGCGCGTACCTCGACATAAATCTCAATATACTTTGGAATGTTGTACAGAATCTGGCGGGACTGCTGAGCGCCCAACTGGAAGCCATTCCTGCGATCGAAGACTTGGACTGCTCCGAGCAGGAGTGACGACTATCTTCAATCCAAGTGACTCTTGATCGCCAGCGCCACTTCTTTGCTGATGCCGTTGACCGCCGCGAGCTCCGATACGCTGGCGTCTTTGATGGCGTCGATAGAATTCTCGAAATGCTTGAGCAGGACCTTGCGTCTTTGGGGTCCGACGCCGGGGATGGTCTCCAGGCGGCTGGCCATGCCCTGTTTGCGACGCTGCCTGCGGTGGCTGGTGATGGCAAAGCGATGCGCTTCATCGCGGACGCGCTGCACCAGGTAGAGGGCCTCGCCGCGGCGCGGCAGCAAAATTGGATCGGCTTGGTCGGGCACAAAGATCTCTTCAATGCGTTTCGCCAGCGACGCCAGCGGCACACGATCGGACAGTCCGAATTCCGCCAGCACTGACTTCGCCACATTGAGTTGCCCCAAGCCGCCGTCGATTAGAAGCAGATCGGGCAACAGGCGCCAAGTCTCGTCCTTGTCTCTTCCGTCGGGCGAAAGCTCGGCTTCCGCCGCGTCCGCTTGCCGCCAACGCAGAAAACGGCGGGTCAGCGCTTCGTTCATGGATTGGTAATCGTCCGAGCCGCTGTGCGACACGGTGCGGATATTGAAGCGGCGGTACTCGCTCTTGCGGGCGATGCCGCGCGCGAATACGACGCGGCTGGCCACAATCGCCGTGCCTTGCGTCGTGCTGACATCAAAGCATTCGATCCGGTTGGGAATGCGCGGCAGTTTCAGCGCTTCCTGCAATTCCGCCATCGCCCGTTCGTGTTTTGTGGCGTCGGCTTCGTATTGGGCGCGCATCATCTGCAGGCTTTCCAGAGCGTTTTCCTGCGCTAAGCCGATCAGTTTGCGTTTATCGCCTCGCTGCGGCACATGAATCGTCACTTTTGCGCCCGCCCGCTTGTCGCTAAGCCAGCGTTCGAGGATGCGCGCCTCTTCCACTTCATTGGGAAGGATGAGCTCGCGCGGGATATTGCTTGAGGAGGCGTAGAACTGGCTGATGAATTGCTCGAGCACGGCGGCGTCGCTCTCGCCTTCAGTATTGTCCATCGCGCGCGAGTCGCTGCCGATGAGCTTGCCGTTGCGGATGAACATGATTTGTACGGTGGCTTCGCGGTCGTCGCGGGCGAGAGCGATGACATCGTGATCAGTCATGTGTTTGCCGACCGCTTTATGCTTATTGGTGATGAAATCAATCGCCCAGAGTTGGTCGCGTATGGCGGCGGCCGCCTCGAAGTTGAGCTGGCCCGATGCCTGTTTCATCTCGCTTTTCAGCCGCCTGCGCACTTGTTCCGCGCGGCCGCCCAGGACATCCATCAACTCTTGAATCATGAAACGGTATTCATCGCGGTCGACGGCGCCGATGCAAGGCGCGTTGCAGAGATTGATGTCGTGGAAGAGGCAAGCGCGCTCATCCTGACCGGTAATTTCACGGTCGCAAGTCAAGTAGGGGAAGGCTTTGCGCAAATCTCGCAGCGTCTTCTGCACCACCCACATGGCGGAGTAGGGTCCGAAGTAACGCGAACCATCATCGACGACGCGGCGCGTGGTCTCGACCTTTGGGAAGGCGTCGCCCCAGCCAACGCGAATATAGGGGTAGCGTTTGTCGTCTTTCAGCTCGATATTGAAGCGCGGCTTGTGTCTCTTGATCAGCGTCTCTTCGAGGATCAGCGCCTTGACTTCGTTCTCGGTTATGATGAAATCGATGTCTTCAACCAGCCCGCGCATGCGCAGGGTCTTGCTGTTGCCGTCAGCAACCGTCGTGAAGTAGCTGCGCACGCGATTGCGCAGCCGTTTCGCCTTGCCGACGTAAATGACCTTGCCCGCCCCATTCTTCAGCAGATAGACGCCCGGCTTGGCTGGCAAGTTCTTCAGAATCGTCTCAATATGAGTGGGTTTCTGATAGAGCATGAGTGGCGAATCGGCACTTTCAACGCGACGGAACATACCTTAGTTTAGCATGAACCCGGCAACCCGCGAACGCAGCTTAGGCGCTCTTACTACGCCAGCCCCAGCCCCTCCCGCAGGTCAGTGTCTACGCGACCCGACGCATCAGGGAGAGGAGCTTGGCCGCGCTGACCGAAATCCAATCCTGGCCTTCCATAGCCTGCCAAAGCGTCAATCGCCGTTCGGACTCATCCGCAACGCATAAATGGAGTATGCTGGAAGTTGCCCGCGCGATTGAGATTAGGGCCTGATGAACCAGCATATTCCAATAATGGCGCGCGAAGTCGTCGAGGTTTTGCGCGCCGACGAACCGGGCGTCAAACGGTTGATCGACGGCACGATAGGCGGCGGCGGGCATACGCTGGCGCTTCTGCGGGCTGGCATTGATCAGGCGCTGGGCATTGACTTGGACAAAAGCGCGATCGCGTACGCCGCCCAGCGCTTGTGGGAATTCGACGACCGCGTACGCCTCGTCCACGGCGGTTACGTCGAAATGTCGAGGTTCGCAACGGCGATGAAGTGGGAGGACGTTGACGCGATTCTGCTGGACCTGGGCGCGTCGTCACTGCAAATGGATGATGCCGCGCGGGGCTTTTCCTTCCGCTTTAAGGCGCCGCTGGATATGCGCTTTGATGCCGGCAGCGACGGCGTGACCGCTGGCGAATTGGTCAATGGCTTGGGGATCACCGAACTGGCGGACCTGCTCTATCGCTACGGCGAAGAGCGTCACTCGCGCCGCATCGCCCGCGCCATCGCCGAGCAGCGCCCGATCCATTCCGCGCTTGACTTGGCGGATCTGGTGGTGCGCGTCCGGCCGAAACCGTCCGGCAGTTCAGCGAAAACGCATCCGGCGACGCGGGTGTTTCAGGCGCTGCGCATCGGCGTCAACCGTGAATTGGAGTCTCTTGAAGGCGCGCTTCCTATCGCTGTCGATCTCCTCCGACCGGGCGGCCGTCTGGCGGTGATCAGTTTTCACAGCCTGGAAGATCGCATTGTCAAGCATGCGTTTCGAAAGCTGTCAACGACGATTGCGCCGCCGCCTGGCATGGCGTCTATCGAAGAGAGGACGGCGCAAGCGCGGCTGGTCAACCGCAAGCCGATTATCCCTTCACTCGAAGAAATCAGGGAGAATCCGCGCAGCCGCAGCGCCAAGCTGCGCGTTGTTGAAAAGCTGGAAACGGCGTGATGGCGAGTTGCGCGATACGCCAATCCGAATACATTTGAAAGAATACCGGGCGCGGCCGCCGCAGCATTGCCGGTGGCGCGGGCTCAACTGTATGGATAGCAATGGTCCATGTCGCAGGCTTGGATTCAGCACACATTCAGTCGCAAACGCTTTCGCACACGCAATCAGGCGACCGCCATGGCGATTCTTGGCGTCGCCGTACTGCTGATCTTGGGAAGCCTGTATCTTTCGCAGGTGGCGTCCTTCGCCATCACCAATCGGGAGATTGAAGACCTCATCAGTCACCGCGATCAATTGAAACGCCAGAATGAGCAGCTCATTGGCGAGATCGCCAGCTTCCGTACCTTGCCGCGTCTACATGCGCGCGCGGTCGAGATCGGCTTTCGGCCGGCGACCAACAACGACATCGATTATCTCTTGATCGAGGGCTACAATCCGCAGCGAGTGGATGCGCCGCTGGAGTCGAATGCGCCAAGCCAACTCGACGCATCGCTGCCAGCTTATCAAGAAACATTTGGCGGCTGGCTGGCGCGGCAATTCACCGTCCTGCGAGACCAGTTTGAGTCTTTTGGCAGTTGACGCGAGCATCCGAACTCATGCAAGGACTTACACAGCAGCAATCGACAATCCAGGCGCGGCTGCCCTTTGTCGCCATCTTCCTTATATTGATGGCCGCCTACCTGGTCATCAATCTGGCGAATTTCCAGTTCTTCCCGAGATCCGTGCGGCAAGAACTGGAAAAGATCGGCAGCTCCGTTACAAACACAACGCTCCGCGTTCCGGCCGAGCGCGGTCTCATATTCGACCGAGACGGCGAGCCGCTCGCATTCAACATCGTGCAGTATCGTCTCGGCGTCAGCCCGGCGCTGGTCGCGGACGACGAGCGGCTGATGAAGGACATGGCGGCCGTCCTGGACATCGACGAATTCGAGCTCTTCCGCAAGATCAACAGTGAGAATGTCTGGGAATTCGTCGCCGGTCCGATTTCGGCGGAACAGGGCCAGGCGATCGCCGCGCTTGATGAAATCTCGCTTGGGCTGGAAGAGATACCCAAGCGCTTTTATCCGCAAGGGACGCTCGCCGCCCACGTGATCGGCATCGTGTTGGATGAAGGGCTGGTGGGTACGCTCGGTGTGGAAGGCGCCTTTAACGATACGCTGTCAGGGCGCGTGCTGGATCTGTCAATTAGCAATGTGCCGTTTGGCCTGCCGGAAGAACGACCGGCGGAACAGCGCGGCAAAGATATCGTGCTGACGCTGGATCGAGATGTTCAGTTCTGGGTCGAGAGCGAATTAAAGGCGGCGGTAGACGAATACCAAGCGTATCGCGGCGCCGTTATCGTGATGGATCCGCGCAACGGCGATGTCCTGGCTTTGGCAAACTACCCCACCATGGATCCAAATCGCTTCCTGGAAATTGAAGATCCAAGCTTGCTGGTAAACTCCGCGGTTCAGGACGCTTACGAACCGGGCTCAATTATGCAGGCGTTGACGGTGGCGAGCGCGCTTGAAACAGGCGCGATCACACCTTATTGGACGTACAATGACAGCGGCTTGCTGGAAGTGGGTGGGCAGGAGATTTATAATAGACACTTTCAGTCGCATGGCGTTTCGGATGCGGCGACTGTCTTGATCCGATCTCTGAATGTGGGCGCGGCGACCATCGGGCTTGAGATGGGCATCGAGAAGTTTTACAGCATGATGCGGGCTTTCGGCTTCGGTCAACCGACAGGCGTGGGCTTGTTCGCTGAAGAGCCGGGCGAGGTGAGGATGCTGGGCGATACCAATTGGAACGAGAGTTACCTCGGCTACAATAGTTTCGGTCAGGATCTGAAGGTTACCTCTATGCAGTTGATCACCGCCTTCAGCGCGCTCGCCAATGATGGCATTATGCGGCAGGCGCGCATCGTAAGGCAAGTGATCGGCGAAGATGGCGTTGAAGAAGCGCGCCCCACAACCGTACGCCGCGTCGTATCTTCGGAGACTGCCGCGATCGTCAGAGACATGATGATCCGAGTGGTGCGCGAAGGCGCGCCGGGCGCGTTCATGCGCGGCTATACCGTCGCTGGCAAGCCGGGCACCGCCTGGATCTCGACTGCGGTCGGTCAGGAATATGGCGAGCACTCGTCGATAGTTACTTTCGTCGGCGCGCTGCCCGCCGATGATCCGCAGGCGGTCATCTTGGTTAAGCTGGACCGCCCAAATGCGTATTACGGCTATGCGGTTACGCCGCAGGTGTTCAAGCGCATCGCAGACCGGCTGGTGATTCTGCTCGAAATTCCGGATGACGAAGCGCGCAATCGCCTGGCAGCGGACAGGACCGCCCTCGAAGCCGAAGAAAGCTAGGAAGCGTGGAATTATGGACGGCCAATTTCCGCTGGCGCTCACTGTAGGCGGCGCGACCTTTTTGCTCGGCGTCATCTGGGGCGGTCCATTCGTCGAGGTTCTGCATCGCTTCAATTTGGGCAAGCAGATCCGCGCCGAACTGATGGACAGCCACCATGCGCGCAAGATCGGCACGCCGACCATGGGCGGCATCATGATTATCCTGCCGGCCATCGCGGTCACCCTGGCGCTCAACATCTCCCGCATTGTCGAAGTCGGCGAAGGACGCAGCATTCTCGTGCCGCTGATCGTGCTGATAGGCTTCGCCCTGCTGGGCTTGATTGATGATTGGGAAGGCATTCAGACCTCGCGCGGCAACATCGGCGAGGGGCTTTCGGGCAAGCTGAAATTCACCCTGCAAATCTTGCTGGCATTAAGCGCCTCAGCGATAATTTCTTACTTTGAATTCTCTTACGCGAACAGTCTTCATCTGCCCCTGGTCGACGCCAGGGTCCCGCTTCATCCGCTGCTCTTCATCCCAATCAGCACCTTCGTCATCGTCGCGTCATCCAACGCGACTAACCTGACCGACGGGCTCGATGGCTTAGCCGGCATCATCACCGCCAGCGCTTTCGGCGCTTTTGGCATTATCGCCTTCTTGCATGATCAGATCTACATGGTCGAATTGTGTTTCGTCATCGTTGGCGCTTGTTTCGCCTTTCTCTGGTACAACGCGCATCCGGCGCAGTTGTTTATGGGCGACACCGGCTCGCTGGCGCTGGGCGCCACGCTGGGTACTGTCGCGGTAATGACTGGCGAATGGCTGCTGCTGCCGGTGATCGCGATTGTGCCGGTCATGGAAATCGTGAGCGTGCTTCTGCAAGTCGCCTCCGCCAAACTGAGCCGCCGTTTCTACGGCGTTGACATTCGGCCCTTCCGCCGCACGCCCATCCATCATCACTTTGAGTTAGGCGGCTGGAGCGAGACGCAGATCGTGCAGCGATTTTGGCTGATCGGCATTCTCAGCGCATTCGTCGGCGTCGCGCTGGCATTATTGTGAGACGCGGCGGCTTAGCGGACGGGGCCGGGTATGGGGGGCGAATGGCGGGTTCTCACGTCCAGTAACGGACAGCCCATTCAATGCGAATTGGCTGCTTGACGCCAAACCGCAAAAGACCAATCCACTATAATTGAACATGTTCCTTATTTCGCGCACGGGAAAGAGATCGCCTCGCGAAAATGCCTGAACGAGATTCCCTGGCTGGAAAAAGAGTTGTTGTATTTGGCTTTGGCCGGGGTGGCAAAGCCTTGGCGCGCTGGCTGCCGACGGCGGGCGCTGAGGTCACGATAACGGACAGCCGCAGCGCAAAGGAGTTGGGGCTGCGGCGCCGCGACTTTCCGGGCGTCCGCTTTCAGCTCGGCGGGCATCGGAACGAAGTCTTGGACGGGGCGCGCTGCGTCTGCGTTTCCGGCGGTGTCCCGCTGGATCTCCCGGTGCTGAAGTTGGCGCGCAGACGCGGCATACATTTCACCAATGACGCGCAGCTCTTCATCGAGCGCTGCCCGGCGCCGGTGATTGGCATTACCGGCAGCGCCGGCAAGACCACTACGACCGTGCTGGTGGCCAGCATCGTGAAACGGGCTGGCTACAAGGTGTGGCTGGGCGGCAACATCGGCAATCCGCTGATCGGGGACCTGCCGCGCATCAAGGCAAATGATATTGTCGTCATGGAGCTTTCCAGTTTTCAACTGGAGTTGATGACGAGGAGCCCACAAGTCGGCGCGGTGCTCAATTTGACACCCAACCACCTTGACAGGCACGGGAGCTTCGAGAGTTATGCGTCGGCGAAAGCCAATATACTGCGCTACCAGGGTCCTGGCGATGTAGCGGTGCTCGGCTGGGATGACGAGGGAAGCAGATCCCTTGAACAAATCGTCGCGGGCGAACTGCTGGCATTCAGCCAATACGAGATGATGCCGGATGGCGCCTTCATGCTGGGGGGGCGACTGCTAGTCGCCGGCTCCGCCAGTTATAACGCGAGCCCCCATGTCGTCTGCGAGCGGAACGACATCCCGCTGCGTGGCGATCACAATGTCTTGAATGTGCTGGCTGCCTGCGCGATCACCGGCTCGATGGGATTGGCAATCGACCGACCAGGCCTTGCGCCCGATGTAATGCAAGAAGCGATACGCGCCTTCAGCCCGATTGAGCACCGCCTGGAAACAGTGCGCTCGCTCAAGGGCGTCGCCTGGGTGAATGATAGCATCGCCACGGCGCCCGAACGCACCCTGGCCGCACTGGCGAGCTATGATGAGCCGCTTGTGCTCCTTATCGGCGGCACTGATAAAGACTTGCCCTGGGAAGCGGCGATGTCGTTTGCTTTGCGCAAAGCGCGGCATATCATCGTCTTCGGCGACGACGGCGACAAACAAGTGTCGACCAAGGTGATGAAGCTGCTGTCGAAGATGCGCGTCGGCGACGGCAAGGTTTCGCGCGCGCAGACGTTGGAACAGGCGGTGGAAAAGGCGGCGGAAGTGGCCAAAGCCGGCGATGTCGTTCTGCTTTCGCCGGGCGGCACCAGCTACGATGCCTATGAGGATTTCGCCGAGCGCGGGGATCACTTTCGTCAATTGGTTTCTCAACTATAATGGTCATCATCATTCAGCCGGCGGTAGGAGCATGAGCGGCAATACAGTGAATTTGCCAAGTCTAAAGGCGGCCGCAGCCCTTCCGATGATCAGTGTCTACGCGACCCAAAGCATTAAAAAGGGAAGTTTGTCAGCAGGGGGCGGCTTGCGTTTGGCAATCGATACCGGCCGATTCGCCAATCCCATATGGAGACGCTATGACTGAGCGACACAAGCATGACGCCAGACAGCGTCGCATCCGCCGCGCGATTCGACGGGGCGTCTTTCCCTCGGCGGAAAGCGCCTCTGGCGCCCGCTCGGCCGCATTTCAGAGGCGGCGCTTTCTGGCGACGCTGGACAAACCCATGGTGGCGGCAGTCCTCTTATTGTTGGCTATAGGTTCGCTGATGGTGTTCAGCTCAACCTGGGACTGGAGCAACAATACCTACGGCACGGCGACCGGCTTTTTCGTGGAGGAACATCTGCGCAATGTCGTACTGTCAGTGACGGCGTTGCTCATATTTGCCGCGATCGATTACCGCTTTTGGAAGCGATTCGCCTTTTGGCTGCTGCTGCTGACAATTGTGCTGCTGGTTGCCGTGCGCTTATTCGGCGAGGTCAAATTCGGCGCCCAGCGCTCGTTCAGCGGCGGGCGCTTTCAACCGGGAGAGCTGGCGGAGTTTGCAACTGTGCTCTACATGGCCGCGTGGCTGGGCTCCAAGAACACCCGGGTTGACAACTTCTTTTTCGGCCTCATACCGTTTATGATCGTTGTGGGTACATTGAGCGGCCTTATCGTATCGCAGCCGGATCTAAGTTCGGCGGCGATTGTCGCGCTAACAGCGGGCGTCATGTACTTTGTCGCCGGCGCCAACATTATACAGATGGGAGCGGTGGGCGGATTGGCCGGCGTCGTGTCGGTGATTGTGATTGAAAGCCGGCCCTATGCGCAGCAGCGCATCGCCGACTTTCTGGCCGGCTTCAGCGATGTCACCTTATCGGATTACCATACGCTGCAGGCGATCACCGCATTTTTGCGCGGCGGTTGGATCGGCGTAGGCATCGGTCACTCGGAGCAGAAATTCGGGGCGTTGCCGGCGCCTCATACGGATAGCATTTTCGCCATTATTGGCGAGGAGCTTGGCGTCCTGGGCGCCGCCATTGTTGTCTCCTTGTACATAGTCTTCGCCATCCGCGGCTTCCAATTTGCGCGCCGCGCCAAGGACAACTTCGGCTCGCTGCTCTGCGTCGGTTTCACGTCCTGGGTGATTGTCCAGGCGCTGCTGAACATCGCCGTAATGACGGGCGCCGTTCCCTCAACCGGTGTGCCCTTGCCCCTAATCAGCTTCGGCGGTTCTTCGCTGCTGGTGGTGATGATCGGCGTTGGATTGATGCTGAGCGTCTATCGTGTGGCGACGCGGCGGAAATCAACTGCGGAACGGAGAAGCGATATTGCGAATCTTGATCGGAGCTGGCGGAACCGGCGGGCACGTTTATCCCGCGCTGGCGACCGCCCAAGCGCTGCGGCGGGACCACGGTAAGGCGCCGGAGCTGCACTTCGTCGGCTCGGCAGGCGGCATGGAACGCGAGCTGGTTCTGCAATCGGCGCTTGACTTCGACGACTATCATGAAGTCTTCGCCGGACCCTTGCACGGCGTCAATCCGCTCCGCGCCGCGAACAGCCTGGTAAAATTAGGCGTCGGCTCAATTCAATCGCTGGTTAAGCTATTACAGATCCGTCCGCGAGTCATTCTGCTTACAGGTGGCTGGGCCAACTTGCCCGTGGCGCTGTCCGCGCGCGCGCTCGGCATTCCCATCGTCATCCACCTGCCCGATATTGAACCGGGCTTGACAATCAAAGTCTTGCGGCATTTCGCCGCGATCATCGCCATCTCGGTTGAGACGTCAGCGCGGTATTTTCCACCGGGGAAAACGGTCGTCACCGGCTATCCCCTGCAAGGCAGCCGGCTGACAGCGACGCGCGAAAAGGCGCTTGAGCGCTTCACGCTGGATTCGACGCGCAGGACTCTGCTGGTCTTTGGCGGCAGCCGCGGCGCTCGCAGCATCAATATCGCGCTGGCAGCGCATCTCGGGCACTTGCTGGATGATGGCGCGCAGATCCTGCATATCACTGGCGAGCTGGATTGGGAGCGAGCGTTGCAGGCGGCGGGCGAATTGGCGGACCACCCCGACTATCAAGCCTTCCCCTATTTGCACGACGATATGGGGCTGGCGCTGGCCGCCGCTGATTTGGTCGTATGCCGCGCGGGCGCCAGCACGCTGGCGGAGCTCCCGCTATTTGGTCTGCCAGCGATCCTGGCGCCTTATCCGCACGCCTGGCGCTATCAGAAGGTGAATGCTGATTATCTATGCAAGCGGGGCGCGGCGATTCAGTTGAACGATGAAGACTTGCCAGCCAAGCTGTATGACTCCGTAACCGCGCTACTGCATGACGACGCGCGGCTAAGCGAGATGAGCCGGCGCTCGCGGGCGCTGGGCGAGCGCGATGGCGCGGCCGCCTTGGCGGGGCTATTGATGGAAACAAGCGCGAGTTGAACTGCAATCGGACCGTGCTTGCCCGCCATTAGACGCGCGAATGGGAAAGGCATTGCCGATAGATGCTGAAGCTGGAAACGAGCCAACGCATTCACTTCATCGGGATTGGCGGCGCCGGTTTGTCGGCGATTGCGCGGATTCTGCTGGAGCGTGGCTACACCGTGAGCGGGTCGGACTTGAAGGGCAACCCGCTTACAGCGGCTTTGGCGGCCGCTGGCGCGCGCGTCTCTGTTGGTCATGACGAGCGGCATGTCAAAGGCGCCGATGTGGTCTTGGCCACATCAGCCGCCGCCGCCGACCACGTCGAGATCTTGGCTGCGCGAGCGCGGAATATCCCGGTCTACACTCGCAAGGACTTTATGGGCGCGATCCTTCATAATTGCGATACGATTGCGATCGCGGGCACACATGGCAAGACAACGACGACCTCCATGATCATTCATGTCCTGAAGCGCGCGGCTCAAGATCCGAGTTTTATTGTCGGCGGCACACTGGCAAATTGGGGAACGAACGCCGGAGTCGGCCAGGGACCGTCTTTCGTCATCGAAGCCGATGAGTATGACAATATGTTCCATGGGCTGCGCCCGCAGCTTGCCGTCGTAACCAATGTTGAGCACGACCATCCCGATTTCTTCAAGACGCCTGCGCAGACGCT
Organism: Chloroflexota bacterium; assembly: GCA_028875185.1. Taxonomy (GTDB): domain Bacteria; phylum Chloroflexota; class Anaerolineae; order Aggregatilineales; family Phototrophicaceae; genus UBA6055. Next base: position 99,002 of record JAPPFH010000002.1, on the reverse strand, counting down.
TATCGCGTTCCGGATTTTCGTCGACGCCATTGCGCCTGAGGGACATTTGGTGGCCTGCGCTGATGACGACGCGGCGCTGTCAATCGCTGAAGCGCATCAAGCTGGCGGGGGCAATCTGACCACATACGGCATCAACAACGCGGCGGCGGAATGGCGGGCGGAGGATCTGCGATTCAGCGGCGGGTCAGTTATCGCCAGTATATTGCGCCATAGTTCGCCGCGCGCCGAATTGACGCTGGGCGTACCCGGCGCGCACAATGTATTGAACGCGCTGGCGGCGATTGCCGCAGCGGAGCGGCGCGGCGTCAGCCCCGAGGAAAGCGCCGATGCGCTATCCAGTTTCCGGGCGACAGCTCGGCGATTCGAGGTCCGCGGCGAGCGCGACGGCGTGACCGTGATTGATGATTACGCGCACCATCCCAGCGAAATCAGGGTCAATATCGAGGCGGCGCGCCTGCATTTTCCCGAGTGTCAAATCTGGGCTGTTTGGCAGCCGCATACGTATTCCCGCGTAAAACAGTTTTGGCGGGGTTTTGTCACAGCGTTTGCGGACGCGCAAGGCGTGCTGGTTACACCCATCTTCGCCGCGCGCGAGGCGCCGCTCAAGGGCGTTTCCAGCGAGGCGCTGGTGAAGGCCATGTCAATCGAATGCCGCGCAGACTACGTGCCCTCGTTCGATGCTGCTGCCGACATATTGCGCCGCAAAGTCCGCGCGCCGGCAGCTGTATTGATTTTCAGCGCGGGCGACGCCAATCTGATTGCGGACAAATTCCTCGCAGAGCGGTCATGAGCCCGATGCCCTCGTGGGATGCGGCTTCGATTGACGGGCTGCAGACAGGTCAATCGCTGGCGCGTTTTACCGCCGCGCGCCTTGGCGGACCGGCCGATTATCTTCACATTGCCAAAGATCCCGATTACAGCGAAACACTCGAACTCGCGCGGCAGGCTTGGCAGCGAGGGCTTGCCGTGACTGTCATTGGCGGCGGCGCCAATATCCTGGTGTCGGACGCCGGCATCCGCGGATTGACCATCATCAATCGCGCTACAGCAATCAGTCACGAAATCGAAGCGGAAGCGGGCATCGTCACTGCCAGCAGCGGAACCAATCTCATTCGCCTCGCGCGCTATTGCCAGGAAAACGGGCTAAGCGGTATGGAATGGGCCATTGCGGTCCCGGGTACGGTAGGCGGCGCCGTGGTCAATAACGCCGGCGCGCATGGGAGCGATATCGCCCGGTCGCTCGCAAGGACGCTCATTCTAGACGGGGATCTCGGAGAGCGCCGGATTGAGACGCTGGGCATGCAATTCGGCTATCGCCATTCGCAGCTCAAAGTTCGCGGCGACAGGCGCTTCTTCGTGATGAAAGCCGCGTTTAGATTAGAACGCGATAAACCAGAAGCAATTCAAGAACGTATGGACCAATACAACGACTACCGGCGCCGCACCCAGCCGCCGGGCGCCAGCCTTGGCAGCATCTTCAAGAATCCGCCGGGAGACTTCGCCGGACGATTGATTGAATCCACTGGCTTAAAGGGACTGCGGGTCGGTTCGGTTCAAGTGTCCGCGGTTCATGCCAATTTCTTTGTCAACACTGGCGACGGCGCGACCGCTAGCGATTACTCTGAACTCATTCGCCAGGTGCGGGAACGAGTCGCCAAAGCCACCGGTGTCGCGCTGGAGCTGGAGATTCAGACACTCGGCGATTGGGACTGATATTGCGCCCCAGTTAGATTGCGCCGTGCTTTGAGCGATAGTACACTGAAGCCCGAATTGAGCGGCGCCTGCATCCAGCGACCAGTGGAAGACCCCGAGTGGCGAGTCATGTCCAAGCACATAGGCGGCAGCCGGATCGCGCGCCCGGCGTACTGTACCGGGTTGCGCCTGGCACGACGCCGAAGCGACCGGCGGCGCGAACCGAGCGAAGCCGCGGAATCACGCGCTGGCGCGTATCTAGCGCCATCATGTTTGTCTTGTTCGTTCTCATCCTGCTGCTGTTCTTTTCCAGCGATGTTTTTTATGTGCGGTCGATTCAAGTCCGGGGTAACAACCACATCACGAGCGAGGAGGTATTCGCGTTCTCCGATATCGCCGATTATCACATGTTTTGGCTGGATCCTGAGCAGATTCGCCAGCGCGTGCTGCGGTCTTCATCGATCGCCGATATTTCGGTCGAGCTTGGCTGGCCCCCCAACTTGATAACGATTGATGTGCAAGAGCGGCAACCCGCCATCGTTTGGTCGGACGCGGGCGCGGAGACCTGGATTGATATACAGGGACGGGTGATGCACGCCCGCGCCGAGATGCCGAACCTTCTGCACGTCTATCTCATAGCGGACGATAGCGCAGGACCGAAGCCAAGCGCGGATGACTTCACCGGAGACAAGGTATTGGGCGCGCTGCGGTTGAAGGACATCTTGCCGCCGGGCGAGCACCTGAGTTTCCATCCCGTACACGGCTTGGGTTGGACCAATGAATTGGGTTGGCAAGTCTGGATGGGCAGTGAGTCGGCCAAGGTGATGAGCGAGAAAGTCAAAATGTACAAGGTGCTGGTGGAGAACATTATTAGTCGCGCGATTCCGATTGCCGAACTGAATATCGCGAACTTCGCCGCGCCATTCTACAGCGTATTATGGGAGCTTTAGATCGCCATGGGTGACTTAGTAGTAGGCCTTGATGTTGGCACTCACAAGATTTGTACGATTGTTGGCGAGGTGCGTCCTGAAGATGTGTATGTCGTCGGTTTGGGCATTGCGCCGAGCGACGGGATGAAGAAGGGCGTTGTCAATGATGTTGGCGCGCTCTCATCCGCCATTGCCAAGTCAGTACGCGAGGCGGAGAAGTCCAGCGGATATGATATCAACCGCGCTTTTGTCAGCGTAGCTGGCAGCCATATATCGTCGCTGACCAGCCGCGGTTTGGCGACCATCGCCGGTACGCGAAGCGTGGGAGCGGAAGATTTGGACAAGGCGATGAGCGTCGCCCGCAATATCGCCATTCCTCATAACCGCGAGATTTTGCACGTCGTACCGCGCAGCTATACCTTGGATGGGCAGGAGGGCATCCGCAGCCCGCTGGGCATGCATTGCTTCCGCCTCGAAGTGGACGCGCATATTATCACCGCCTCGACAACGAGCTTGGCCAACCTCGAAGACGCGGTGGAATCGGCCGGCGTACTGGTGGATCGCTTCATTCTTAATCCGCTGGCGGCTGGCGACGCTGTATTGACAAGCCATGAACGCGAAATGGGGGCGGTGGTCATCGATATTGGCGGCGGCACAACTGATCTGGCCATCTTCATTGACGGCACCGTCTGGCATACAGCGATCATACCGGTCGGCGGCAACCACGTCACGCAAGACATCACCTACTGGATGCGCGTACCCTTCGGCTTGGCAGAGCAAGTCAAGATACAACGCGGGCATGCCGATATGAACGCGGTGAGCGAATCGGAGGTCTTCCCGGTCGAGCCATTCGGCGGGGAGATTCTGCCGGTATCGCGCCGCGATCTGGCGATGGTGATTGAGGCGCGCTTCGAGGAGATCTTTGAGCTGCTGGAAAAAGAGATAAAGCGGTCGGGTTATGCGGGCTTATTGCGGGCGGGCGCGGTCATAACCGGCGGAAGTTCGCAACTGCCCGGTTATCGCGATCTGTCGTCGCGGATTCTCAATATGCCGGTGCGTCTGGCGCATCCAGAGAAAATCACCGGTATCGCCGATACGCTCAAGAACCCGTCTTACAGCACCAGCGTTGGATTGCTGCGGCTTGGCTTGGAGATGGATGCCATGGTCGAGCCGGAAACGGTCGATACGATGGGCATTCCGGTGAACCAGTGGGGGCGCCGTATGAATGAGATACTACGCCGCTTTTTGCCGCAAGATGATTGAGAAGCGGAGCCGAAAATTAATGTGAATTATTGCCGCGTATTTGAATTGCGCACGCCGCTAATACGCGTACAATGACCAGTGGGTAAAGTCGCGCGCGTTGGCTCAACGCGCTGATACACGAGGGTAGACATTATGGTCAATGATTTGATAACTGGAGAAAACTTCGCGCAGATCAAAGTCGTTGGTGTTGGCGGTGGCGGAGGCAACGCCGTCAATCGCATGATCAACGAAGGACTGGGCGGCGTCGAATTTATCGCAGTCAACACCGATAACCAAGCATTGATGCTGTCCAAGGCGAAGACGCGCGTCCGCATTGGCGACAAGCTGACGCGCGGGCTGGGCGCTGGCGGCAATCCGGAGATCGGGCGTAAAGCCGCCGAAGAAAGCTCGGAAGATCTGCTTGAGGTACTGCGCGGCTCCGACATGATTTTCGTCGCTTGTGGCATGGGCGGCGGCACGGGCACCGGCGCCTCGCCGGTCATCGCGCAGATCGCCAAAGAACTCGGCGCGCTGACAATCGGCGTTGTGACCCGCCCTTTCACTTTTGAGGGAACGCGCCGCGCCCAATTGGCCAAGACCGGCATTGAAGCGCTAAAGAGCCAGGTCGATACGCTGATCGTGATTCCCAATGACCGACTGCTGCAAATGGCGGATAAGCGCTCAACCCTGCAGCAAGCCTTCTCCTTGGCGGATGATGTGCTGCGCCAAGGCATCCAGGGGATCTCCGAACTGATTACCGTGCCCGGCTTGATCAACCTTGATTTCGCCGATGTGCGCACGGTGATGTCCGAAGGCGGCGCCGCCTTGATGGCGGTGGGACGGGCGGCCGGCGATGACCGCGCGCGATCGGCCGCCGAGCTGGCGATTACCAGCGGCCTGCTTGATGTCACAATCGACGGCGCCCGTGGCATTCTGTTTTCGATAACCGGTGGCAGCGACCTGACGCTCTTTGAGGTCAATGAAGCGGCCGCCATCATTAAAGACAGCGCCCATCCGGAGTGCAACCTCATCTTCGGCGCCCACATAGACGAAAGCATGGGCGACGAGGTTCATATCACAGTCATCGCCACCGGTTTCGAACGCAGCCGGCTGGAAACCACAATGAAGGAAGCGGGCGCCTTGCCGATTCGCCAAGCATCGCCTTTGCCCCAGCCCCCTGCGGTTCAGCGATCCATTTACGAGGACGTGGAAGTGCAGGCGCCGGGCGAGAACGCGGCCGCCGGCGGCGGATCGGGTTCAGCTTCGCCCTTCCAGCGCAACCGCCTCGCGCCACCGTCCCCGCCGCAGGAAGAACAGCGGACTTATGACAACATCGATCCCAAGAACACCGAGCTGCCGGCGTTCTTGCGCAAGCGCAATCGCCGGCAATAGCTGACCGCAAAGCCACCTTAAGCAAAGGAAGGCGGGCTCATCGAGTCCGCCTTTTCGCTTACTGGAACTTGCAATTTTAGAACGGGTGTGCTACCCTTAAAGCGGCAACTTCTTATCCGGGTGGAAGCGCGTTCTTAATCAAAATTGGACTCAAACTCGCCGAAGATTGCTTCGCAAAGTCGATGTTTCCGTGCTATAAAAGTAAGCACCTTCCTTGACGAAGCATTCACGCAATCATGCCCAATTTTGACGCCATGCGCCAAGTGTGGTGATGACTCCACAAGCGTTATTGCGTTTACACTATGGGCGCCGGGGCTCATCGGCGCATTAAAGGAAATCCGCGTCATGATACAGCCACAAGTTAAGACCAGCAAATTGCACGAGTTAGGCTACAAAATCTTCCTCGACCGCTACGCGCAGAAGGATATGACGCGCGCAAGCCTGAAGGTCGGCGATACGGTCATCGTGGTCCTTAACGCCAAGACGGGCCAGCGCGAGATCGGCACGGTGGATAGAATTGACCTGCCGCAGATCACGGTCACCCTTCTCGATGGCTCGGTTGTAGTCCGCGACCTGGAGCATGTGGACAAGCCGATTGAGACCGATCCGGGTCAAATGATGGATCGGGTAGCGCGCGGCGTCGCCGAAACCGAGGATGACGCGGCGAAACGAAACGAATGGACGGAGAAGTTCCGCTGGCTGCTTGATGATTGGAAGTTTGTGCCCGGCGGGCGCATCCTCACCGCCGCCGGCACGGATCAAGACTTGACCTACTACAACTGCTATGTCATCCCCTCGCCGCAAGATTCGCGCGATGGGATCATGACGGCATTGGCGCAGATGACCGAGATTATGTCGCGCGGCGGCGGCGTCGGCATCAACCTGTCGACCTTGCGCCCGCGGCACGCGTACGTGAAAGGCGTAAACGGGCGGTCCAGCGGCGCCGTTTCTTGGGGCGGGCTTTACAGTTTCGTCACCGGGCTCATTGAGCAAGGCGGCAGCCGGCGCGGCGCGCTGATGCTCATCCTGAATGATTGGCATCCGGACATTTTCAGCTTCATCAGCAGCAAGCGGCAATCGGGCAAGATCACCAACGCCAATATTAGCGTCGGCGTCTCGGACAAGTTGATGGAGGCGGTCGAGCGGGATGATGATTGGGAGCTGCTCTTCCCTGATACGCGCGATCCGGATTTCGACGAATTGTGGGATGGCGATCTGGATACCTGGATGGCGACCGGGCGCAAAGTCTCGCATTATAAGACGATTAAAGCGCGCGAGCTTTGGGACGCGATCATCGAGAGCGCTTGGGCCAGCGCTGAGCCGGGCGTTTGGTTCCGCGAGCGCAGCAACAAAATGGCGAATAGCTGGTATTTCAATCCGCAGATTTGCACCAATCCCTGTGGCGAACAGCCGCTCGGCGCTTTTTCGGTCTGCAATCTGGGCGCGATCAACCTGTCGAAATTCTACGATGAAAGCAAACATGACGTCGCCTGGGACGACCTGCGCCGCACGGTGGCGTATTCAACGCGTTTCCTGGATAACGTCATTGACACGACGCCTTATTTCTTTGAAGAGAACCGCAAGGTGCAAATGTCGGAGCGGCGCGTCGGGCTGGGCACGATGGGCATCGCCGAACTGATGCTGAAGCTCGGCGTCCGATACGGCAGCGATGAATCGGTTGATGTCATTGATGATATCTACCGGACCATCGCGGTAACGGCTTACGAGACATCGAGCGATCTGGCGCGGGAAAAGGGCGCCTTTCCCATGTTTGATGCCGAAAAGTTCTTGGAGAGCGGCTTCATGCAGGTGATGCCCCATCAGGCGCGCGAGAAGATCCGCCGCGATGGCATTCGCAATGTTACGCTGTTGACGCAAGCGCCCACCGGCACCACCGGCACGATGGTCAATACTTCCACCGGCGTCGAGCCGTTTTTCTCCTGGGTCTATTACCGCAAGAGCCGCCTCGGCTTGCATGAAGAGCAGGCGCCGATCGTGAAAGATTGGTACGAGGCGCATCCGGACGCGGAGGCGCTGCCCGAATATTTCGTCACCGCAATGGACTTGTCGCCCGATGAGCATATCAAGGTGCAAGGCGCCTTCCAGCGCTGGATCGACAGCGCCATCTCGAAGACATGCAATGTGCCCAACGAATACAGCGTTGAGCAGGTCAGCGAGTTGTACAAGTATATGTACGAGCTTGGCTGCAAGGGCGGCACGATTTACCGCGATGGCAGCCGCGATGAACAAGTGTTGATGCTCAAGGGTGATGAACGCGCCGAGAGCGAAATGGAGGCGCTTCAGGGCAGCGAGGACACCGAGCCAGCCACGACGCCCCATCATGTCTATCCGCGGCCCGATATCTTGCAGGGCCGAACGGTAAAGACGCAGACGCCCTTTGGCACTGCCTACATCACCATCAACCATGATGAGCAAGAGAATCCCTTTGAGGTTTTCATCGCCATTGCCAAGGCGGGCACGGATATACAAGCCGATGCCGAGAGCTTGGGGCGGATGATCTCGCTGCAGCTGCGCACGACCGCGCCGCATAATCGCCGCGACATGCTCAAGCTGATAATCGAGCAGTTGGAGGATATCGGCGGGGCGCGCCCGATCGGCTTCGGACCGAAGCGCGTTCTTTCCTTGCCGGACGCGGTGGCGCGCGTATTGCAGTTGGAATTCTTCCCCGAGGATCAGCCACAGCAACTGAACCTGCCCATTGCGCAAGCCAAGACCACAGCCGATATTGGCGATGCTGATGGCGGCACGACGATTAACTCGACAATATCAGGCGCGGATATGTGCCCGGCTTGCGGCACGATCACGCTGATTCGCGCCGAGAACTGCCGCAAGTGCCTCACCTGTGGATATAGCGAGTGTTGATTGCGCGGCGATAGCGCCGTACGCGATCGTTTATGGCCAAGCTGAATTCAGGTTCATTGACTGCCTTTGGGCACATCGCTCTCGGCAGCGCTAGCAATCGTTAGTGGAAGCCAATGACAGCCGCGCAAAAAGGGCGACTGACGCATCGAATTAAGCGGTTTCTGCTATTGGGTATTTTGGCATTGGTCTTGTATCTCCTTGGATTTGTCTTGGCGGCCACCGTCATCGGCGAGCAAGACAGCGCCGAACCCGCCGACATCATCATCGTTCTCGGCTCGGGATTGCGCAAAGATGGCCGGCCAGGACCCGCGTTACTGCGCCGCAGCCGCCACGGGGCGGCGCTCTGGCATGAGGGCTTTGCGCCGCTATTGTTGTGCGCGGGCGGTCAATCCGAGTATTATCCGCGCACGGAAGCGCAAGCCTGCCGCGAAATCCTGATGGCTGCCGGTGTGCTGGAAGAGGCTATCCTGCTCGAAGAGAGCAGCCGCAGCACGGAAGAAAACGCGATCTATAGCAAGCAGCTGCTTGATCGGCTCGGGCTTTCGCGGATCGTGCTGGTTAGCGACAGTTTTCACATGCTGCGGGCGCGCTGGCTCTTCCAAAAGCAAGGCATTGAGCCATTTGCCAGTCCGGTCCCCGCTGACCGGCTCCGGGATCCGCGCGATTATCCCGCCGCGCTCACCCGTGAATTCATCGCATTCAATTGGCAGCTGATTAAAGATTTATTCGGGATTCCCTGGACACACGTCAAAGGCATCTGATTTCAAATGTTTGTTCTATAGGAGCGAAAGATGTCGAGCTATGTCTGCATTGGCGTACCCTATTACCTGGGCAAATCCATCCCGGAGCGTGGAGAAGTCGAGGCTTTGCGGCAGAGTGGGATCGCCGACGAGTTAAACGCCGAGTGGGTGGAAATTGAGCCGGATTTCGCCGGGAGCGACGATCCGGTGGTGGCGGTGAATCGCGCGCTCGCCGAGGCGGTAGCAGCGAATGCCGACCGCGTTCCATTGGTATTCGCCAACGACTGCACGAGTTGCCTGGGCATGGTCAAGGGATTGGAGGCGAAGGCGCCGGCGATTCTATGGTACGACTCACATGGCGATTTCAATACGCCGGAGACGACGCCGAGCGGATTCCTCGGCGGCATGCCGCTGGCGGCGCTGGTCGGGCGTGGCAATCAACATTTGCTGCGCGGCTTGGATCTGCAGCCAATCAGAGAATCCGATGTCATCGTGACAGACGCGCGCAACCTCGATCCGGAAGAGGGCGTCATGCTCCGCGAGAGCGCGGTCACGATCTACGAGACGCTGGGCGCCTTTAACGTGGCGGCTTTGCCCGACAAACCGCTCTACATCCACTTCGACACCGATGTGGTCGATAGCGCCGAGATGCCCGCCATGAGTTACCCGGAACCCGGCGGACCATCTCTGGACGAATGCATCGCCTCGCTGACGCGCGTCAGAGAAGACGGGAATACGATCGGCGTCTTGTTCAGTCTTTGGAATGATACGTTGGAGGGCAGCACCGAAGCCATGTCGGCCACGCTCCGGTTGATCCGCGCTTTGAAATAATGGAGTCCGGCATATTATTGTGGACGCAAAAAGGCTTGGAGCCGCTTGCGATGAGCGCGGAATGAGCTTATTCTTTAGGCGGTATTGTGTTCAATTAGGGCATTAGCCATTTGTCCAGAGCCGTGAGGTCGAGGCAATTGTATTCAGACAACGAGATTCTGTTCCCCCATTATGCGATTCCAGCGCTGCGCAATACGCGTGGGCGCGCCTGGGAGGAATTGATTGACGGCATAGCTGGCAAGGCGGAGACCAGCATTGAAGTTATCGCCTTGATGGCTTTGATGATTGAGTTGAATGGCTGCCTCGCCTGCGAAACGGATAGTTATAGAGCCATGCGCGGCTGTACCTCTTGCGCCCAGCAGACGCTCCGCCGCTTCAAAGGCAGCGACGACGAATTGATTGGCCTGTACCATGACTCCGTGGCCAAGATTCGCGAGCTCAAGCTGGCTCAGGTTGAATGAACGGTCCACTTCCTTGAGTTACAGTTGACAAACTAGAATTAGACATGCTAAACTCTCGGCGCGTGTTGAGTTCCTCTGCGCTTGCGCATGTTGGAATGTCCATTAGAAGGGGTGTGCGACGATAGCAAATTCACCTAACAGGATCAACGGAAATATTCGCGGTGTACGCGAGGTTCGGCTGATAGACGACCGCAATACCAATATTGGCGTTGTCAGTATTCATTATGCGCAGGAACGCGCTGACGATGTTGGCTTGGATCTGGTTGAAGTGGCGCCCAATGCTAATCCACCAGTCTGCCGGATAATGGATTATGGGAAGTTTCAGTACGAGCAGCGGCGCAAGGAGCGTAAGTCCAAGAAGAATCAAGTGAAGGTGACGGTCAAAGAGATTCAGCTCCGTCCCAAGACCGATGAATATCACCTGCGCTTCGATATCAAGCGGGCCCAGAAGTGGCTGCTCGAAGGCAAGAAGGTGAAGTTTCGCGTGCGCTTTCGCGGGCGCGAGATCACGCATCAGCATATCGGGCGTGACCGGCTTAGCAAGATTGAGGATGAATTGAAAGAGGTTGGCGTCGTCGAGTTGCGCCCCAACATGGAAGGACGCGACATGTTGATGATACTGGCGCCAAACAAAGACATCAGACAAGGTTCGGAGAAGCAATAGTGCCGCGCAAGAAAAAGACAACGAAGTACAAGCTGAAGACGCATAAAGCGACCGCCAAACGCTTCCGCATGACGGCGACTGGCAAAATCGTAAGGACGAAAGGCGGCAAGAGCCACCTGCGCCGGCGTTCCGCCAAGCGTGTCAAGCGCCAGTGGGACAAAACCATGGAGGTTGGGGAAAAGGCGACGCAGCGCCGTATTCGCCGGCTGGCGCCTTACCTCGGCAAATACAAGGCGAACCCGCCTGCTTAACTCGGTGGCGTCAATCGCAAGGTTAAGCCCGGCGAGACATGCCGGGTCTTTTATGTACGGAGACTGAAGATGGCAAGAACAAGAACCGGAATCGTCAGACGCCGGCGGCACAAGAAAGTACTCAAGTTCACCAAAGGCCAATGGGGAACGCGCAGCACGAATTTCAAGCGCGCCAACGAGGCGATGATGCGCAGCTTGTGGTACGCCTATCGCGACCGCCGCCAGCGCCGCCGTCAATTGCGCCGGCTCTGGATCCAGCGCATCAACGCGGCCGCGCGCCAAAATGGCATGAAGTATAGCCAGCTGATCAACGGCTTGAAACGCGCCGAAGTCGAGCTGGATCGCAAGAGCCTGTCGGCGATCGCCATTCAGGATGCGCGCACCTTCGGCAAGATTGTTGACATCGCCAGGCAACATCTGTAAGCCGCTTTATCGTTTTGTTTGAGTGAGGAGAGGGTCCAGGCACAGACCCTCTTTTAATTTCCCTTGGCTCGCATGGATATCATCGGCAGTACGCAGAACAAACGCGTCCGTTATCTCAAGTCGCTGCAGACCAAGCCTCGATTCCGGCGCAGCGAGCGGAAGCTGATCCTTGAGGGCGACCGTCTGATAGCCGACGCCCTGTCCAGCAAGGGCAAGCCCGAACTCGCCCTCTATTCGCCAGGACGGGCCAACTATGACTTGATCGCCGAATTGCAGGATCGCAACTGCGCGCTTCAGCCGGTTAGCGAAGCGGTGCTGCGGCATGTCAGCGATACGCAGCAGGCGCCCGGCATTTTAGTCGCCTTCCAGCTTCCGCGCCCGCCCTTGCCTCATCCAGCCGAGCGCGTGCTTATTTTGGACGCGGTCCGCGAGCCGGGCAACCTAGGCGCGATCCTGCGAACCGCGGGCGCCGCCGGCGTCGATTTGGCGATCATGGCGCCCAATTGCGTCGATCCCTACAATGCCAAAGCCTTAAGAGCGGGGATGGGCGCCCATTTCCGCCTGCCAATCGTCGAGTCGAGTTGGAAGGAAGTCGCCGCCTACTGCCACGATCTTAGCCTATACGTGGCTGCGCCTTCCTCGTCTCTCCACCATACCGCTGTCGACTGGCGCGATCGCTGGGCGCTCATCGTCGGCAGCGAAGCGCATGGTATAAGCAAGAGCGCGCTGAAACTAGCGCGCAGCCGCGTCTCAATTCCGATGCTCGGCGCGGCCGAATCGCTCAATGTCGCCAGCGCCGCCGCCGTCATTCTATTTGAAGCGCAGCGACAGCGGCTTGCAGTGGCGTCCCGCTAGGATTCAAGCCAAACTGCCGCTATTCAAATGTTCCGTTCGCTGCGGTAGACTTGCGCGACTTGGAAATCACGCGAGTCAGATTCACAGACCATAAATTCCCTTATTCTAAGAATGCGCATGATTGCCCACCAAAGAGGACACGGAGAGCTTAAAGAGCGCCGAGGGCTTTAGTTTGCGAAGTGAAGTTGTCATGCGGTTACGATGCGTTATTTCAGAATTTGTCACGCAGCGGGAGAAGGCAATTCATGGCTAAGGAATTTGATGTTGTCGTGCTTGGCGCGGGACCGGGCGGCTATGTCGGCGCGATCCGCGCCAGCCAGCTTGGGCTCTCGACAGCCATCGTCGAGAAGAAGTATTGGGGCGGCGTATGCCTCAATGTCGGCTGTATCCCTTCGAAAGCGCTGCTGCGCAATGCGGAGCTGGCATACATTTTGAATCATGAAGCTGATGCCTTCGGCATTAACGGGGAATTCAGTCTGGATTACGGAAAGGCATTTAAGCGCAGCCGCCGCGTCGCTAATGGTTTGACAAAGGGCGTGCAATTTCTAATGCGCAAAAATAAAATCGAATCGTTTGAGGGCTGGGCGACAATAGAAGACGCCAACCGCCTGAATGTCGCGCTAAACAGCGGCGGGCAAGAGCTGTTGCGCTTCAAGAACTTGATCATCGCTACTGGCGCGTCTACGAAGCTGCTGCCCGGAACAAGCTTAAGCGAGCGCGTAGTCACCTATGAAGAGCAAATCATGGAAGACAAACTGCCGGCCAGCGTCATCATCGCGGGCGCCGGCGCGGTCGGCGTCGAATTCGCTTACATCATGTGCAATTATGGCGTGGATGTGACGATGATTGAATTTCTAGACCGCATCCTGCCGCAGGAAGACGCCGAAATCAGCGCCGAATTGTCCAAAGCTTTCAAGCGGCTCGGCATCAAGATTATGACGGGAACGCGCGTCGACTCAATAGAGGATAACGGCACGGGCGTAACGGTCACCGTGACAGCAGCGGATGGCGCGCGGGAGACGCTAGCAGCGGACCGCGTTTTGCAGGCGATCGGCTTCCAACCGCGGGTCGAAGGATACGGGTTGGAGAATCTGGGCGTGACGCTCAATGAAGCCGGCGGCATCGCCATCAACGGCGAGATGCGGACGAATGCGCCAAACATCTATGCCATTGGCGATGTCACCGCCAAACTCATGCTGGCGCATGTTGCGGAAACGATGGGCGTGGTCGCGGCCGAGAATATCGCCGGCGCGCCTACTGTCACGCTTGATTTCGATATGATGCCGCGCGCGACCTACTGTCAGCCGCAGGTGGCCAGCTTTGGCTACACGGCGGAACAAGCCGAAGCGCGCGGCTTCGACATTAATGTGGCCAAGTTCCCCTTCCAAGCCAATGGAAAAGCCAGAGGCATGGGCGATGCCAGCGGCTTCGTCAAGCTCATCAGCGACGCGAAATATGGCGAAATCCTCGGCGCTCATATGATTGGTCCGGATGTAACCGAACTGCTGCCCGAGCTGACGTTGGCGCGCTCCGCCGAGCTGACGCCGTCAGAAATCGCGCGCAATGTTCACGCCCACCCCACCCTAAGCGAGGCGCTCAAGGAAGCGGCGCATGGCTTGGAGGGGCATTTCCTCAATATGTAACTCAGCTGGCGACCCGGGCCTAGCCTTGCGCGAAGCCGTTATCGCAAAGCGATTACGCTTCAATCCTGAATTCCAAGATGGGGAAAATCTTTCCTGTTTCGCCGCTGGCAATATCAGCGCCGCTTACTTTGGCTTTAGTAAATCGATCGTACACGATTATCACGACTTGATAGTCTCCGGGTGGCAAGCCGGCGGTTGACAGTTCCACCGCGTACCACTTGAGAATATCGTCATACAGATGCCGGTCGGGGGCTTGGCGCAGGTTTTGCCAATCGGATGTGAGCAGCTGGATCGAAACGTTGAATTTGTCGAGTAGCGCCTGATCGGCAACTTCCCAGCCACTCACCACACGAATGGACTCGCGGTCTCCATCGTAGACGCCGAATCTATCGACAATCCTGATGCCATTCTCGTAGAGGATAGGCCGATAAGCGCGATCACAAGCCAGCGATTTGTAAACATACCGCCGCGCGACAAGATCTTCGCCGTCCACCAGGATGTCGCAGGCGGTGTATTCGGCTTCGATCGCGGCGATTGCCCGCCCTGCCAGCGCCGGCAGCTGAGCAGGATCGTTTGCCAAGAGCAGATAGGGATAGTTGAACACATGTTGATCCAAGCTCAGCCGGATATCGGCATCGTCCTCTCGCGCGACTATGAAGGTGTGATCCAGGTTGAGAATCGCGCCAAAGTAATAGTCGGCAATACTCTTTCCATGCCGAAGCGGCCAATCAGTGAACTTTGAGCGGCTGAATCCGACAATCGTGTCTAGCGATCTCGTCCTCGATTGCAGCGCGTCGGCGTATTTGTGCAGAGGCGGAATATCCGCGAAGATCGTAGTTCTGCCAGCGTAAGCCCAACTGTCGCCCAAGCCATAAATATGCGCGCCGCCAGCGATCCAAAGCGGGACGAAGAGAAACGCGACAGCCCGCGATCGACCGGGCGTCAGAAGAAAATGGGCGCAGAGAAGGGCAAAGAAGGGCATTGACGCCAGGAAGAATCGGAATCTCAGCCTGTCGATCAAGGGAAAGTATTCGTTGAACAACATCAACGACAGAATGAATCCCGCCCAAATGACGAGAAGCCGCAAGATTCGGCGATCGCGTCGTTTCCATAGCGCAAGAATCGCCAGCGCCAATAACGGCAACCAAAGAAGCTCGGCGCCGTTGACAATGATATGCGCCAAGCCGCTGGCTAGCTCTGGCGCGGTTAGGGCGGTCTCTCGCAGGGAGGCGATTGTTCGTTCAGCCAGCGCGCCGCGAAGATAGCCGGGCAGATAGGGCAAAAACGTCAATGCGCCGATACCCCAAGCCAAAACGATTCGAAGCCAATGCTTGAGCTGCTTGGCGAAAAGCAGATGCTGCAATGCGAGGCTGGCGAAGAAGAAGACCGAGAAAATATGCGTATAGAGCAGCGAAGATGCCGTGACGATCAACAGCAGCCATTCGCGCCGCTTGGCGCTGTCGCGTGTACTCAACCGCCAATACAACCACGCATGAATCGCAGTCAATAGCAGCAGCAGCGTGTACATGCGAATCTCATGGAAATAAAGCAAGACGAAGCCGCTAGTCGTCATGAGCATGGCGGCCACAATCGCGGTTGACCGATTGAGCGCGTCAGCCGCGAGGCGATACGTCCAGGCGACGAACAGGATGCCGAAGAGCAAGGATAGATAGCGCATTGGCAGCTGCGACCAGCCGACAAAACGCGCCCATCCCGCGCCAAGAAAAAAGTAGAGCGGCACATGGTTTGGGCTGTATTCGGTCAAGGAATCTATCACTTCGGGCAAATTGTAAGGCCGATCAAAGACGCCCATATTGGACAATGAATAAAGCTCGTCGAGCCAGAGGCTGTCCGCGTTGAGCTTGAGCGCGCCCAAGGCAAAACCGACCAGCAGCAAGCCGACCATTGCTGCCCGATGCGATCCGCGCAGGCGAATCATGGCCGTCTGATTGCCTTCTGCCGGGCGCGATACTCGGGCGCCAGCATGCCGAACTGCCAGAGGCTGTGATAGGCGCCGCGCTTGAATACGCGTTCGCGCCATACGCCCTCCAGCGTGAAGCCCAGTTTTTTCAGCAGCGCGGCCGAGGCGGCATTGCCCTCGACTACATCGGCTTCGACGCGGCGCGCGCCCATCCGCTCGAAACAGAATTGCAGAACAGCCTCGGTCGCTTCGGACATGATGCCCCGGCGCCAATAATCAGCGTGCAGCTCGTAGCCGATTTCGACGCGGCTATCGCGCCTGTCGTAGAGGTGGAAGCCGCATGATCCGATCATGCGGTCGCTCGGCTTGAGCGTTACCGCCCAGCGAATGCCCGACCTTTCGCGGAAAATCCGGTCCGCCCAGTCAACAATTGCGCGGGCGACCTTTCCCTGCGGCTTGCCTTCAAAGTCGATGAGATAATCGATGACGCCCGGGCTATGCCACACCGCCAGCCAGTCGTCGTGGTCCGCCTTGGTAATGCGCCGCAGAAGCAGCCGATCCGTTTCCAGCGTTGGCGTTTCGGAAAAACTGAAATCCATCAAGAGAGCCTCCGCCATAAACATCCGGCGCGATTGGATTTTGCGCGCGCGACCGGTTGCCGCAGCCGACGAATGCGCGATCCCGCGTCTCAAAGATCCGCGGCGATTAGCTCCGCGATATCGGCTATCTGGGGACCGCCGCCGGCTTCAGCGCGGGCGTCTTCAAACATGCGCATGCAGAAGGGACAGCCAACCGCCAGCGTCTCGGCGCCCGTTGCCGCCGCTTCGCGATAGCGCTCTCCGCTGACCTTGCGCTCGCCCGGTTCCTCTTCTTTCCACATCTGCGCGCCGCCCGCGCCACAGCAGAATGAATTCTTCCGATTGCGCGCCATCTCCACCAAGGACAGGCTTTGCTCCTTGAGGACATTGCGTGGCGCATCCAGGATATCGTTGTGACGGCCCAAGTAGCAGGGATCATGGAAGGTCACATTGCTCCACTGCGTCGGATTCGCCTGGCGCGGGAGCCGCCCGGCGGCGATAAGTTCTTCGATCAATTCGCTGTGATGCACGACTTCGAATAATCCGCCGAACGCATCGTATTCCTTGTCGATGTTATGCAGGCAGTGCGGGCAAGTCACAACGATTCGCCTGGGTTCGAGCGCATTGAGCGTTTCGACATTGGCCGAAGCCAACTCATGGTAAAGGTACTCGTTGCCAGCGCGCCGCGCGCTATCGCCGGTGCAGCGTTCCGCCTCGCCCAGAATAGCGAAATTGACCCGTGCCGCGCGCAACAATTTGACCAGCGCCTGCGCCGTCTTGCGGGCGCGCGGGTCGTAGCTTACGGCGCAGCCCGTCCAATAGAGCAGCTCAAAATCGGGATTATCGTCGACGGTTGGCACGGCGAAATCCAGCCCGGTCGTCCAGTCGGCGCGCGGCTCAGCGATTTGCCAAGGATTGCCCTGCCGTTCCATGCCGTTGAAGGCGCCTTGCAATTCCGCGGGAAACTCGCTCCGCATCAAGACAGCATCGCGCCTAATATCAAGGATGTCAAACATCGGCTCATTGCCGACGGGGCAGATATCAATACAAGCGCCGCACGATGTGCAAGCCCAAAGCGCCGACTCGCTGAGCAGCCCGCCAGCCAGGGTCGACTCCGATTCCGCGCCGCTTGCCAGGGCATCCCATTGCTCCTTGATCAGGAAGCGCTTGTTGATCTCCAGAGCCGATGGCGATAGTTCCTTGCCGGTCACATAAGCCGGGCAGACATCTTGACAGCGATTGCACATGATGCAGGCGAATCCATCTAGGATATGCGTTTTTTGCAAGTCCTCAAGGCGGGCGGCGCCAAATTGTTCGACAGCCTCATCTTCGAAATCCAGGGGCGCCAGCGCGCCCAGTGAGCGCCGCTTTGGGCGGGTCATAAAATTCAAGGGCGCCATGAAGAGGTGGGCGTGCTTGCTCTGCGGGAAGTAGGGCAAAAAGACCAAAATGCCGCCAAGGGCTACCCACCAGAAAAGACGCCGCGCAAATTCGAGAGCATCGGCGTTCAAACCGGACCAGAAAACCGCAAATGCCGACGCGAATGGCATGAACGGGTCGTCGCCATGCTGCGCAACCGCCACGGATTCGCCCAGGAAGCGGGCGCCGACGTGCAGCAAGATAAAGCCGGCGACAATCATGGAGTCCGCCGTGATGCCGCCCGCCGTGACTTTGGGATGCAGCCGCACATTGTCATGGAACTCCAGCGCCCGCCGGTTGGGCAGCGCGTATCGGCGGAGGATGAAGTAAATGATGCCGGTCAGGACAACGATGCTAAGCGCGTCTCCCAGGAAGCGGTGGGCATCGTAAACTGATGCCAAGCCGTCAAGCCTTGTTGCAAAATCGGGCAAGAATCCTATCAGCAGGTCTATCGCGTTGATCAAGAAATAGTAGGTGAACCCCAACACGACGCCCCAATGCATCAAGCTGGTTAGGGGACGCGTCTTGAGGGTCGCGCGCTGGGTGAGATAAATCGCTAGAGCGGACAGCATGCGGCGGATCAAGCCGTCAAACCGCAACTGACCTTGCCCGCGCCCGATGATTTGAAACATCTCTGTGAAGCCGGCGTAACTGGCGCCCAAGGAAAACAGCGCCAGCAGGATGAACAGCGTTTTTTCCACATCCGTCAACATAGCTAGCGCTTGCTTGCCTCACTATCAATTAAGCCCATTCGACAGCTTCAGTTTACCATTGCGCTATACATTCACCAACCAGGCGCGCATGAACGGAATTGGAAACCGCCGGGATAGTCCCCATTTGCGAAGCTTATACCGGCTATTATCCACCGAGGACACCGAGCAAATACAGAGGTCAGCGAGATATAATTGCAACTCAAAGTGAGTTCGCAAATTATCGACGCCGTGTACGGGCGAGCCGATGGCTTGACCTCTCGAACCAACACTTCCCAACTCCGCCACCATCCCAACCTGTAGGAGATACCTAGCTTGCTTGACCGGCAAGAGTCAGTAGCAAAACCGCCGCGGTTGCCGAGAATGCTGATCGTCATTCAGCTTGTGATGGCTGTCGCTTCAGTGGCGCTCTTGATCGCCGCAATGCTCACGCGATTGCCGGGTTAGATCAGAGCAGGCTGTGCTGGTCCAGCGCATCATGCGGCGCCACTAGCGTCGGGTTGTCATTCGCGGGTCGATTTACCTGAGTAGATACTTCGTGAAACTTCAGCTGACCGGAGCGCGGTCCTGCCATCAGCGGCTGCCACTCGGGCGGCTGCAGTTCGCGCGGCGCCAACCAGGTATCGTAATCGTCTGGCTCGACAATCACAGTCATCCTGTGATGGATCGGGCGCACCTTTTCATTGGCGTCGGTGGTTAGAATCGCGCAGGTCTGCAGCCACGCTCCGTCCGGCTGCTTCCAGCTTTCCCATAAGCCGGCGAAGGCGAATATGTCGCGCTCGCTATGTTGAATATACATCGGAAATTTCTGCTTGCCCCGCTTGGTCCATTCGTAATAGCCGTCCGCCGGGATCAAGCAGCGCCGGCGTTTGAAAGCGGCGCGAAATGACGGTTTCTCCGCCGCCGTCTCAGAGCGGGCATTTATCATACGACCGCCGCTCTTTGGATCCTTCGCCCAAGAGGGCGCCAGCCCCCACGTCATGAAGGACAGACGTTTCGGCTCGCGATCAGTGATGACGGCTACTTGCTGCGTCGGGGCGATATTGTATCGCGGCGCGCGCCAGCCAGCGACATCGTCGAGATTGAAAGCCTGCTGGATGGATTCGGCGTCCGCCGTCAAGGTAAATCGTCCACACATAGCCTTTTACTTTCCGGACTTGTCGTCTTCTTTAGGCTTGCCCAATTCCGCAATTTGGCGCACGAGGCCCAAGATAGCCAGGAGGATTGCCAGCGCCTGCCCGGTTGAAACGGAGCTGGGCGCGCCGGCGTCCTGGTTGCCAGCCTCCTCGGCCGCGCGGGTGTAAAGGTAGCTCGAAAGCAAGCCGAGCGCCGCGCCTAATGCCGCGCCCGCGGCGATTATGCGAGCTTTTCGCTCATTCAAGTTGTTGTTGCTTTGAACGCCATCGGAGCTGCTCATTCGATTCCCTCATCACTTGACTCTGCTGCCGGCGCTTCAAAAGCCCTTAGTAATTCGCGCAACGGCGCCAGCTTCAAAGCCCAATTCAAAACGCGTTCATCCACATTTCCCAGCCAGCTTTCAGCATTTTGCTCCATCGCCGCTGTCCAACCCTCCAGACGCCGCAATGGCGAGCGCGACTTCGGATGCCAGCGGTTCACAAGCGACACCAATCCCAGGCTGAGGATCACGAGCGGAAACATACAAATCACCAGCGGGCAGAGCACAAGCGCCGTCAACATCGAGTCGGAAAGCAGCGCAACTTGCGCGGGCGACCGCAAGGACATCACCACCACGACGATAGCGACAAGCAAAACCAACAGCAAGGCAAACGGCAATAGTACGCTGAACCGCACTCTGCGCCGCGCAGCGCGCCCAAGTTCCAACTGACGCTGATTCAGCGCGTCATCGCTGGGCTCGGCTTGCTGGCTCATACACCTTCCATCGATTCGGTCCTCAGCATATCATATAATAGCTTAAGGTCTTGCGGTTTTCCAGCGGGGTGATCGAACATATGAGCCATCTTTCGCCGGTCGCTCAGCGTCTGCGGCTTACGTTTGGCAAATCGGGACCGCTCATATACACAAGCAATCTGGACACAGCCAAAATCTGGGAGCGCGTCTTGCGGCGCGCCCACCTTCCGATTCTCTACACCAAGGGATTCAACACGCGTCCGCGCATTTCTCTGGCGATGCCGCTGCCGCTCGGCGTTTCCAGCGACTGCGAAATCCTCGAGATTTCACTGCGCGAGCGCATCGCATTGCGCCAAGATGAATTGCGGGAACGACTGCTGTCGGTGTCGCCAGCCGGCTTGACAATCGGCGCTATCGTTGAAGTTGACAAGCGCGCGTCCAACCCGCAGGCCTTATTGATCAGCGCCGAATACCGCATTCAGTTTCTGGACGAAATCGATGGTCCCCTGCTGCAGCGAAAGATTGACAAATTGCTAAGCCGCAAGTCAATCATCGTCGACCGCGTGCGCCGCCGCAAGCGCAGCGTCATGGACATCCGGCCTTTGATTTTGGGACTCCATCTCGACGGCAGCGGCGACCTCCTGGCGCATCTCTCCATCGGCGAGCGCGGCAACTTGCGACCTGACCATCTGCTCGAGCATCTTGGCCTGTCTCAAATGCATCACAGCGTGCACCGATTCAAGCTGCATATGCTAGACGACTAGTCGCGCGCTCGTCCAATCAGGTCGCCCGCCAAACAAGCGTTGTAGGGGCGAGGTCGCGCAGACGCCGACCGACAGGTGTGGCTCTCCCGCCTGAACAGTTAAGAAAGACAAGCGCATGAATTATCCCTTAACCATCAACAATGAAGTGCAGGCTGCGTTAACCAGCGGGATACCCGTTGTCGCGCTCGAATCAACGCTGATCACGCACGGCCTGCCCTACCCAACCAATGTCGAGACCGCGTTGGCGATGGAAGCGGCGGTACGCGAATCCGCCGCTGTTCCGGCGACCATCGCCATTCTAGAAGGCGCGATCACCGTTGGAATCACAGCTGACAACATTGAAGCGCTGGCGCAATTGCCCGCGGACAGCGTACGAAAATGCAGCCGGCGAGATTTGGCGATCGCGATCGCGCTGGGAGAAAACGGCGCCACAACCGTCGCCGGCACGATGATCGTCGCCAACATGGCGGGCATCAAGGTGTTCGCAACTGGCGGCATCGGCGGCGTGCATCGTGGCCAGCCCCACGATATATCAGCTGATCTGACCGAGCTTGGTCAAACGCCGGTGACCGTCGTGTCTTCCGGGGCGAAATCGATCTTGGACCTGCCGCTGACGCTTGAGGTGTTGGAAACGAACGGCGTTCCGGTGCTCGGTTTTCGCACCGATCGTTTGCCGGCTTTTTATTCAGCGCGCGCAACTCTGCCGATTGATCAACGCATAGAATCCGCCGCTGAAGCTGCCGCCATCATTCGAGCGGCTGAAGCGCTCGGCGCTCAGAATGGCATTCTGGTTGCGGTTCCGGCGCCGGTGGATCTAGCGATCGGTAACGACGCAGCCGAAGCCGCGATCGCGCAGGCAACGCGCGAGGCTGAAGCGTCTGGCATTGGGGGCAAAGACATTACGCCCTTTATGCTCAACCGCGTGAGCGAATTGACCAAGGGCGCGTCCATGAAGGCGAACATCGCGCTGCTCATCAACAACTCGCGCATTGCCGGCGAAATCGCCCGCGAATTAAAACGGCGCTAAGACGCTATCCCTCTGTCGACCACAGATGCAGCATCAAATCCTGTTCGAAAGTCGCGGCGCCGAAACCGGCAAGCAGCGCCAGGATTTGCGCCCGGTGATCCGTGCCATGATTAACCATGTGAAACAGGATCTGCCAGCGACGGCTGCGGCGCAATCCACCTCGCTCGGGGAATTCCAAATCGACGACTTCGTCAAGTTCCTCCGCGTTTAGCCGATTGACATAAGCCATCACCTGCTCTTGGACTTCTCCCCATTCGCGCCAAAGAGTCGCTTGATCGGGGAAATCGGCGTATTCCATTTCCGGCGGCGGCTGCCGATTGAGCCGCGCGAGCCAGCGAATGTCGACCATCAGACAATGCGCCAGCTGATTGCGGACCGAGCCGACAGAATAGCTCGAACCGGCAACGAACTGCTCGTGAGACAGCGCGGCGGCGCAACCGCGAATACGGTCAAACGACGCGTAGTGATAATCGAATAGAGTCCTGACCTGCTTTAGGTTCATGCGAATCGCGCTCCCTGTCGCTAGAATCGCTATACAATGGAATTGCCATAGGTTATACTCGACTTTGCGCAGTAGACGAGAGGCGGAAATGGTTAGCGCGTCTATTATGGACCCACGACGCATAGAGAGCGAACTGGAACGCCACCTGCTGAGCGTGGAAAAACCGGGTCGCTATGTCGGTGGCGAATACAACAGTGTAGCCAAGGACTGGGCTGGCATCGATATCAAGGTCGCCTTGGCTTTCCCCGATATTTATGACCTGGGCATGTCGAATCTGGGCATCATGAATCTCTACAATCAAGTGAATCTCGAGCCCGATATGCTGGCGGAGCGCGTCTTCTCGCCCTGGCTGGACATGGAAGCGCTGATGCGGGAGCGAGATATTCCGCTTTACTCGCTGGAGAACAAACAACCGGTACGCAACTTCGACCTGCTGGGCATCAGCCTGCCCTATGAGCAGCTTTATTCCAATGCGGTCAATCTGCTTGATCTGGCTGGTCTGCCAGTCTTGAGCCGAGACCGCGACGAGAGCCACTCCTTGGTGATCGCCGGCGGCCACGCCTGTTTCAATCCCGAGCCGATGGCTGATTTCATCGACGCCTTTGTCATCGGCGAAGGCGAAGAAATCATCGTCGAGGTCGCCCGCGCTGTCGGCAAGCTGCGCGGGGCGTCCCGACAAGAGCAACTGCGCGAAATCGCCAAGATTCAAGGCATGTACGTACCGCGCTTTTATGACGTGGAATACAACGATGATGGCACGGTCCGTTCAATTTCGCCCAACCAGCCTGGCTTCCCCGCTCGTGTGCTGAAACGAATCGTCGTCACCCTGCCCAAGCCCTTCACCAAGTTCATCGTGCCCAATATAGACACGGTGCACAACCGCGCGCCGATTGAAATCATGCGCGGCTGTACGCGAGGCTGCCGCTTCTGCCACGCCGGCATGGTGACGCGCCCGGTGCGCGAGCGGCCTGTAAGTGAGATCATGTCCGCCATTGCCGAGATCGTCGAGCATACCGGATTCGAAGAGATCAGCCTGCTAAGCTTGTCTTCATCGGATTATGCCTGGGTCGAGGAACTGGCGGAAGAAGTCAACCGCGTTTACAAGGACGCGGGCCTCAGCCTCAGCTTGCCGAGCCTGCGCATCGAAAGCGCCAGCGCCGATCTGCTGGAAAAGATTGGCGGCACACGCCGCAGCGGCTTCACCTTCGCGCCTGAAGCGGCGACCGAAAAAATGCGCGACCTGATTAACAAATACGTTCCCGATGAACAGGTGCTGCAAACGGCTCGCGATGTTTACTCAAGAGGCTGGCGCACGATCAAGTTTTATTTCATGATCGGTCATCCGGAAGAGACCGTCGAAGATGTGCAAGCGATAATTGACTTGTGCGTCAAAACGCTGGCGGAAGGCACGCGCATCTTGGGCAAGAAGGCGACGCTGAATGTTGGCGTTAGCACCTTCATCCCCAAGCCGCACACACCCTTCCAATGGGCGCCGCAAGATAAGCGCGAAAGCGTCGACCGCAAGCAGCGTATGCTGAAGCGGCAGATGCGCCGAGGCGGCATGCATCTGCGTTGGAACAACTACGAAGACAGCGAATTTGAGGGCTGGCTCAGCCGCGGTGATCGCCGGTTGGGCCGTGTGATTCGGCTCGCATGGGAGCTCGGCTGCAAATTTGACGCCTGGGGCGATCAGCACCGGCACGGCAGTTGGCTTCGGGCATTTGAAGAATCCGGCATTGATCCGAATTTCTATAATTTCCGCGAGCGCGATCTGGACGAAGTCTTCCCCTGGGATCATATTGATGTCGGCATCCACAAGAAGTTCCTGCGCGAAGATTACCTGATGAGCGTCAAGCGCGAGACGCGGGTCGATTGCCGCGATAAATGCTTCGCCTGCGGGATCCTGCCCAAGTTCGCCAAAGAACGATCCACGACCGAAGATATGGCTTGGGAATGCCCGCCAGTGAAGCCAATCAGCGAAAGAAAGCGCGGCCGCCAAGCCGCCATACCCCTAAGCGCAATTGGCTAGCGATCTGTGGATCATAGTGGCAAGATCACAATAAATGGCATCAGCATAAGAGCATCCATCGTGGGCGACGGCGCGCCGGTGCTCATGATTCATGGCTGGGGCGCGAGCATAGAGCTATTGCAACCGCTCGCCGATCGCTTGAGCCGTCTCGGATACCAATGTCACCTGATTGACCTGCCCGGATTCGGCGAAAGCGATGAGCCGCCCGCGCCCTTCAGCATTTTTGATTATGCGGCATTCTGCCTCGCCTACCTGGATCGCCAACATCTCAGCGAAATACACTACTTCGGTCACTCGCTGGGCGGGCGCATCGGCTTGATTCTTGGATCAGATCACAGCAACCGCATTCGAAATCTCGTGCTGTCGAACAGCGCGGGCATCAAGATTGAAGCGGCGCTCCATACGCGCATTCGATTAGCCGCATACAAATCCCTTCGCCGCGGGCTGGAGGGTCTCGGCGCGCAATCCGCCGCCGCCAGTCTGCGCGGAATCTACAATCGGCGATTTGGTTCAGACGACTACCAAAACGCCTCGCCGGTCATGCGCCAAACGCTGATCAATATCGTCAATGAGGATCTGCTGGATCAGGCGAAACGAGTCGCCATCCCAACCATTCTATTCTGGGGCGACAATGATCAGGAGACGCCGCTCTGGACGGGCGAAAAACTGGAAGCCGCCATTCCGGATGCGGCGTTAATTGTCCACAAAGGCGCCGGGCATTACGCCTATCTTGACGCTCCCGACAGAATCGCCGGCATCATGGCCGCGCTTTTTCAATGCCCGCAACCTTAGAAGTCGAAGTCGCGTCGCCCTCGCTTTCCCGACCGGTCGGTTCAAGTCTATAATGACGGTGCGTACAAGAAGCAGGATGGCGAATGTCAGAGTTTCCGCTCGCCGTATTAGCCGCGACCTGGCTGCTTGGCGGCTCGCTGCGAATCTATCAGCAGGCGCGTTTCTACCAGATTGAAGAATATTCGAGCGGGCGCTATTTGCGTTGGGCGCTGCGTGCGCGGACGCGCCTTTTGCCCGCCCGTCCGCTTGCCGCCTGGCTTCTCGGCTTGGCGATTGGCGGATTGCTGTCCGAAGCGACCGGTAGTCTGTTGCCGCAGATTGTCGCCATTATTGCCTCCGCCATTGCCGTTATCCCGCTGCGTCAAGTTGAAGTCAAGCAAAAGATTGCCGCCACCTCTCGAATGAAGCGGCTATTGGCTGGCGCCTGGCTGGCGGGCGCGTCAGCCTTTGCGCTCACCCTGGTCGCGACAATCATATATCTGCCGCTTAGCGCGTCTCTCATCCGCGCAGCCGCTACTAGCGCGCTCGGTTTTGTTTTTTTCTCTCTGGCGCCGCTGTGGCTCATCGCGGGAAACACGATCATGCAGCCGGTAGAAAGCGCGCTTCGCCGGCGCTACCTGCGTCAGGCGGCGGACATACTGGCGGCAATCGACCCCAAAATCATCGGCATCACTGGCAGCTACGGCAAGACAACCACCAAAAACTTCCTTCGCGACATCTTAAGCGCTCGCTTTCGCGCCTACGCCACGCCAAAAAGCTACAATACCTTGATGGGAATCTCGCTGGCGATAAACCGCGATCTAGCAGACGATTATCGCACCGAGTATTTCATCAGCGAGATGGGCGCCTATGTCGAAGGCGAAATCGAACGTATCTGCCAGCTGACGCCGCCCGAAATCGCTATCGTCACTGAAGTTGGACCACAGCACCTCGAACGATTCGGTTCGCTGGAGAGCGTCAAAAGGGCGAAATACGAGATCATTAGGAACACGCCAGCCAATGGAATCGCCGTCTTTAATTGGGATAATGACTATGTAAGAGAAATGGCTGAGGCGGGGCATCCGGCAACAATCCTCACCGTCAGCCGCGAATTGACTACGGAAGCGGCGCGCGCTGCGGGCATAAGCTGGCTCGCTACCCAAATCCGCGAGTCGCTGGATGGCCTTGCTTTCACCGCGCAACACCTGCCGTCGGGCGAGCGAGCCAACATCGAGACCGCTGTCGTCGGCGAGCACAACGTGACCAATCTATTGCTATGCATCGCCGTCGCTTACCATGAAGGGATTCCCCTGCGTGAAATCGCCATGCGCATTCGCCGCTTACAGCCCGCTGAAAGCCGCCTCGTCCTCAAAACGACCGCAGCCGGAATAACCATCATCAATGATGCCTACAGCGCCAATCCAAAGGGCGTCGTCAGCGCGCTGAAGGTTCTGGGAATGCATCAAACGGGCGCGCGACTGCTCATTACGCCCGGCATGATTGAATTGGGCGCCATGCATGAAGAGGAAAACCGCAAGCTGGGACTGCTGGCGGCGCAGCAGGCGACAGACATCATTCTGGTAGGCAAAACACAGACCGCGCCCATAGTTGAAGCGATAAAATCGACCTCATTTGATCTGTCGCGCCTTCATGTGGTCGATACGCTCAAAGAATCGGTGGATTGGTATCAGCGCAATTTGGGGGCGGGGGACGCGGTGCTGTTCTTGAATGACTTGCCCGATACGTATTGACAGTGACCAGTCGATGAGGTTTGCCGAATGAGCAAGACACGCCGTACGACCGTAGCCGTCATCTTCGGCGGGCGCAGTGTAGAGCACGACGTCTCGATCGTCACCGGGCATCAGGTCATGAAGGCATTCGCCCCGGAGCGCTACGAAGTCATCCCAGTTTACATTTCGCGCGACGGCCGCTGGTTCACTGGCGAAGCGCTGGCTGAATTGGAGAGCTTCAAAGACGATGACATCTTGAATCGCGACGATGCGCGCGCCTGTCTATTGTCGCCGGATACCCGGTATCATGGTCTGATTATTGATCCGCTTGCCGGACGCTTCCGCAAAAGCGAGCGCCGGCGCATTGACGTTGCTTTTCCCGCGCTTCATGGCACACATGGCGAAGACGGCAGCATTCAGGGGCTGTTCGAATTGGCTGATATTCCTTACGTCGGCTGCGCCACGCTTGATTCGGCTTTGACCAACGACAAAATAATGACCAAATCCGTCTTGAGACAAGCGGGGATCCCGGTTTTGGATGACTTGTGGTTTACACGGGACAATTGGCTTGACGGGCCCGATGCTGTCATCGAGGAATTGCTTGCCAAATTCGAGTTCCCGCTTTTCGTCAAACCGGCGACTCTCGGCTCCAGCATCGGCATCGGCCGCGCGGATAGCGAAGCGCTCCTGCGCGCCAGCATCGACATCGCGGCCAATTTCGACAGCCGCGTACTGGTTGAGCCCGCGATGGCGGGCGGCATTGAGATCAATTGTTCGGTCCTGGGTTTTGGCGCGCAGTACCAAGCCTCCACACTCGAACAGCCGATTTCCTGGGATGAATTCCTTTCCTACGAAGACAAATACCTGCGCGGCGGCGAAGGCATGAAAAGCGCCGAGCGCCTGGTTCCCGCGCCAATCTCGGCCGACTTGACCGCGCGCGTCAAGGCGACAAGCATTGCCGCATTCAAAGCCGTAAATGGCCGCGGCATTGCTCGCATCGATTATTTTGCCCTTCCGGATCAGAACGAGCTGTATCTGAATGAAATCAACACCATGCCCGGTTCGCTGGCTTTCTATCTTTGGCGCGAAGACGGCTACACCGCTGCGGACCTGGTGGATAAGCTCGTTGAACTCGCCCACCAAGCTCACGCAGAGAAACGGCGGAATACATATGACTACCAAACCAATCTGGTAGCGGCAGCCAGCCAGCGCGGCATCAAAGGCGGAAAGGGCGTCAAGTAACCGGCGGGCAATCCGCCCGAGCGCGTTCGTCAGCGCTTGCGTTTGACTTGTTGGCAGTCTTCACTATGTTATGATTACGGCGAAGTGGGCTCTGCGCAATCGCGTCCGCTGGAGTATTGGCGCGTCTGTTCGCAAGAATGCTATCGCAGCCGCCAGGTTCACGCGCTGCGGTGGGCGATACCCACTGAACACGATGCCTTTTATTGCTTAAGGTTGCTGTGCCTTATACATCGAGTAACTCTCGTCCGCCTCGTCCCCCGCGTCCGTCTGATGTCGGCCGTTCATTGTGGGGTGGCGCGCCGCTGCCGCCGATCCCTGAGCGTGTGCTTGACGGCATTCCCGGGTTTATCGCCTGGCTCGCCCTGTTGATTTCGATCGCCAGCGCGGTCGCGTTCCCCCTCACCTTAATGCTTACCGCCGCGCTCGTCGCCACTTATTCGGCGATTCGGTTTCTGCTCGCCGGCATCGCCAATGGCATGGGCATACGCCGGATTAAGGAATGGGAGTCGATTGACTGGTACCGGAAGTATTTGCAAGACCGCAGGCCCGATTCCCTTGAATGGGATAGCGTACATCACTTGGTGATAATCCCAATCTACAATGAATCTATGAAGATACTGACGCGTACATTGGATCAGCTGAGTTTGCAAGACAATGCGAATTCTCAAATCTCCGTCTTGCTGGCGATGGAAGCGGCCGAGCCGGAAGGCTATCGCACAGCGCAGAGCCTCAACCACCAATACGCCGCCAACTTTGCCAATATCTACTTCACGGTGCACCCGCGCGGCTTGATTGGCGAAATGCAATGCAAATCGGCAAACCTGGCTTGGGCGATCAATCGATTCTTTGAGAATGTCGTCGATCAGGAAAATCTGAATATCGACAACTACGTGTTGACGACGATGGATGCCGATACGCGCTGGCACGATAAGCACTTCGCCGCGCTCACTTATCACTTCGCCATTAATCAAGACCGGTATCGCACGTTTTGGCAAGCGCCGATTCGTTATCACGGCAATATCTGGCAGGTCAATCCGCTGATGCGCATCATCAATACTTACGCGACCGCTTTTGAACTAGCGTATTTGGCCGCGCCCTGGTGGATGGCGATGCCGATGTCGTCATATTCGCTTAGCTTGAAGCTGCTGGAACAGAGCGGCAACTGGGATACAGATGTCATTGCCGATGAATGGCACATGTGGATCAAAGCCTACTTCGCCACCGGCGGGCGGGTGCGGATGCAGCATATCTACTTGCCCTTCTTGGCGGATTCAACAACCGGATCCAATATCTTCGAGTCGATAAAGAATCGCTACAGCCAGACGCTTCGCCATGCCTGGGGCAGCAAAGAAGTCGGATATATGCTCGCCAAGCTGATCGAGAACCCCGGTGTGGTATCGTTCAGCTCATTCAAATTGCTGCTTCGCATCGCGCACGATATTTTGCTGGCGGGCGCGGGTTGGATCATTCTGACCGTCGGTTCACAACTGCCGGTATTCTTTCATCCCAAGATTGCGCCAATCAAAGTCGAAGGCTTGATGGCCGCCGGCGACAAGCTGACCTATGTCCTTGAAGGCTTTTCCGCCAGTCATCCAGCCTGGTTATTGCTGGCGATCGCCGGCATCGTCATGATCGTGCTGGTGGTTGTTTTCCAAGTGCAAGATTATCGCATCCGTCCGCCGCGGATTTCGCCTTATACTTTGGGCGAATCAGTCCTGGAGCTCTTGAGCATCCCTTTCATGCTGGTGTTGACTTTGCTGGTGGTCGCCTTGCCAACACTAGTCGCGCAGACGCGACTCTTGCTCGGCATTCCCTTGCAGTTTATCGTCACTGAAAAATCCGCAGACAAATGAGGCCGCGTTGTCGAATTGCGCCGCGAGACAGCCGACGCGGAACAGGCAATGGAGTCTCCCTAGCGCGCGGCGGGCGCATTCCATATCATACTGCGGGACTAGCCTCGCATAATCGCCAGAGAAAGGAATGGCAGTGCCACAGCAGCGCGTGCAAAAGATCATGGCGCAGGCGGATATTGGCTCGCGCCGAAAATGCGAAGAAATCATCCGCCAGGGACGTGTGCGGGTTAATGGCAATGTCATCGAGTTGGGCGCTAAAGCTGACCCAGGCAAGGACAGGATTCAGGTCGACGGCGAAACAATCGCCTTGTCCTTTGAGCCGCTATACATCGTGTTCAACAAACCAAAAGGGGTGCTAAGCACGAACAAAGCGGAGCATGGTGATGAGCGCCCCACGATTCGTGACCTGGTGGACGCGCCTGGGCATCTGTTCACCATTGGCAGGTTGGACGCCGACAGCGAGGGCTTAATCGTATTGACAAATGATGGCGAAGCGGCGAATAGAATCGCCCATCCGCGGTATGAACACACAAAAACTTACAAAGTGACGGTCAAGGGCAAGCTATCGCGGAGTACGGTCGAAGACTGGGAGAGCGGCATCTGGTTGGATAACAGCCGCACCGCCGCTTGCTCGGTGTCAGTGCTGCAGTCCTCCAAGAGTTCGACGGTATTACGGCTGGTCATGGTCGAAGGACGCAAACGTCAGATAAAGCGCGTCGCCACAACCCTTGGTCATCCAGTTTTGCGCCTCGTGCGGACGCATATTGGGCGGCTTGGATTGGGCACGCTGCGCAAGGGCGCCTGGTATCAGCTCGATGAGCGCGAAATACAGGCGATGATGACACCGGCGGCTGAGTTGAGCGCGATCAGAAAACGGCGGCGCGAACGCAAACGGAAGTCCAAAGGGTGAGCCCGAGCGGACAGCATCATGCCCCCTGAATTGAGCATCGAAGAATATATCGCGCGGCAACCCGACTACGACCGAGCGCGGCGAATCATGCATCCGCTGCTGCGAGCTCTCGTGCCGGCCTTCTGCAAGGTGAATGTTGCCGGGCTGCACAATGTGCCCCGGCAGGGACGCACCTGCCTGATGATAAACCATGTGTCTTATCTTGATCCGATTGTCGTGACAGCAGGCATTCCCTTTCGCCACACCGTCTCGCTGTCGAAAGTGGAAAACTTCAGCATTCCCGTGGCCGGTTGGTTCCTGCGCCAATGGGGACATTTCCCGATCCACCGCGGCGAATACGATCGCAAGGCGCTGATGCAGACGATCGAATTGCTGAAGAGCGGGCAGCTCGTGCTCATGGCGCCGGAAGGCACGCGGCATCCAGAGGGCATGCAGCCGGCGAAAGAAGGGCTGGCTTTCGTCGCCACCAAAGCTGACGCGGTGATCGTGCCGGCCGCGATCTGCGGGGCGGAAGATTGGCGCAGCCGCCTGAAACGCTTCCGCCGCGCTTACGCCATGGTCGTCTTTGGCAAACCGTTCCGATTCCGCGTAGACGGCCGGCGGCGAATCCCGCGGACGGAGCTATCGGAGATGACTACCCAGGCGATGCATCAATTGGCGCTGACAATCCCCGATGAGTACGCCTATCTGCGCGGCTATTACAGCGATATCGACAATGCGCGCGCCGGTCGTCTGGTATTCGTGTAAGCCGGCGAAACGTCAGTCGTTGCTGCCTTCCATCACTTGCAATGCCCATTCTGACAGCGCGTCCACAGATTCATTTAGCCGGGCGAATCGCTCGTCTTGCGTGAATCCGCGCCGGTAACGACTGTAAATTTGCTGCAAGATCACGAGCAGACGGAATATCCCCAGCACATGATAAAAGGGAATATCCGACAGGTCTCGCCGGCTTCGCTCGGCATAACGGCGCAAGATCTGGCCACGGCTATAGAAGCCGAAGTCGCCCGCCGGCATCGTGCCGATCGCGCGTACGGGCGCGGAATCCTTTGGTCCTGTCCAGTAGGTTAAGAGCGTGCCGAGATCCGAAAGCGGGTCGCCAAGCGTACACATATCCCAATCCAGAATCGCGACTACGCGCGCCGGATCCTGCACGTCGAACATCGTGTTATCCAGCTTGTAATCATTATGAACCAGCGAGAAATAGCTGGAATCGGGCAAATGATCAGCCAGCCAGCGGTAGATTTCGCTCACACGCTCATCATCATCTTGGGTAGCCGCCCCCCAGCGCCACCACCAGCCTTCCACTTGCCGCTTGACGAAACCCTTCGGCCGACCCAGCTTGGACAGACCAAGCGCTTCGTAGTCGACAGCATGGAACGCGGCGAGCGTATCAACCAGCGCCTTGCTGAGCAATTGAGGCGCGTCAGCATCGTTGGCGAAGCGCGCTGGCATCGTGTCGCGAATGACGACGCCGTGGCAGCGCTCCATGATGAGAAAGGGCGCGCCAATCACAGTTTCATCTTCGCAATAATGGTAGATTCGCGGCGCATAGTCAAAAGCGTTGTGCAAGACGGAAAGCACGCGATTCTCGCGCCCCATATCATGTGCCGATGGCGCATAGGTTCCCAAGGGTGGCCGGCGCAATACGTATTCCAAAGCCCCGTCGAACGTCAATAGATAGGTCAAATTCGCCTTGCCACCGCCGAACTGCCTGACAGCCAGTTCACCGTCAGCGCCGGCCAGGCGATCGCGGAGATAATTCTGTAAGCGCGCCTCGTTAAAACGCTCGTCTTGGCGGACCTCAATCAGATCTTGCTCATCAGCGGATGGCATGGCTCGCAGTCCAACTCATGGGCGAATCGAGCAGATGGAATTCAGCGCTAGTCTACCACAATTGGCGACGTCCTCGTCTCGATCTGGCGTGACGACACGTTGCGACAGTGGCGCAATCGACGCACGATACCATTGCGCGCCCGTTGTTGCGGAGTATCATAGACTGCGTCATCCTAAGCGAAACGAGCCAATTTGAATTTCAAGCGAACTTTCCCCATCCTGGTAGCCTATCTGGTATTCATCGTGATCGGGATCGCATCGGGATTGCTAAACATCTCCTGGACTTATATGCAGGACACATTCAATGTCTCGCATGATTCATTGGCGGCGCTGGCGCCGGCGGCGACGCTCGGCGGGCTGATTGCGGCTTTCTTTAGCGGCTCGATTATCGGTCGCTTTTCACTGGGTCTTGTGCTGGTCGGTGGAATGGCTTTTGCCGCTATCGGCATGTTTGGATATGCGCTTGCCCCCGTATGGATTCTATTGCTCGGCGCCGCTTTCATCGCCAGCATCGGCAAAGGAACGATGGACGCGAGCCTAAACAATTTCGCCTCAGCCAATTATGGCGCCAGCGAAATGAACTGGCTGCACGCTTGCTGGGGCATAGGCTTGACCATCGCCCCAGCCCTGGTCACAAACTTTGTGCTCTATCAGGGCGGCGGCTGGCAAGCCAGTTATGTTCTTGTTGGCTTGGTCATTTTGGCAATTGGCTTGGTCATCTTGTTCAGCCTGCCGCTCTGGCGGATCAATGCCCCCAGCGATAGCTTGAAAGTCAAAAGCGCGCGGCCGCCGATCCGGGAGAGCTTGCGCCGTCCCATCGTGCTTATCGGCTTGGCGTTTTTCTTTGTATACGGCGGCGTCGAGCTGGGCACCGGGCAGTTGGCGAATACCCTGCTTGTCGAAGCCCGCAACCTGCCGCAAGAGCTCGCCAGCAGTTGGGTTAGCGCCTATTGGGCCAGCTTTACCGTGGGGCGAATCACGATGGGACTGCTGGCCATGCGCCTGGGCGACAAGACGCTCCTTAACATTTGTTTCGGCTTCACCATTTTGGGCGCGCTCTTGCTCTTTCTAAATCTGAATGATGGCTTCAGCCTTATTGGATTTGTTGGCTTGGGATTCGGTCTTGCGGCGGTATTCCCAATCTTGATATTGCAGACAAACAAGCGAGTTGGCTTCGAACATGCCGCCAACGCGATCGGATTCCAGGTTGGCTGCGCCGGGCTGGGCGGCGCCGCGCTTTCGGGAATGGGCGGCGTCTTCGCTGAAAACGTTGGTCCAGAATCGATCAGTCTGTTCATACTGCTAGGCGCGCTGCTAATGTTCGCGCTTTACGAATTCATGATCCGCTGGGAAGTCAGAAAACGGACGCCAATAACATAGCAGGCGCAACTGATGTCTTCGCTCGCAGCTAAAATCGGGCAGCTTATGATTGTGGGCTTTGAGGGATTGGCGCCGCCGCCGCGCATACTTGCTTGGCTGGCGCGCGGGCGAATTGGCGGCATCGCGCTGTTCGCGCGCAATATCGAATCTCCAGCACAGGTCCGGCGTTTGATTGCGGAATGCCGAGCGGCGGCGGAACAGCCGATACTTGTGAGCGTCGACCAGGAAGGCGGCGCGGTAGCGCGCCTTCGCAATGGCTTCAGCGAAAGCCCCGGCGCAATGGCTTTAGGCGCGGGCGGCGACCGCCAGCGGGCGGAAGACATCGCCTTTATGCTGGGATCTGAGATGGCTGCGGTCGGCGTAAATTGGAACTTCGCGCCGGTCGCTGATATCGCGCGTCAGAGCGGAAATCCGTCGGTCGGCACGCGTTCGGTCGGCCGCGATCCGCGATTGGTAAGCGAAATGGTTGTGGCGCAAATTCGTGGATTCCAGCGCTCCGGGGTGGCGGCGACCGTTAAGCATTTTCCCGGGCTCGGCAACACGGTGGTTGACACGCACGACGGTCCGGCCAGCGTGCGGGGTTCGCTGTCCTACCTGAATGACGAAGACCTGCATCCCTTCCGCAAGGCGATCGCCGCCGATGTTGGCTTCGTCATGCTGACGCACGTGTTGTATGAGGAGTTGGATGGCGAGTTTCCGGCTACGCTTTCGCCGCGCATTGTGGACGGGCTGCTTCGTCAAGAGCTAGGCTATCATGGCGCTGTCTGCACCGACTGCATGGAAATGAAGGCGATCACGGATGCCTTTGGCGCGGGCGAATCAGCTGTGCTTGCGCTGCAGGCCGGCGTCGATATGGTCTTGTTTTCGCATACGCGCGCGGCTCAGGAAGAGGCATACCGCGCTTTGCAGCATGCGGCGGAGACCGGAAGGCTATCCGCCGAGCGGATCAATCAGTCCATGTCCCGCGTCCAGGAGCTCAAAAGCCGATTTGCTCTGGATAAGGCGCCGCCGCTGGAGGTCGTGGGCTGCGAGGCGCACCGGTCGCTGGCAGGCGAGGCGGCGCGCGCCGGTACTGTCCGTGTTACGCAAGGCAGCGCGCTGCCCCTTCCCGCGTCAGCGGAGCATGTCGCGCTGATCGAGTTTTCGTCACAGCGAATTACGGGGGGCGGCGCAGCGCATGACCGTAGCCGAATCGCAGCGTTTCTGTCGAATCGACTGCCGACCCTCGCCAGCCACATCGTTGATCCGGCGGCAGATTTCGCTGCCAACTGTGAAGCCCTGTCTGGTGTCTGGACCAGAAAGGGCATCGTCATTCTAGTCACGCGAAACGCGCACATGCAACCGGCGCAATTGAGGCTAGCTCGGTTCATCTGCGACCGCGCGCAAGCGGTAGTTCTGATCTGCATTGGTAATCCCTACGACGCCGGAGAGATCACGGGAGCGGACAGTGTGATTTGCACAATGGGCGACAGCGTCCCCTCGCTCGAAGCGGCTGTCGAGGCGCTCTGCGGCGATTATCAGCCCGGCGGCAAACTCACGGTTGAAATCTGATGACCAGTCTAGTGGATCCGGCGGCTTATGAAAGCCTGCTGAAGCGTCACCTGCCGGGGACATTCCCGGCGCTTAGCGTCTGTGTAATACACCAGGGGCGAACAATGCTGAGGGACAGCCGCGGCTGGATTGATCCGAGCGGAATGACTGCAGCAGTTACCATCGATACGCTCTTTGATCTCGCCTCGGTGACCAAGCTCATCGTCGAGACAAGTTTTCTGGTTTTGGTCGAAGCCGGCGCCATTAACTTGGAGAGCCGCCTGGTGGATGTCATCCCCGAGTTCGGCCGGGTGAACCCGCGCGAAATCGGCAGCGGGCAAGACCCGCACACGCGCGCTTTTCTGCCAGTGGAGCGGCGGTATCGCGGCTTGTCGGTCGATCCCTGCGAAGTCACGTTTAGGCATCTGCTGACTCATACCTCTGGCCTGCCACCCTGGCGGTCGGTTTATCTCTTGGCTTCGGATCGTCCCCCGCCACCACCGACTCACATTAAACAATACGATGATGGTCGTTGGCGGCGCGGCTTAAGCGCCATGGTAGACTTTCCCTTCGCTGGCGCCATTGGCGGCGAGCTGCGCTATACCGACATCGGCATCATGCTCCTCGGCGAGGCGGTCGCGCGCCTGCACAGCGCGCGGCTGGACGAGGCGGTGAGCGATCTGGCGCTCCAGCCCTTGGCGCTGGACTCTTTCAGCTACAATCCGATGCTAAACGGCAGCGCGCGCGGCAAAATCGCGCCGACGGAGCTGGACAGTCATTGGCGTCATCGGCGCGCCTGGGGCGAGGTTCACGATGAAAATGCTTGTGGCGTCGGTGGCGTCGCCGGTCACGCCGGTCTCTTCGCCACTGCTCAGGATGTCGCCCGCTTCGGTCAAGCCTGGCTAGCCGGTGACGAGCGGCTGGCCATCAGCGCGGACCTGCGCCAGCGCGCGACCAGCCAGCAAGCCAGCGGGCAAATTCGGCTCGGTCTGGGCTGGATGCTCAAAGCCGACAGCGGCTCTTCGGCCGGCGACCGTTATAGCGCACGCGCTTACGGTCACACCGGTTTCACCGGCACATCGCTGTGGATCGACCCGGAGAGGGAGTTGGTGTGCGCGGTGCTGACAAATCGCGTCTATCATGGGCGGGCGGAAGCGGGCATTCACAGGTTTCGCCGCGCCATCCACGATCTCATCGTTGAGGCTGTAGACGGGCGATGAATGAGCCGCTGTTCATGGGCATTGATGGCGGCGGAAGCACGCTGCGCGTCGCCATCGTGAATGCTGACCTGAACGAATTGTCAATGTGGACAGGGGAATCGGTCAATCCGAGCATTGTGGGGCGCGGCGTCGCTCGCGAGCGGATTCAAGCTGGCGTACTTGAAGCGCTTCAATTGGCGGACCTGCATCACGAGCGCCTCGCCGCGGTCGGCATCGGCATCGCCGGCGCATCGGATCTGCACAGCCGGCAATGGCTCATCGAGACCGCGAATTCCGCCTTGCCCTTGAGTCAGGCCGTGCCGAGTTCGGATCTGGAGATTGCTCTGGTGGGCGCGTTGGCACAGCGTCACGGCTTGCTGCTGTTGGCGGGAACGGGCAGCGCGGCTTATGTCCGCAGGCCCGACGGCAAGCGCCTGCAAGTCGGCGGTTGGGGATACCTTCTCGGCGATGAAGGCAGCAGCTTCTGGATTGGATCGCAGCTTTTGCGGCATTTTACAGCGACATACGATTCCGGCGCGGAGGCCGCCATGACAGCAACCGGCCGCGCCTGTCTCGACCATTTGTGTTTGTCTCGGGCGCGAGACTTGGTGGCATGGGCGTACCGCTCCGAGGCGGCGCCAGCGGCACGAATCGCAAGCCTGGCGCCATTCGTCCTGGATTTGGCGGAAACCGGCGATACCGTTGCGATTGACATAGTGAGCCGCGCCGCCAAACATCTGACGAATCTCGCTGAGACGGCGCGGCGGCGGCTCGCTTATAGGGACGCGCCGATAGCGTTTGCCGGCGGGCTGCTCGAAAACACAAACTGGCTTTCCGCCGAAGTCCTGCGGCGGCTCGGGCTGCCCAAGCGCCCGGTCGCCAAATCCCCGCCGGTCAAAGGCGCCGCCTTGTTGGCAAAAATGGAATGGAGCGCGCGGCGATGCCAGTGACACTCAATACAGAGCGGGATAATCCCGCCAGCGCAAACATCGACCAAATGACGACGCTCGATGCGGTCAGCCTGATCAACCGCGAGGACGCCAAAGTTGCCGCGGCCGTGCGCGAGGCGCTACCGCAGATCGCTGCGGCGGTCGACATCATCGCCGCGGCGATCGCTAAAGGAGGGCGGCTGATATACCTCGGCGCTGGCACCAGCGGCCGCCTGGGCGTTCTCGACGCTGTCGAATGTGCGCCCACATTCAGCGTCGCGCCCGATCTGGTGCAAGGCCTGATCGCTGGCGGCGCAGACGCGCTAACAGAATCAATCGAAGGCGCTGAGGACAAGCCTGATAGCGCGCGCAAAGATCTGGCTGCCCGCGGCTTGACGAGCGCGGATGTCGTCTGCGGCATCGCCGCCAGCGGGCGAACGCCTTACGTCATCGGCGGCCTCAAGCACGCCAAGGCGCAGGGCGCGCAGACGATCGCGGTCGCCTGCAACGCGGGCTCCGCCATTGGCGATATTGCCGATGTATCGATTTGGGTTGACGTCGGACCCGAGATTATCGCCGGCTCAACACGCATGAAAGCGGGCACGGCGCAAAAGCTGATCCTGAATATGCTCAGCACAGCCGCAATGATTCGCCTGGGCAAGGTCTACGGCAATCTGATGGTTGATGTGAAAGTGTCCAATCAGAAGCTGGCGGAGCGCGCTCGCCGCCTCGTCACGCGATTGACCGGAGCCGATGACGAAGGGGCGCGGGAACTGCTGGCGCGCGCGAATAACGAGGTGAAGCCGGCGGTCGTGATGTCGCGCTTGGCCGTCGATTTCGCTGAGGCGCGCCGATTGCTGGCGAAAGCCGACGGCAGGCTGCGCGATGTCATCGGGGACGTCAGCGCTTAAGCGCCCCTACTTGCCTTCCCAGTCAATTGGGTAGGACTTGTCAATCATCGCTTGTATTGCATTGCGAAAATCAGCGGTGCGGAAGAGTTGCGCTTGCGCCCAGGCTTCAATTTGCAGCCCGCGAGTGTTTTCGGCAATGTCGTTGACGACGCGTTTGGCATAACTCACAGCCAGCGGCGCCGAGGCTGAAAGCGCCTCCACAAAATCGGCGACGCCTTGATCCAAGTCCGCTTTGGGCAAGACCGCATTGACGAGCCCCCACTCCAGCGCTTGCGACAGATCGATATTGCGGCCCGTCATGATCAGATCCTTGGCGCGTGATGGGCCGACCAGCTTAACGAGACGTACAGCACCGCCCACATCGGGAATGATGCCCAAACGCGCTTCGGGCAGCCCTAGCTTCGTTCGCTCTGCCGCAATTCGGAAATCGCAGGCGAGCGCCAGCTCCAGCGCCATGCCCAGGCAGTAACCTTGAAGCACACAAATGACTGGAAGCGAGCAGCGCTCAATCTTGTTAAAGATAGCTTGGTATCGCCCGGTATGTGGGAAGAGATTCGCGCGAAGCCCCTCATCCAGCGCCAGAAACTGATCCAAGTCTATGCCCGACGAAAAGGCGCGCCCGGCGCCGCGCACCAGGACCACGCGCGCGCCATCATTGAATTCGCGCTCCGCCAGATCGAAAGCCTGCGAGATAGCCATCATCATTTCGTCGTTAATGGCGTTGCGCTCGCTGGGGCGGTTGAGCGTGATTTCGAAGACTTGCTCGGAACGGCGCGCCAGAATGAGGTCGGACATGATCTGGGTCTCCATTGTCCGGCCGGCTCAAGCCAGCGACTCCAGGAAAGTCTCCAGCGACCGAACTGAATTGAGACTGACGCGCGCTTTCGACCGATCGATTCGCCGCATCAAACCGGCGAGCACGTTTCCCGAGCCAATCTCGATGAAGGTCTGCGCCCCGGCCGCGATGATAGCGCGCATTGACTCGGTCCAGCGCACCGACCGCGTCAACTGCTGATCCAACTCGATTTGGATATCAGCCGCCGATTCCAGCGGCTTCGCTAGTACGTTGCCATAAACTGGCGCGGCCGGCGGCGAAAACGCGGCGCGCTGAACGGCATCATGGAAGCCGGCCAAAGCCGATGCCATCAGCGGCGAGTGCGCCGCCACGCTCACGGAAAGCTTGACCGCCCGTCTGGCGCCAGCAGCGGACGCGCGTTCGATTAGCCGGTCGACCGCCGCGATATTACCGGAAACGACCGCCTGCCCCGGGCAGTTGTCATTCGCCAGCACGACGACCTGCCCCGTTTCCGCCGAAACCGCGCTGCAGAGCGCTTCCACTTCTGCGATATCGAGCGCGAGTATCGCCGCCATCGCGCCCGGGTTCTCGGCGCCAGCCCGCCGCATTAAGCGGCCGCGGGCTTCCACCAACCGCAAGCCAGCTTCAAAGCTGAGCGCGTCCGCGGCGGTGAGCGCCGAGAACTCGCCCAGGCTGTGGCCCGCCAGCCATGCGGGTCGCGCCGCGGGAAGACACTCTTGGAGCGCGCGCCAAATGGCGATGCTGCATACATAGAGCGCCGGCTGCGTAATGTCGGTTTGATTCAAGGCTTCGCTTGGTCCCTCAAAGCAGATGCGAGACAAGTCGAATCCCAGGAACTCATCCGCCTGCTCGAAGGTCTCGCGAGCCAAGGCAAACGTCCGCGCGAAGTCGGCGCCCATGCCGACAGCTTGCGAGCCTTGCCCGGGAAATAAGAAAGCGCTAGTCTTCCAGTCCATCTATGCGAATCTTGGTCCCCCGTCAATTGGTCATTATTATGCCAGATGACAGCTTTTGCGGCGAGGCGCCGACACTGCCGCGACGCAAAAACCGCGCCTTGACAGCGCGGTCCTTTGGTACGATGCGGTCAATCCAAGCGGCTGGTCAATCGCTATCGACCTCTATGATTTGCATGCCGCGATAGAAGCCGCATTTGGGGCAGACGCGATGGGCGATATGATATTCGCCACAGTTTACGCACTCCACCAAATGCTTCAGCGTCAAGGCGTCGTGGGCGCGGCGCCGGTCTCGCCGGGACTTCGAGACTTTTCGCTTCGGTAGCGGACCCATATCTTTACTCCTGAGCAATTTCCAGCATAATCGGCGTATTGTACCGTTGCGGGAGGCGGGCTGTCAAGCCAAGCCTGCCCTAAACCAAATCCAAAAGGTTCGCCGATGCGCCGCGTCATCAGCCGCGAAGTTCAATCCAGAATTGAGGGCGCGCTTCGTCGGCCTGTTCGCGCATGCCAGCCGCTGGCCGGCGGCATGATCAGCCAGGTGCTGCGGGTCGATCTGGCCGGCGGTGAATCGGTCGTGGCTAAAGTTGGCGATGGCGGTCATGACCTGACGATCGAAGCCTTTATGCTGCGATACCTGCGCGAGCGCTCAGGATTACCGTTGCCGGCAGTCTTGCGCGAAGAACCCAATCTGCTATTGATGGAATATGTTGACGGGCGCATCGAGTGGGAGGGTGACGTCCTGCGCCATCTGGGCGAGCTGATGGCGCATTGCCATCAGGTGACAAGCCCGTTCTATGGTCTTGAACGCGATACGTTAATTGGACCCTTGCATCAGCCGAATCCGCAAATGACGTCGTGGGTCGCTTTCTTTCGCGAGCAGCGGCTGCAATACATGATTGGCATCGCGAGGGAATCGGGGCGCCTTCCCGCTGAGCTTGAACGGCGGCTCCGGCGCATCGCCGGCAAGCTGGACCATTACTTGATCGAGCCAGCCAAGCCGGCGCTGATCCACGGCGATATGTGGAAGACCAATGTGATTTCTCGCGCTGGTCGGGTTGTCGGGATAATCGATCCAGCCCTCTATTTCGCGCATAATGAGATGGAGTTGGCTTATATGACGCTCTTCGGCGGCACGGGAGAGGCTTTCTTCACCGCCTATGCGGAGAGGATTCCGATAGACGATGACTTCTATGCTACAAGGCGCCACATTTACAATCTATATCCCTTGCTCATACATCTAACGCTTTTCGGTGACAAATACCTCCCGCCCCTGCATGAGACATTGGAGCGATTCGGCTTTTAGTTAATTTAACGTTTGTTTTGTTAATATTTTCGTACAAATTGATTATAGTGAATTAGCGGCGCAAGCGATAAAGTACGTGATTGAATCGAAGCGAAGCGCACAGGGTAGTTGAGATGAGCGCGTTCGACAGCGCAACTGAAAGCAAGAAGGTGAAGAAGACCGACTCCCACTGAGTATGGGCTTGTTTGCGCTGATTTAGGACTTTGAACACGCACCCGCCCATACGGCGGGTTTTTTGTTTTGCGGATCAAAACAGGAGAAATCAAGATGGCCAGTGAAACGCCGCTTTGCCCGGAATGCGATGGCGAGGTTGAGATTCCGGCGGACGCGATGGAAAATGAGTTGGTATCCTGCGCCGAATGCGGGATGGAATTGGAGATCATGAACCTCGACCCGCTGGAGCTGGAATTGGCGCCGGAAGTGGAAGAGGATTGGGGAGAGTAACCTTATGCGCGTCGCCCTGCTGGTCACACATATTCGCGCCGAAGAAAAACTGATTCTTGCCGCCTTCAACAAGCGCGATATCAGCCCCGACATCATACTCGACCGCGAACTAAATTTTGAAATCACGCAAGGCGCCGACCAGTTGGCGCCGTCGGGCATCGCCTGGCGCGATTACGACCTGGTCTTCGAACGCTGCGTCAGCACATCGCGCGGCATGTACGCGCTGGCGATACTCAATAACTGGGGCCTGCGCACCTTCAACACTTATGAAACAGCGGCGGCATGCGCGGATAAGCTGCGGACGAGCATTGCTTTGATGAAGTGTGGCATTCCACAGCCGCATACGCGCGTCGCCTTCACGCCCGAGAGCGCGATGCAGGCAATAGAGGATGTCCGCTATCCGGCTGTGCTCAAGCCGGTGACCGGTTCCTGGGGGCGGCTGCTGGCGCGCGTCCACAACCGGGACAGCGCCGAAGCCATCCTCGAACACCGGCAAACGCTCGGCGACTACAACCATCACACCTATTACGTGCAAGAATATATTGACAAGCCCGGGCGCGACATCCGCGCCTTCGTCGTCGGCGATCGCACGATTGCGGCGATCTATCGCGCGTCCAACCACTGGATCACCAATAC
Source organism: Chloroflexota bacterium (assembly GCA_028875185.1). GTDB lineage: Bacteria > Chloroflexota > Anaerolineae > Aggregatilineales > Phototrophicaceae > UBA6055. The sequence goes on along the minus strand of JAPPFH010000002.1, from coordinate 55,733 downwards.
AGCGCGTGGCGGGCTGGCGACGAACTGTCCGGTAACCGATCAACTGAACGACATCTGCGTACGCGCCGCGCATGCGGTCGGCGGCGGTATCCTTGCTGTCGATCTGCTTGAGGACGCGGTTGGCGATTTCGTGGTCAACGAGATCAATCACACGATGGAATTCCGCAACAGCAGCAAACCGACCGGCGTCGATATTGCGCAAGAAGTGATTGATTTCGTCATCGGTCAAATTGGAGTGGTAGCGTGATTCGAGCGGGCATCGTTGGCGGCAGCGGATATACCGGCGGCGAGCTGCTGCGGCTGCTGCATTTTCACCCGAACGTTGAATTGACGCAGATTACCAGCCGCGAGCATGCCGGGCGCTACGCGCACACAGTGCATCCCAATATGCGTGGCGTTTCGCGCTTGAAATTCATCCACCCAGATGCTTTGGATGCTTGCGATCTGCTGTTTTTGGCTTTGCCGCATGGGACGGTCGCGCGCAAGATTGAAGACTATGCCCGGCTTGCGCCCAAGCTAGTTGACCTTTCAGCAGATTTCCGCCTCGATTGCGCCGCCAGCTACGAGAAGTATTATGGCGAAGAACACCCGGCGCCGCGCTGGCTCTACCGTTTCGTCTATGGTTTGCCCGAGGTCAATCGCGGATCGCTGACTGGCGCCAACTACATTAGCGGCGTCGGCTGCAATGCGACCGCGCTGAACCTGGCGCTGCTGCCGCTGGTCCAGGCTGGGCTCCTTGAGCGCGCCGCATGCGAGATCAAGGTCGGATCGTCTGAAGGCGGCAATAAGAGTAACCCGGGCTCGCATCATCCAATTCGCAGCGGCGCAGTACGCAGCTACAAAGCGACCGGGCACCGACACATGGCGGAAGCTCGGCTTGTGCTGGGCGAAGATTTCCCGCTGCATTTCTCGGTAACCGCGATTGAGTTGGTGCGCGGCATTCATCTCTTGGCGCATTGTTATTTGAATGAGCCGAAAGTTGAACGCGACATTTGGCGGCTATATCGCGGGCGCTATCGAGACGAGCCCTTCGTGCGCTTGGTAAGCGGCCGGGCAGGGTTGCATCGATTGCCGGAGCCGCGCGTGGTCGCAGGCAGCAACTATTGCGACATCGGCTTCGAGCTGGATGAGGACGGCACGCATCTGGTCGTCATCGCCGCGTTGGATAATCTGGGCAAAGGCGCGGCCGGCAGCGCCGTTCAATCGATGAATCTGATGTTGAAACTGGAAGAAACGACCGGGCTCGAATTCCCCGGGATTTACCCGTAACAGGCGCGAATGAAATGTCCGAAACAGCGCTATTGGTTGTCAAATTGGGTGGCGGCGAGGGCTTGAATCTTTCAGCCGCCTGCGATGATCTGGCGGGAATCGCCCAGACGCGCTCCTTGGTCGTCGTGCATGGCGTGAGCGCCATCATGGATCGGCTCTGTCTGGAAAGCGGCGTCGAGGTGGAATCGTTGACATCGCCATCGGGACACAGTTCGCGCTATACACCGCCGGCCGTGCGCGACATCTTCGTCGACGCCTCTGCAATGGCGAATGAGCAGTTGGTTTCGTCTTTGCGCGAGCGCGGGATTAGCGCTGCCGGATTGGTAAACGAGGATGTCGCGCTTTGCGGCAAACGCAAAACGGCAATCCGAGCGGTCGTCAATGGGCGTGTGCGCGTAATACGCGATGATTACAGCGGATCCATCACCGGCGTCGATGCGCAGATGCTGAGGCGAGCGCTGGACCAGGCTAGCCTGCCGGTGCTGCCGCCGATGGCGAAGAGCGTCGACGGCATGTTGAATGTCGATGGGGACCGCGCCGCCGCCGCGGTTGCTGGGGCGCTGAAGGCTAAGGATTTGGTCATTCTAAGCAATGTTGGCGGGCTATATCGCAGCTTCCCGGATGAAGCGTCAATCGTCGAGCAGGTACACTTGTCGCAGATCGAATCCGCGCTCTCATGGGCGCAGGGCCGCATGAAACGCAAGGTGCTCGCGGCGCAGGAAGCGTTAATCGAAGGTGTGGAGCGCGTCATCATTGCTGATGGTCGTACGCCTAATGCGCTGTCGCGCGCCCTTGCTGGCGCCGGCACGAGGTTTACCAAATGATTGAAACCGCAAAGCTGTTTGAGTTGGAGAATCAGCACGGGTCGGGCGCTTATGGCAAACGGCCAACCGCCTTGGTCCGAGGTGAAGGCGTATATGTATTCGATGAAGCGGGCAGGCGCTACCTTGATGCGACCAGCGGACAGGGTGTGGCGGCGCTGGGGCACTGCCATCCGGCGGTCATCAGCGCTATAAGCGAACAAGCGGCGACGCTGATCACCTGCCACGAATCATTCTACAATGATCGCCGCGCCAAACTATACGAATTGCTGGCGAGTCTTATTCCCGCCGATCTCAATCGCTTCTTCCTCTGCAACAGCGGCGCCGAAGCCAATGAGGGCGCGCTGAAAGTGGCCAAGCTGCTCAGCGGACGGGACGGCATAGTCGCGGCAAAGCGTTCATTCCATGGACGGACCACGGGCGCGCTTTCCATGACCTGGACGCAGAAGTATCGCAAGCCTTTTCAAGAATGGCTGCCGGCGGTCGACTACGTCGCCTTCAACGATATCGAAGCGGCGAAGCGAGCGATCAGCGAATCGACGGCTGCCGTTGTCGTCGAAGCGATCCAGGGCGAAGGCGGTGTGCACCCGGCGGATAACGCCTATTTGCAAGCCTTGCGCGATTGCTGCGATCAGACTGGCGCCATGCTGATTGTTGATGAGATTCAGACCGGCATCGGGCGCACCGGCAAGTGGTTCGGCTTCGAACACGCGGGCATCGTCCCCGACATCATGACGGTTGGCAAGGCAATTGCAGGCGGCCTGCCGATGGGCGCGGTATGCTGGCGCGCCGCTCACGGTCCAATCGACCGCGCGTCGCACGGCAGCACATTTGGCGGCAATCCATTGGCTTGCGCGGCTGCTATCGCCGCGCTCACGGCGATCCGCGACGAAGGCTTGGTAGAAAATGCGCGCGATAATGGCTTGTGGTTCATGAGTGAGCTGCGCGCCCAGAACCTGCGTGGCGTGCGCCAAGCGCGCGGTCGCGGTCTTATGATCGGGCTCGAGCTGAGAGGTCGTGTAACGCCGATCTTAAAGGCGCTGCAAGAACGAGGCGTGCTCGCGCTGCCAGCGGGTCTTAATACGCTGCGCCTGCTGCCGCCTTTGATCATCACTCGCGATCAGCTTGCTGTAATAGGAGACGCCATTGCGGCGGTACTGGGCTAAGCGATGATCACGGTCTCCGATAGCAGCGCCGAGAAACTGCTGCGCGATCTTGTCGCCATCCCAAGTCCGTCGTGTCACGAGCGCGAAGCCGCTGAATTCTTGACAGACTGGATGCGGCGCCACGGCTATGACGACGCCTTCGTTGATGAGGCCGGAAACGCAGTAGGCGTCATCGGAACCGGCGGACGCCAGATCGTTCTGCTCGGGCATATTGATACATTCGCCGGCTTCCCGCCAGTTCGGCTGATGGGACGAACACTCTACGGACGGGGCGCCGTCGATGCGAAAGGACCACTTTGCGCCTTCGCGGCGGCGGCGAGTCGAGCCAATCTGGCGGCGGACACGCAGGTATTTGTCATCGGCGCGGTGGAAGAAGAAGCGGCCACCAGCCGCGGCGCCCATTATGCGCTCGCCCAATACACGCCCGACTTCTGCGTCATCGGCGAGCCCTCGCGCTGGGATCGCATCACAATGGGCTACAAAGGGCGGTTGTTGCTCGACTGGCGTTGGGAAGGCGGCCTCGCGCACAGCGCCAGCGATGCGCCCAGCCCAGCGGAACACGCGCTGGATTATTGGCGGAGCGTCAAATCATACTGCGACCATTTTAATCAAGGTATCGAGTCACTATTTGCCCGCCTTGATCCCTCCCTCCGCGATATCAATACCTGGCAGGAAGGCGTCAACGGCATCGCTGAGATGACGGTCGGATTTCGTCTTCCGCCGAATGTGAAGCCCGATGAATTGCGGCGGCGATTCCCGGCGGGTGATTGCGCGACCGTGACCGGGCGCGGTGGAGAGCGCGCGTTCAGCGGCGACAAGAACAGCGCGCTCAGCCGTCAGTTCAGGCGCGCCATTCGCGCTCACGACGGCGTGCCGCGCTTCGTATTCAAAACCGGCACTGCGGATATGAACATCGTTGGTCCGCGTTGGGGCTGTCCCATTGTCGCTTATGGACCCGGCGATTCCGCGCTCGACCATAGGCCCGATGAGCGCATTGACCTTGACGAGTACCTGCGAGCGATTGACGTGTTGACACTTGTCCTCGAGACTGTCTGAATAAGGCCAGGCGCGCTATGCGTATACGCAATATTCCCGTTCAACAATTCAATTTCATTGATTCCACTTTGCGCGAGGGCGAGCAGTTCCGCGGCACGCATTTCACAGTGGACGACAAGCGCGAGATCGCAGGCCTGCTTGACCGCTTCGGCGTGGAATATATGGAGCTTTCGACGCCCGTGGCTAGCCCGCAAAGCGCCGATGCCATCCGCGCTCTTGCCGATATGCCGCGCCGCTTTAAGCTGCTGACACATATCCGAGCGAACATGGACGACGCCAGGCTGGCGGTCGCTTGTGGCGTTGACGGCGCTGATGTTTATATCGGCACATCGGAATACATGCGCGAATACAGCCATGGAAAGAGCCTCGAGCAGGTGATCGAAATGGGGCAAGAAGTCATCGCCTTTCTCAATCAGCATGGCCTTGAGACGCGCTTCAGCACCGAAGACACTTTCCGCAGCAATTTCGCCGATGTGATGACCGTTTATCGGGCGATGGATCTGGCGGGCGTGGACCGCGTCGGCGTCGCCGATACGGTGGGCATCGCCGACCCGCTGCAAACATACAATCTCATTTCAAATCTGCGCGATGTGGTCAGCTGCGATATAGAGTTTCACGGTCACAACGACAGCAGCTGCGCCGTCGCCAACGCCTTCTGCGCCTTGCAAGCCGGCGCGACCCATATTGACACCACCGTCCTGGGCATCGGCGAGCGCAATGGCATAACGCCGATGGGCGCGCTGATCGGCCGTCTGTACACTTGCGACAAGGCGCTTGTCGACAAATACGAGCTCAGCCTGCTGCCTGAGATTGAAGCGATTGTCGCCGAGAAACTGGGCATCGAGATACCGTACAACACGCCGATCACCGGCGAGGTCGCTTTTCATCACAAGGCGGGCGTCCATACGAACGCCGTTTTGAAAAACCCGACCACGTATGAAGCCATCGATCCCGAAGATTTCGGCATGGCGCGAATCATTGATGTCGCGCATCGTCTCGTGGGTCGAAACGCCATCCGCGAATATGCTGCCAGCAGTGGGATCTCGCTGCCCGAGGATGTGCTAAACCTGGCGACGGCGCAGGTCAAATTAACGGCGGACGAAGGGCCGATCACGCTGGAAGATGTTGACCGAATATTAAAGCAGTTAATGATGCCGGTGGACGACTAGTCGGCGGCGGCGATGTTTGGCTTTCGCCCGCCGGCTGCGCCTTCCGGATCGCGCATTGGAATGACATACACCAGGACCGAAAGCAATCCAGCCAAGGCGAATATGGTAAAGGTCGACTCAAAGTTGACGGCGTCTATCAGCCAACCCCCTATGATCGGCGCAAAAATCGTAACCGGCGCGATGAAGGAATTCGCCATCCCGATGTAATAGGGGCGCTCCGCCACCGTGCCGAACTGTACCGTGATGGTCATAATCGTCGACCATTGCGCCGAGTTGACGAAGCCGGTAAGGGCAAATACCAGGTAGAACCAGTTGATGCCGCTTGCGGACACGGCGACCGCGACCGCCAGCACCGTCAGCAGGTTTGCCGCTATCAAGACGCGGCGATGGCCCCAGCGATCGCCAATCCAGCCGATGACTGAACTGCTTAGCGTGTTCGATACCAGCAAGACGCTGGTCAAGACGCCGGCGAATTCGGGCGACATATCGAAGCGGCGAATGCCATAGATGGTATAGAACGAGATGGCGGTCAAACTGACGGCGGTCAATCCACGCGCAATGAGGAACCAGCGGAAGTTGTCATCCGCGCGCAGCATTTGGCGCAGCCGCCCGCCGAATTGACGCCAGCGGACTGGCGTGGCGACGTTCTTCGGGTCGCTCTCCGGCTCATAGACCAGCGCCAGACCAACGAAAGACACGAGCAGGCTAATCCCAGCCAACAAGAATAAGAGCGAAAAACTATCGGGAAAGTCCAGCCGTTCAAGGATAAAGCTCGCTAGCAGAGCGCCGCCAGCGCCAAAGAGATTGACGCAGGCCGACTGAATGCCGAAGAACGACCCAAGCCGATGCGGCGGCATGATTTTGCTGATCATGCTCTGCCAAGCCGTGCCTGTGAAGCCGCCGCCCAGCGATTGTACGGCGAGCAGAATCAGCGAGATGAGCAGCGCCGCGTCCAAACCAATTTGCGGAATCAGGAAAGCCAGCAGCGCCAGACCGAAGTAGGGCACGCGCTCCACTAAGGTCATCGCCAGCACCATCGGTTTGTAACGCCGCAAACTGGCGACATAGCTGGAGGTCAGCAATTGCGGCATTTGCCAGCCGATGTGGAAAAGGGTGGCGACAAAGCCGATTAAGGCGGTCGATTCGGTGAGGTAAGACAGGAATAGCGGGATTATGGTAACATAGGATGCCAAACCACTAACGCCAAAGCCGAACAGACTGCCGTCGAAGATATTGACGGCGATGTTGTGATGGAGTTTGTCGCGCAGATCTTGCGGTAACATGGGTTCCGCCAGCGTGGTTGTTGCCGTGCCAAGCGACAATTGTATCAGACTATCAGTTCAGCAGTATTGAGAAAGTGACTGGCAATTGTCGCCGCAAACCTTGACGGAAAAGCTGATGGCGCGCGCAAGCCAGCGCAACCGGGTCAAACCCGGCGACATTGTCGTCATCGAGCCAGAGATTGTGCTGAGCCACGACAACAGCGCCGCAATCGCCGCAATCTTTCAGCAGCTGCCGCATGATCGCGTCAAGTATCCCGAACGGCTGGCGATCACGCTCGACCACGCGGTTCCGCCGCCGACAGCCAAGCACGCGCGGAACCACGCGCGCATCCGGGAATTCGTTCGCCAGCAAGGTATCGCCAACTTTTTTGAGGTTGGCCGCGGCATCTGCCACCAGGTCTTGTGCGAAGAAGGCATTATCGGTCCGGGCATGACATTGTTGGGCGCCGACAGCCACAGCACGCATTATGGCTGGCTGGGCGCCTTCAGCGCCGGCATTGGACGCAGCGAGGTCGCGGCGATATGGGCAACGGGCCAGCTATGGCTGCGCGTTCCCGAGACGATGCGCATCGAGCTAACGGGAAAGTTTGAGACTGGCGTAACCACCAAAGATTTGACGATTAGCATGATTGGCCGGCTGTCATCCGATGGCGCCACCTACATGGCAGTCGAGTTTGACGGCGACGGCGTCGCCGGATTATCCCCGGATTCGCGCGCGGTGTTGACAAATATGATGGCGGAGATGGGCGCTAAAAACGCCTGTATGGCGCCTGACGAAGTTACCTGGCGCTGGCTAAGCGAGACGCTGAGGCGGACGCGCCCCGAGGACCATGTAGACCGGCTTGGTTTCTTTCGCGGGCGCGCGCTGTTTCCCGACTCTGGCGCGGATTACGCCCTTCATCATCACATCGATTTGAGCGAGATTGAGCCGATGGTGTCCTGCCCGCATAACGTCGACAATGTTCAGCCGCTATCGGCGGTCGCCACGAGGGCGGTCGATGTAGGATTTATTGGCACCTGCACGAATGGACGGCTGGAGGACCTCGCGGCCGCCGCCAAAATTGTGCGTGGCCGGCGGCTGCGCAGGCGATTGATCGTGATACCGGCTTCGTCGATGGCGCTGCGCGATGCGGCTGACGCCGGTTACATCGCCGACTTGATAGAGGCTGGCGCAACCATCGGCAGCCCCGGCTGCGGACCTTGCATGGGGGTACATCAAGGCGTTCTGGCGCCGGGCGAGGTCTGCGTCAGCAGCGCCAATCGAAATTTCCGTGGGCGCATGGGCGAACCGGATGCCGAAATCTACCTGGCGAGCCCGGCGGTTGTAGCCGCGAGTTGCGTCGCCGGTCATTTGATTCATCCGGCTGATTTGTCGATTTGAACGCTTGCGGACGAGCCTTCGTGTCCATAAGCGGAGCGCGCAACGTATGACGCGAACGCGACATCGCGTCTGGAAGTACGGTGACAACGTCAACACCGATGTCATCTTTCCGGGCAAATACACCTATACCATCGAGACCGATACGGCGCAGTTGGCGCGCCACGCTTTGGAAGACCTCGACCCGAGCTTTGCCAGCGCCGCGCAAAGGGGAGATGTCATCGTCGCCGGGCGCAACTGGGGCAACGGCAGCAGCCGCGAGCAAGCGGTCAAGTGCCTGATTGCCGCCGGCGTCCACGCGGTCATCGCAAGCAGCTTCGCGCGGATTTACTACCGTAACGCGATCAACAGCGGCTTGCTGGTCATCACTTGTCCCGAGTTAGTCGCGCAGGTTGAGACCGGGGATGAGATCGAAATTGACCTGGACGCGGCGCAAATGCATTATTCGGGAAGGGCTTACAGTTTTCCACCGCTGCCGGAACAGGTGCGCGAAATTGTGGATGCCGGCGGGATTATTCCCTATTTGCGGGCGAAGGCTAGAGAGCAATGATTGCTTCTGTTAGCCCACCCATTAGCGTGACAAAAGACATTGCTCAAGAACTTGCCTGTTCAAAGGCGTCGCCAAAGGAAATCGAGCCACTCTTGAAATGCTCAAGTATTATGTTGATCTCCGCAGCCGTTTTCGGCCCCTGCATTTTGATTTCACATCCAATCTCCAAGCGCCCAAGAAGTGCGTTCATGTCATGGACAATTGATTCCCTTAGCATGGCCAGCGACCAATGGAACTTAATTTTAGACCAAAACCAATAGTATTCAGTGGTGAACTTATTGTCCCAGAAGCGTCCAATCCAGCCCCAATCTCTCATGCTCTTGGCCAATGCGCTAAACTGTGCTCTTGAATATTCCGAATGATTAAAGACTGGATCATGTTCCAGTCTAGGCAAACCGTCTTCGACGAAGGATGGCAGTATCTTGCTCGCTTTCTGCAATACGCCCATCCGTCTGCGATGCGCCCTAAGATTCCCGAATGGACGAGGTAATCTGAATACTTGGACGGAGCTGGTTGGAAGAATTACATCATGTCGAGTTCGCTTCCCTTCCGACTTCTGCCAGTAGCGTTGTCTTACTTGGTTTAATCTCTCTGTTACCTCCCCAGCAATCCAAAAGAGCATAGATCGGTTTACCGTATCGGGACCTCCATCGCTTACATTGCCGATTTCCCAATAGCTAATCCCTTTATGCGCTAGTTCACGCCCCACTTCTGCGATGAAGGTCGACAGACTTTCTGACAGCTTTCTCTGTCTATTGTCCTGCATGTTATACAGGTTTCGTGAAGGATCGGCGAAAAGCGTCGACACTGTTTGGACAAGCAATTCGTCGGATGGCTCAACCAGAAAGCGTTTATCGTCTAAAGCGTTTAGACTCATGGGTATCAGATGAAGTCGTACATCTTCCAAGAACATGTATAGACAGTGACCGTGTTCTGCTGCGGAAGGATGATCCATTGCATACGGCGATTGCGACTTACGGTCAATTTGCATTTTCTGTGTCCTCAATTGACTCATAAGCAAAGTCATGCATCTCTTCTAGCTCGCGCTGCCGTTGCATCGATTCATTCAGATCCGGCATACGCCAGTAGTCGGATCGATCAAGTGCGATCTCCTTTCCTAGGAAAACATCCAGAAAAATGTCCTCAGGATCGTAGTGGATTGAAAGGACTGGTATATCACAGCTAACGATAGCGCGGATGCACAGACTTGGATGATTCCTTACTCTTGCCTCGTGCCATATTGGGTCGGTGTCTTTCTTGAGGCTAATCGATGGCAGTTCCGCAAGTAGCCTGCTAAATTTCTGTTTCCAGTCCGTGCGAAGGACCGATCGTCCGGTCAGCATCGGTAGTTTTTTGGCCTGGTCGATCAACTGGACTTCCGCCGCTACCTTTGACCAAGTGTCCGAATCTGCTAGCAGATTTCTCCACACAGCAACGCAAGATTCCCAGAGTCGCGGCGCCTGATGATATTCGCTAAAAAGAAATGCGAAACCGCTCAAAGCAAACGCTTCCGTCGTCGGTTCAGCAGCATATGCCAGATTTGCAGGAAATTCCAAGCCGGCGCACTTTTCGCCAATCGACTGTCGCACGCAAATGTTACCTAAGAGATAACTTCGAAAAACTCGTGTGCAAAGCTCGATATCCTTACTCATGAGGCCCTGAAAATAGCTATTCGCGAGTACCGTTACGACATGACCCTGCAGGTCCGGTGTCTCAATCCAATGCTCATAATCGGCTTCCGCAAAGAATGGCACGAATTTTGCCAAGTTTAGCTGCAACTGTCGCTCAGATTTCCCTATTTTGGTTTCTACCGTGTCCCTTTCAATCTTTGGATAACTTATGGCATCCAGTAGACTGTAATGATCCACAATTTCCATTCTCTCGTAAATGATGCCTGCATGGAATTTCAACTTGTGGAAATACTCGAGCCCGTCAAGTGTTGTAATAACACTCGCCCGCTGCATTCCTATACCTGCGAGTTGCCCGGGCCATTCCACATAGAATCTCCTTCCAAGCTCTAGCAATTCTGTCAACTGAGAATCAAGCGTCTTTGCAATCGGTAGTAGCGCCAGCTGGAATAAGTACCACTGCGGCGACACAATATCGCCGTCCGTCTCAAACTCAATTCTCAATCGATCCCGCAAATACTCCATTTGCGAAAGCGTGAACGACGGGAAATCTTTTGTATAGATGTCATTTTCAGCCTTCCAATTCACACGCTCGACCCGTTCTTTATAGCTCGTTAAATCCAGCTTGCGCAGTTCATTGAAGAAGCTCAAGAGAATATGCTTTGCTAGCATGTTCAATTCAGCAATCACTTGCAAACGAAAAATTTGGTCCTCTTTGTCTAACGCATTATCGTACGCGCCACAGTGCTGCTGAATTGACGAGCACAGCGAGCGAAATGATCTTGAGGCAATCTGCAGCTGATATCCAGCACCGAGCGATTCAAACAGAAGACGAGACGTACTCAAGATTCGATATGCAACCGCCCAATCTTGCTCAACAACGGCTCTCTCAAAGCATTGTTCCAGCATGCGCGCAATTGAGTCTTCAAGCCAATCTCTGTCCTGGACGGCTTCAGTGATCAGCCCCACCGCACTATTCAATGCCACCTGCAGATCCGTAATGCCGGCCATATACCAGTCTTTGTGTCTTACCGTATCGCGATACCACTTGCTAGTCGTTGGAATTGAGCGCTTGCGTCGCTGATATTCCGGTAAAAAACTGAATACGACACTTAGTAGATCGCACAGAGAGTCGCGTCGAAAGTTATTCTTCTCAGCGGCAATTCTACTTAGCGCTTGCAGCTTAACGAGCTCTGCATTTGCAACTGTGAATCTATGCTTCTGAACTGCAACATGAGAAGCCAAATGACTGTCGGCAGTGACTTCTTTTGTCGCCGCAACCAAGTTGTCTATCGCAGAATTCGCCAAATAGGTGGGGTCGAAAAAGAAGAGCGTTCGCCGGGTAATGAAGGCGAATATCGGCACAATTGAGGCGCCGCCGAAAATTACACAAAGCAAGGACACGTTCACACGAATGCCAAGACCCGCGCCGAAGCCCAAAGTCACAACAGTAAAGACGATGAAGTTAGTAAGCGCCAATAGAGCTGCACGGTTCTGCGGCTCGTCAATAAGCAGTCTACGCACGCTTTCAGGATATTCACCGTATAGCGTGCCGATAACTGTGTTGAAGTTCGTGTAATAGAGCGTGAGAAACAGTCCAGCTACCGTGAGCACGACTGCGAGCAAAGTGTCATGTGCCGCAACAGATTCTGAGGAAATTTTGCCTAACAGAACTGACAAAAGGTTAGGTATCGACTCGGTCGACAACCCGGATGCGATTGCTAATGTGATAGCAATTGCAATGCCAGGAACAGTTGAATTCAAAGATGTCTTGAGCAATGCCAGTAGCGCAGCAACAACTGAGAAAGCTGCGGAAAGTCGTGACCCGGAGTTTACGGCCAGCCTAATTCGCTTAAACTCAAGGCTCTCCATGAGCCGCTTAAGCCGCCAATACCATCGATGATCCTGGAGCCAAAGTCTAAGTTTCTGTCGCAAGCTACTGAACATAAGGGCAATCTTTCTGGTTGAAACTGGCCGAATCAAACCCGAACTGGCCTGCCACACCGATCTCCACGATGCACAACTTCCACGAGCATAGCACAAATGTCTGATAACTTTAACATTGCAAGTCGTCGCTAGCTGGGCAAACTTAAGGATCAGCGACTATACTTCAATGGAAATCAAATTGCAGCGGAGTCCCCATGCTAGCCATCGTCAACACCTGCGCCGTGATCGGCTTGGATGGGCAAATCGTCGAGGTGCAGACGGACTTCAACCCGCGCGCGGCGCTGCCCAGCTTCAACCTGGTTGGATTGCCCGGGGTGGCGGTTCGCGAGAGCAAAGACCGCGCCCGCTCGGCGATTCGCAACAGCGGCTTGCGCTTCCCCAACAAAGCCTATGTGGTCAATCTGTCGCCGGCTGATATCCATAAACACGGTCCATCATACGATTTGGCAATCGCCATTGGCGTGCTGGCCGCCACCGATCAAATCCCGCTTCACGTTTTGGATAGCGCGATGTTCATCGGCGAGCTTTCGCTGGACGGCGGCATCCGCCACGTACAAGGTGTCTTGCCGATGGTTTATACCGCGATGCAGCAAGGGCTGGACACGGTATACGTGCCCGAAGCCGATGCCGCGGAAGCCGCTCTGATTCAAGAAATCTCTATTATTCCGGTGCAATCGCTCGGTCAATTGGTTGAGCATCTTTATCAGCTGAATCCGATCAAGCCAGTCGAGCCGGACCTGAACGGGCGCGACATTGCGCGCCCCCTTCTCGATAATGTCGAAGACTTCGCCGATATACGCGGTCAGGAGCATGTGAAGCGGGCGCTGGAAGTCGCCGCCGCGGGCAATCACAATATTCTGATGTCGGGTCCGCCGGGCGCGGGCAAGAGCTTGCAGGCGCGGGCCTTGGCGGGCATCCTGCCGACCTTGACGATGCAAGAATCTTTGGAAGTAACACGGATATACTCCATTGTAGACATGCTGTCGCAAGACGAACCGCTGGTGCGACAGCGTCCCTTCCGCGCGCCGCATCACACTATTTCCCAGGTCGGGCTGGTGGGCGGCGGATCCATTCCAAAGCCGGGCGAGATCAGCCTGGCGCATCGCGGCGTCCTGTTTCTTGATGAAATCAACGAGCATTCGGGCAAAGTGCTGGAGGTGTTGCGGCAGCCGATTGAAGACAAGATTGTGACTATCAGCCGGGCGAAAGGCAGCGTCACCTTCCCCGCCAACTTCCTGCTTGTGGGCGCGCGCAACCCCTGCCCCTGCGGCTTCTATGGCGATCCGCTGCAAGCCTGCACCTGTACGCCCAATCAGATTCAGCGCTATAAATCGCGGATTTCAGGACCGATAATCGATCGCATTGATATCCACGTCGATGTGCCCCGCGTTGATTTCGACAAGCTGATGGGAGACGCGACCGCCGAAAGTTCACATAACATTCGCCAACGCGTTGAGGCAGCGCGCCACCGGCAAACTCATCGGTTCAAAGCGCATCCGGGGCTCTTCGCCAATGCCGACATGACCATCAGCGACATTGACCAATTTTGCCAATTGAACGAAGAAGCGCGAGGAATCCTGACGCTGTCGGTTAGGAAGCTCCAACTGAGCGCGCGCAGTTATCATCGTGTGCTCAAGCTCAGCCGCACGATTGCCGACCTTGATGACGCAGCCGAAATCGAGGTCGCGCATATTGCCGAGGCGCTGCAATATCGGCCGCCGGTCGATTAGGGTTTCGCGGCAGCCTCACGCTCGCTGGGCTGCGCGTAGCCGTTGCGCAAATCATACTCTCGCAGCGCCAGGTCGCGTTCTTCGGGATCACCCCAGCCGCCCCCTCCAGCAGAAATCTGCGTGACAATATCGCCCCGGTTGAATGGGCCATAGAGGTAAACGCGCTGAGTTATCTCTTCTTCGCGCTCGCTGCGCGCCCAGGCAATCGCCTTGCTGACGCCGGCGTCCCCGCCTCCATGCAAGCCCCAGGGTCTATCGATGGTGTTTTCATTCATCGTCTGTATGAGAATATTGTCCTCGAGCGCTTCGTACTCGCGGATGACGCCGAAGCCGCCGCGATACTTGCCCTCGCCCGCTCCCTCCAAGTTAAAGGTATGCCGCAGGATACGCAAGGGATAGCGGCCTTCGATCACCTCGGTCGGCGTGTTTGGCGCGTTGCCGTTGCCGACGAAGACAAGCCCGCTCGGCCCGTCCGCGTAAGGAAAGGCGCCGCCGCCGCCGTCAAGCGGTTCGATAAAGATGAAGGGCTCGCCGTGGCGCGGATCCATTCGATAGAAGACACAGCCGAACATCTGATAAGACGCCGCCGGGCAGCGATCGGGAATGGCGGCGGAAAGCGCTTTGACAATCAGGTGGACGACCATTTCGGCGACGTAACCATAAGAATCGGTCGGCGCCGGATAGAGCGGGCTGACGGCAGTATTAGCCGGCGCTGTCACTGTCAGTGGGCGCGTATGCCCATGATTCATTGGGTCGAAGGGCATCGTCAGCGACTTGAGCACGGTCTCGGACATGGCGATGGTGCCGATGAAGGGATGGTTGGTGGGACCGGCAACCGTGCCGCCCGTGCCGGTCCAATCGATGCGCATTTCATCATGCTCCACAGCGACCCTTACCGCGATTCGATATGGCTTGTCCAACTCAACGCCGTCATGATCCATGAATACGCTGGCGGAATACGAGCCATTCGGGATCTCGCTAATTTTCTCGCGCATCATTGCTTCAGATTGGTCGAAGACCTGATCCATCGCCCGCTGGATGGTGTCTGCGCCATATCGCTCGCTAAGGGCGATGTATCGTCTGGCGCCGGTTCGACAAGCGGCGATCATTGCATTGAGATCGCCGCGCGCCAAATCGGGAAAGCGCACATTTTTCAGAATAAAGCGCAAGAATGTTTGGTTCAGCATGCCCTTTTCCACCAGCTTGTCGTGGAAGAAGATCATGCCCTCTTGATGTACGTCGGTAGTATCCGGGCACCAGCCGCCGGGCGTCTTGCCGCCAATATCAGCCCAATGCGCCATCAAAGCGGAAAACGCCACCAGGCGCCCCTCATGGAAAATCGGCATGTAGACGGCGGTATCGCTAATATGCGTACCGGTTTCATAAGGCTCATTTGCCAGCAGGATATCGCCTTCACAAAAGCCGTCCGCCCCCAGCTCCCGTATTCCGCTGCGCACGGTGGGGCCGAGGCAGCCCATGAAACCGGGCAAACCGGAGCCTTCCGCCAGCATCTCGCCACGATGATTGGTGATTGCCAAGCCAAAATCCTGCACCTCATAGATGAGCGGATTGTGCGCTGTTTTGATCAAGCTGATCATCATTTCGTCGGCGGCCGCCTTCAGCGCGTTTCTGATGACTTGCGTGGTTATGGGATCGACCTTGTTCATGATTTCGCTCGCTTGATTATCAGATTGCCATAGTCATCGACGGTCGCCGACTGATCGGGAAGGATGAGCGTGGTGGATGTCCACTCTTCGATGATAGCGGGTCCGTCAATGACCGCACCGGCGCCAAGGCTTACGCGGTCGAAAACGCGCGCGCAAGGCGTCGTCAAAACCGCGTATGCTCACTTCGCGTTCGCCCTTGGCCGCGCCGTCAGACGGTTCAGTGGCGATCTTCTTCGCGGTTGGCTTGCTCGTCACTCCGATAATGGAGGCCTGTAGGCTGACGATCTCCGCAGCGGATTCCGGCAGTTTTAGCGAATACGACAATTCATGATATTCATCAAGCCGGCGCCGCAGCGCGACTAAATCATCGTTGAGATCGCGCGGCAGGATTGGTACCTTGACTGTGTGCTCCTGCCCATGGTAGCGCATCGCCGCATGAAACTGCACACGCGTTTGGACTGGCGCAATGCCGTTCCGCGAGAATCGGCCGCGTACTTCCGCCTCCAACTCCTCAAGTTCTGACTTCAGTTCGCGAGCTGATAGCTTGTCAATAGCCCGCAAAAACGTACGCAAGTAATCTTCTCGGAAATCGGCATTTAGCAAGCCCCAGGCGGAGAATGTCGCTGGATTCAGCGGTATGATTGCGCGAGCCGCGTCCAACTCGTTGAGCAGAAAGCCAGCGAAGAGCCCGCCGCCGCCACCGTAGCATACGAGCGTGAAAAGACGGGGATCGCGCCCGCGCTCGATAGTGATATTGCGGATCGCAAGCGCCATGTTCATGTGCGCCAGGTGAACGATGCCGGCGGCCGCGTCTTTCAAGCTCAAATCAAGCGGCGCGGCGACGAGCTCCCGTACTGCTTGCTCGGCGCGCTTCACATTCAGGCTGAGGCGCTCGCCCAAATAGTAGTCCGGGTTCAAATAGCCCAGCAAGAGCTGCGCATCGGTGACCGTCGCCATCTCCCCGCCCAGGTCAAGGCAGGCAGGACCCGGATCGGCTTCGACGCTCTGCGGTCCGATGCGCAAGCCGCCCGCGCCATCGAGCCAGGCAATGCTTCCGCCACCGGCGCCAATTGACACAATATCAATGGTCGGCTGCAAAACCGGACGCCGATTGATGCGATGCTCCGTCCGTTCAAGCGGCTGTCCGTCCGTGATAAGAGCGACATCAAAGGTCGTTCCACCGACATCGGCGGCGACCAGATCGCGCTCGCCCAGCAGATTACCCAACGCGGCAACGCCAATTACGCCGCCGGCCGGGCCGGACACCACGGTGCGAATCGGTCCTTCGCGCGCCGCCTGCAGCGAGGTGATTCCGCCGGAAGACTGCATAATGCTGAGCGCGCCAGGGAAATCTCGCTTGGTCAGTTCAGCTTGCAGCGCCGACAAATAGCGCGCCAGTTTCGGTTTGGTGTAGGCATTGAGCACGGTGGTTGAGCTGCGCTCAAACTCGCGCCATTCGCGGCAGATCTCGGACGAGATCGTCACCGCGATATCAGGCGCGGCTTCCTTGACGAGGTCGCGCATACGTTCTTCATGTACGGGATTGATATATGAATGCAAGAAAATGACGGCGATTCCTTCGACGCCTTCGGCTTTCAACTGGCGGATAGCGGCGCGCGCTTCGTCTTCGGCGAGCGGCGCAACCACCTGCCCGCGGGCATCCAGACGCTCGCTGACCTCCAGGCGCAGATAGCGCTCGACAAGCGGCGCGGGCGGACGATAAAACAGATTGTAGATTTCCTCGCGGTTGCCGCGCCCGAGCTCAAGAACATCGCGGAATCCCTTGGTCGTGATCAAGCCGACGCGCGCGCCCTTTTCTTGCACGATTGTATTGATCACCATGGTCGAGCCGTGGATGATCGTCCGCAAGGCGCTTAGGTCCAGAGCGAGGTTGTCGATGCCTTCGAAGAAGCGCCGCTCCAGTGAACCGGAGGATGGCGACTTTTCAATACGCACATCACCCGTGTCTTCATCCAGTGAGACGAAGTCGACGAAGGTTCCGCCGACATCGATTGCCAGTCGCTTCCTGGTCATTGTTGCGCGTCCTTGTCCAGCAAATTGTGCATTGAGTTGCTCTCCATATCCTGCGCGCTGTCGTATAGATGGCAGCTGACGAAGTGTTCGGGCGCCGTTCTCCGAGGCGCCGGATACTGCGTGCGACAGATGTCCATTACGTGCGAGCAGCGGGGATGGAAGGCGCATCCGGCGGGCGGATTGGCTGCGCTGGGCACGGTCCCCGGCAAGATGATCCGTTGTCTGCGCCCCCCTGGGTCCGGCGCCGGAGTCGATGAAAGCAGCGCCTGCGTATATGGATGCTGCGGTTCGGCGAAAATCTGCTCGCTGCCGGCTTCCTCGACGATTCTGCCCAGGTACATGACAGCAATGCGATCGCTGATATGCTGGACCACGCTTAAGTCATGCGTGATGAACAGATAGGTCAACCCGCGCTGGTTTTGCAGTCGAATCAGCAAATTGATGATTTGCGCCTGCACCGAAACATCAAGCGCCGAGGTTGGCTCGTCAAGGATTACAAGCGCGGGGTTCAGCGCCAGAGCGCGCGCCAAGGCAATCCGCTGCGCCTGCCCGCCGCTGAGCTGGTGTGGATGCCGCCCCAAGAAATCGCTGGTTAAGCCGACCTCCGCCAGCAGCGATACGACCTTGTCCCGCATTTCTTTTCGCGACAGCGCCCGGTGTGCGCGCAATGGCTCGGCAATCAAATCAAAACCATTCAGGCGCGGATTGAGCGACGAAAACGGATTCTGCAAGACGATTTGCATGGCTTGGCGCATCCGCCGCATCGCATCGTCGCCGAGCGACAGCAGGTCTTCGCCCGCGAAACGTACGCTGCCGCTGGATGGCCGCAGCAGCCGCAGCAAACAGCGCGCCAATGTGCTTTTGCCACATCCCGATTCGCCGACAAGGCCAAGCGTTTCGCCCGCTTCAATATCAAGACTCACTTCCTTCAAGGCGGCGACATTCCGCGCGCGGCGCCCAAACAGAGACGACCGGCGGACATAAGTCATCGACAAGTCGCGGACGCTCAAGAGCGGCTCAGCCACAGACAGATGCCTCGTGCAAGAAACAAGCGGCATGGTGCGCGGCGCTGAAGCTAGTGAAGGCTGGTTGACGCGCGCGGCAGCGATTCATCACATGTTCACAGCGAGGCGCGAAGGCGCATCCGTCAATCCGTTCCAATCCGCTCGGCACGTTTCCTGGGATGACTTTCAAGTCGCTTCCGCGGCTGCCCGGGCGTGGCAAGGCTGCCAGCAGACCTTGGGTATATGGATGCTGGGGAGCGGGAAAGACCGCCGCAACCGCGCCCGCTTCTACGACTCGTCCGGCGTATAAGACGACGACCTGCTGGCAGGTTTCCGCTACGACGCCCAAGTCGTGCGTAATGAGAATGACGCTTATCGCTCGTTCGCGCTGCAGCCTCCGCAGCAAATCAAGTATCTGCGCTTGAATCGTCACATCAAGCGCCGTAGTCGGTTCGTCAGCGATGATGACATCGGGTTTCGCCGCTAGGCTGAGCGCGATCATGGCTCGCTGCTGTTGGCCGCCGGACAGTTGATGCGGATAGACTTTGGCGGTCTGTGCCGGATCGGGCAAACCGACGCTGGCGAGCAAGTCCAGTGATTGACGGCGGCGCGCCGCGGCGGCTCCCGGGGCATGCGCGCGCAACACGTCAGCGAGCTGCTGCCCGATCGTGAATAGAGGGTTCAGCGCTGTGGCTGGATCCTGGAATATCATGGCGATGCGCTTGCCGCGGATTTCCCGCATTGCCGATTCGGGCAGGCGAAGCAAGTCCGAGTTTTCAAATGCAATTCGCCCGGCGGTAACCTGCGCGTTGTCATCCAGCAGGCGCAGGATGCTGCGCCCGGTGACAGACTTGCCGCAGCCGGTCTCGCCGACCAAGCCCAGGATCTCGCCTTTCGCCAACTCGAAGTCAATGCCGCGCAGGGCGTAAACCGCGCCGAAGGGCGTCTTGAATTGCACGTGCAGGTTTTGCACGCTCAGAATTGCCATCAGCGCATCCTTCGCAGCCGAGGATCGGCAGCTACCCGAACGCCATCGCCCAGAAAATTGAAAGCCATCGCCGTTAGGAATATCGCCAAGCCCGGAAATGTGGACATCCACCAGCGGCCCGACAGAAAGAACAGCCGGCCGTCGCTGATCATCACACCCCAATCAGCGAAGGGCGCTTGCGTGCCAAGGCCGATGAAGCTCAATCCGGCGGCAACCAGAATGGCAGTGCCCACATCCAGGGCGCCCTGAACGATTATTGGCGTCATGATATTAGGTAAAATGTGGCGCCTGATGATGACGCGATCGCGAACGCCGATGCTGCGCGCCGCTTCAATATAAGCGCGCTCCCTTATGCTCAAAGTCTGCGCGCGCGCCAGGCGGGCATACCAGGGCCACCAGGTCGCCGCGATTGCCACCACCGCGTTTATGTAGCTTGCGCCAAGCGCGGCGGCGATTGCAATCGCCAGCAGCAATGGCGGAAAGGCTAGAAAGACATCGGTGACGCGCATAACTGCTTCGTCAATCCAACCACCGATATAGCCAGCGATCATGCCCAGCGGCGCGCCTATTACAATGGCAATCAACACGACGAGCAAGCCCATCGACAATGAGCGGCGCGCGCCAAACATCAAGCGGGCGACCTGATCCCGCCCTAAGCCATCGGCGCCAAAGGGATGTTCAATCCCTGGGGGCTCGAACTTGGCTGCCAGGTCAGGCGCGCCCATTCCCTGGCTGGCATAGGGCGTTAACAGAGGCGCGAATACAGCCGACAACACAATAAGAATGAGAAAAGTCATACTGATCAGAGCGGCCCGGTCTCGAAGCAAGAACCAGGCGCTTGAACCAACTTCAATGCGCAAGACTGCCCGCCCTTTCACACCAGCCGCAAGCGCGGATCAAGGAAGGCTTGTATGACATCAACCAGGAGATTGACCAGGATGTAAAAGATGGTCACAACCAAGGTGACGGCGATGATCACAGGAAAGTCGACATTAAGCACTGCCTCAGTAACGTATTTTCCGACGCCCGGCCAGGAGAAGATCGTCTCCACCAGAAAGGCGCCTGTGATCGAATAGGCGAAGGACAAACCGACCACCGTTAGCGCCGGCATGATCGCGTTCTTGAGCGCGAGCTTGAACAAAATGACACGGCGCGGCAAGCCAGCCGCCCGCGCCGCCGTAACATAGGCTTCGGACAGCGCTTCCAGCATGGATGCCTGCGTCATGCGGATGGTAACGCCCAAGGGATAGGCGGACAGCACCAGAGCCGGCAAGATCAGGTGATGCAAGGCGTCGAACCAGGCTTTCCAGTTGGCGCTTATCGCCGCGTCAATCAGATAAAAACCAGTCTGCGCCGCGATCGGATAGAAGAGCGTCGCGTCGCGGCTGATGCGGCTGCCCAGCGGCAACCAGCCCAACTGACTGAAGAAGACGGATTGAGCGATCAAAGCCAGCCAGAACGAGGGCACGGACACGCCCGCTATCGCCACAAATCGCGTGGCGTAATCGAAAACGCCGCGCGGGTAGGCGCCAGCCAAGACGCCGACCGGGATGCCGATAACCAGCGCTATCAGCACAGCGGCGATAACCAATTCCAGTGTCGCTGGCAGGAAGATGCTCAAATCCGCGTTGATTGAGCGCCGCGAATGATACGACTCGCCCAGGTCTCCACCAAGCAGATCATGGACGTAGATGTGGAACTGTTCGCTCAGCGGCTTGTCCAGCCCGAGCTTCTTCTCAATTGCCGCCACTTGTTCGGGCCGCGGGCGGGCGCCGGCGTAAAGCGCACCCGGATTGCTGGGGATGATTCTAGAGACGATAAACGTCAGGAGCAAGACGCCGACGAAAACTACAACTGACAAACCCAGACGGCGGAGGAGGAAGCTGACGAAAGCCATGTCGCATTAAGTTCAACCGAGACGGCTCGGCGCAGGGTCCACCGCCGCGCCGAGCCAGATCATTGCTGTCGCTGTCAGCGTGTCAAATCGTAGAAAAATACCACGTGCGGGTAGCCGGGGTTGTTGACGTAGCCAGCGACATCATCGCGGACCACGTGGATATCGGGCAAATCGACGACATAAATGGCGGCGGCATCCTCAAGCAGCAAGGTTTGCGCTTGCAGATACAGGTCTTCGGCGGCGGCGCGATCAATGCCGCTGGTCGAAGACGCCTCGGCGATCAGATCGTCAAACGCGGGATTGCTGTAGTAGCTGAGATTGAAGAAGGGTTCGTCTTCGCTGACGAACATCCCGGTCAGCCAGGAATTGGGTGTGATGTAATCAGGCCACCAATAGAAGCCGAAGGCGTCCTGGGCGCTGGCGGGGTCATTTATAGCCAGGTCCCATTGCGCTTGCCACGCTAAGCCGCGTATCTCCAGATCGACGCCGATTTCAGCCAGACTGGCGCGCCAGAGTTCACCGACTTGCTGCTCATCAAGGTCGCTGGCGACATGCGTATAAACCACGGAGAATCCGCCATCGGGATATCCCGCTTCCGCGAGGAGCTCGCGCGCCTTGTCTAAATCTTGGCTGTATTGCAGTAGATCGGCGCCGTGCCCCCACATATTTGCCGGGATCGGTCCCCGAGCTTGCGTGCCCAAGCCCGCGTACAAGCTGGAGACGACATCACCATAAGGAAAGCTGTAGGACAGCGCCTGCCGCACCAGCTTGCTGCTGGTCGGTTCCTTGACCGTATTCAGCAAAATCAACAGATTCTGGAAGGAAGGCGTTACGACCACCGACAGGCCGGGCGCGTCGGCTAAGGGACCATAATTGTCGAAGGGCAAGCTGTAGGTGAAATCGGCGTCGCCCGATCGAATCATTTGTTCAAGCACGGTCGGATCTTCAACGATTTCAAAGACGATCGTATCGAATTGACCTTCGGACCAGCCGCCCCAATAGTTGGGGTTTGCCTCGAGCACCATGCGCTGGCCCGGCTCGTTGCTCGCGATCATGTAGGGTCCCGTGCCGGCCGCGTTGCCATCATTGAACCAGGCGTTGTCTTGGTCAGCCGCGTTCGGGCTCATGATCCAGGCGGCATAACCAGCCGAAAGCACCAGATCGAGCGGCGCCGGCGTGTTCAAGTTGAATTGAACGACAAGCTCGTCCACCGCTTCGATGGAATCAATCATCCAGTAAATCCAGGCAGAGCCTTCGCCAATGGCAATCGTGCGGTCCAGCGCTTTCTTGACCGCCGCGGCGTTGAAGGCGGCGCCGTCATGGAAGGTCACGCCGTCGCGCAGGTTGAAGGTCCAAGTCAGGGAGTCTTCAGACGATTCCCAAGATACCGCCAGCTTCGGGCTGAGGATTTCATCGCTGCCCGGCGCGTTGTAAAACGTGAGCGTCTCGTAGACATTTCCCATTACTACATTTTCGTTGGAATTGCCCGAGCTGGGGTCAAGATTGGGAAACGCCACCGGATGCCCGTAGACAAATACATTGCGGTCTTGCGCAACCGAGACCGCCAGAGGCGCCAACAACAGCGAAAGCAGGAGGATTAGGAGCAGTGCGCGTTTCATTTGGGGCATCCTTTGTATACTGAGAATAACTATACGCAAACGATGTTATATCGCCTGATAGGTCAATTTTAACCCAGCATTCAAACCATTTGCAACAGACCCCTGCGCGCCAGCGCTTAGTCAATTTCGCCCAAATGGAATTCCAACAGACGATCGGGAGTGAAGTTTACGATCTTCAATTCCGTTGGGGAGGCGGCGGCCAGCGCGTCTCGCGGAATCAATCCGATGATTTCAGAACCGTCGATTCTTGCGCCATATTTGTCCGCTTCTTGGCGAATCCGCTCGAAGACGGCGCTCATCGACGTCACGCGGTAATCCGTTAGATTCATCGACACTTGCGCCTTGCCTTTGACGAACATGCCGAGCGCCTGCACGTTTGGCAATCCGCCCGACGACGCGCGGATTTTTCGCGCTATTGCCCGGGCGATAACCACGTCAGTTGAATTCAAATAGACGTTGAATGCAATCAAGATATCACGCGCGCCGATGGCGCAGCCACCGGCAGGCCCGAGCGAGCGCGGACCGAAGTCCGGCTGTGGCGGACCGCCGGTCTTGATTGATTCGCTTAAGCTTTCGTACCCGCCGCGGCGTATCGCAGACAACTCACGATTGGCGACTCGCCGGGCGGCATTGGCATAGAGAAATACCGGCAGCCCCAATGCTTCGCCTACCCGCGCGCCTAGCTCTCCTGCCAAAGATACACACTCGGCCATGGTCGCATTGCGCAGGGGAACGAAGGGGATGACATCGGCGGCGCCAATCCGCGGGTGCTGGCCCCGATGCTGATTCATGTCTATTGAGCGGGCTGCTACCTTGACGCTAGCATAGGCAGCATGGGCGACAGCTTGCGGCGCGCCGATGAAAGTCGCGACCGAGCGATTGTGATCAGTGTCGCTCTCGGCGCCAAGCACAGCAACACCCGCAGCGCCCGCTATCGAATCGACAATCTCGTCAACAACGTCCAGGCGCCGCCCTTCAGAATAGTTGGCGACGCATTCAATGATCTTGTTCAACCGCCACTCCGTCTATCCAATCGATCGGCTCGCCCCATTCTATTATCTACAGAGCCGAGACGAAACGCGCTCATCTCCTACTGGAATACGCTTGTCAGTTGCACTATAGTGCGCTGCGAGTCACGAAATTAGTCCGGCGAACCTTGCCGAAATTGGCGAGAGGGGGCGATAGATGGCGAACAACTCGTCTCTCAGCCAAGACATCCATACCTTGGGCAGTTGGCTAGGCGTCATCATTCAAGAGCAGAATGGCATGGACGCGTATGAGCTGGTCGAGGAGATCCGCGCCATGTCCAAAGCGCGGCGCAGCGGCGATTCAGCGGCCGCCTTTCAATTAGCCGAACGGCTGGAAAGTCTTTCGCTAGATTCGAAGCAGATCCTAATCAAAGCCTTTTCCAATTATTTTCAACTGATAAACATTGCCGAAGATTTGCAGCGCATCCGCGTGATCCGCCAGCGGGAAGCCAAAGGGACGCTGCACGAGTCCATCGTCAACGCGGTTCGCGCTTTGCAAGCCAATGGCAAGAGCGCCGATGATATCCGCTCGCTATTGGAGCAAACGCGATTGCGGCTGGTGCTTACCGCGCATCCGTCCGAAGCGAAGCGGCAAGAGATTCTGGTCATTCTGCGCCACATCGCGCGCATGATGGAATTGCGCGACCGGCACAACCTGCTCCCGCGCGAATTGCGCAAACTGGAGCGCAATTTGGCGGAAGAAGTGGAAGAACTGTGGCAGACGCGGCAAGTGCGCGCTTCAAAAAAGCAAGTGTCCGATGAAGTAGATTTCGGGATATATTTCATCCGCTCCGTCATCATTGACGTTGTCATCGACATTTATGAAGACCTGCAACTGGCGCTGGAGCGCTTTTATCCGGACGAGGATTGGTCCGAATTGCCGCCTGTGCTGCGCTACGCCTCCTGGATCGGCGGCGACCGCGATGGCAACCCAAACGTAACCACGGATGTTACGCTGCAAACGCTTGCTACATTGCGGAAAACGGCGCGGCAGATTTATCTTGATGAGATCGACGCGCTGACGCAAAACCTGACGCAAGACACGAATCAGTTTGGCGTGTCAGAAGCGCTACGGCTTGCAGTTAAGGAATCGTCCTTGAGGGAGGCGCGTTATCCCGGCGAAGTATACCGGCAGAAGCTGGCCATCATCCGTCAGCGGCTTCAAGACGATCAGTATCGTTCGAGCCGGGACTTGCTAAGCGATCTTTTGTTGATCCAAGACAGTCTCAAAGCGCATCGTGGACGGCGCGCGGCAATGGGCGCCGTCCAACGATTGATTCGCAAGGCGCGCCTGTTCGGTTTGCACCTTGTCCCGCTGGAAGTGCGTGAAGACGCCGGCTTGCATGTCGCGGCTTTGGACGAATTATTCAGTCATTACGGAATCGTTCAAAGCTACAGCAGCCTGCCAGAAGATGAAAAGCAGGCGCTGCTGTCCGCGGAGATTCGCAACAGACGCCCGCTCTTCCCCAACGACTTATCCGTCGTCACCGAGACGACCCAGAGCATCATTCGCACCTGGCGCATGATTGCGGAAGCGCAGGCGCGCTATGACGCCATCGTGATTGACACGGTCATCGCCAGCATGTCCAGAAATCCGAGCGATGTGCTGGCGATGCTGCTATTTGCGCGCGAGGTTGGCATCGACAACGACATATACATCGTGCCCCTATTTGAGACCATTGACGATCTTTACCGCGCTACCCAGATTATGGAGTCGCTCTTTAGAAACGCCGAATATCGCAAGCACCTTGTCGCGCGCGCTGGCAAACGCGGCTTGCGCCAACAGGTAATGATCGGCTACTCAGACAGCAGCAAGGACGGCGGCTATCTGGCGTCCAACTGGAATCTCTACAACGCGCAGCGCATGCTCACGCAGAAATGCGTGGAAGAGGGTGTGTCGCTGGAGCTCTTTCACGGGCGGGGCGGCAGCATCGGCCGCGGCGGAGGGCCAACTAACCGCGCGATTCTCTCGCAGCCAAGCGAGTCTTTGCAAGGCGGCGTCAAGATTACTGAACAGGGCGAAGTCATCGCGTATCGCTACAGCAACCGAGGCATTGGGCATCGCCACCTCCATCAGGTTATGAACGCGGTGCTGATTGGGATGGGCTTGCGAGAGCGGCATCATGTCCCTGCCGAATATTTCGATGTGATGGCGCGTCTGTCTGAGCTCAGCCAGCGCTACTATCGGAAGTTCGTCTACGAAAGCGAAGGCTTCCTGGATTACTGGCAGCAGGCGACGCCGATAAACGAGTTGGCGCGCATGCAGATCAGCTCGCGCCCGGCAAAACGTCAGCAGAAGGGCGGCTTTTCCGCCATGCGGGCGATTCCGTGGATGTTCAGCTGGATGCAGAGCCGCGCCATTGTTCCGAGCTGGTTTGGCCTGGGCACGGCTTTTGATACATACATCGGTGAAGAATCGGATGGGCTGCGGGTCCTGCGCGAGATGTATCGCAATTGGTCTTTTTTCAGCGCCTTGATTGACAATGCCCAACTCGATGTCGCGAAAGCCGATATGGGGATCGCTGAATTATATGCCTCGCTGGTTGAGCCGCTTGAATTGCGCAAGCAGTTTTATGACTGGATCAAGAAAGAGCACCACCTCAGCAGCGCCATGATCATGCGTGTTACCGAGCAAGCGGATCTGCTGACGAATATGTCGGCAATCAAGACATCGATTGAGCGGCGCAACCCATACGTCGATCCGCTAAATTTCATGCAAGTCGCCCTATTGCGTGAGCTGCGGCAGATGGATGAAAGCGACGAGTGCTGGCGGCCCACGCTAGACGCCACGCTGGCGACGATAAACGGGATCGCCGCCGGCATGAAGACGACCGGCTAGTCGTCACTCAAGACGTATCCCAATCCGCGCTGTCAAAGCGCTGAATCTCGATGAGATAACCCGATGGGTCCCGCAAGAAGAAATGATAAATCTTGTAGCGATCATTTCGTCGCGGCCGATGCTCGCATTCCCAGCCAAGCGATGTGATTCGCTCGTACCAGCCGTCCACGTCGTTTGTTACCAATGTGATGATTATGCCTGAGGCGACCTCGGGCGCGCCATCACGCTGACAGAGGCCGAGGTAAGCGTGGCGATCCAATACGCGATAAATGCGACAAGTCCCCTGATCGACCGCCAACGGTAAACCGAGAATGGATTCGTAGAAGCGGGCGGAGCGCGCCAAGTCGCCCGTGTAGACAAAGGTGATCTGCGCATCAATTGGCAGGTCGCTCATGGCAGTTCCTCTTAATCTTCCGAATCGGGCGTCGCTGCGTCAGGCTCTGGCAGGCCAAAGAGGGCGCTATCGTCATCGTTGCGCAAGTACTCCAGCCGCGTCGCCTGCGTCAAGGCGCGCAGTTCCGGCGGGAGCTGGCGCCAGAACAGCGTCGGATCGGCTATCAGCCCTGCTCCGGCAGAGAGGTATGCGCGCAGCATATCGAAAAAAGCCTCATCGCCGATATCAACGCGCAGATTGTGCAGCATCTGAACGCCCCGTAGATAGACCGCATTGATATATGCGCGCGCTGTAGAAAACTCATAAACCTCGCTATCGACCTTGCCTTGAGGAAAGAAGCCGGCGACGCGAAAGGTCCACCACCAGTTCTTGAATGCGGGGTAAAACTCCTCAATGAACAGGTATTCGCTATATGTTGCGAGCGCCTCGTCAAGCCAGGGATTGAGCGCGGAATCGTTGCCCACCTGGGCGTACCACCATTGATGGGCGATCTCGTGCACAGAAATCAGCGTCAGATAATTGCGCGGTCCGCCGTCGAAAGTCGTAAACCAGGCGCCGCCCACAAAGACCATGCCGGTGAACTCCATTCCATCGGGGAAATCGCCCTGAACGATAACGAATCGTTCGCGCTGATAGGGAGCGAATTGCCGGTTATACAAAGCCAGCGCTTTTTCCGCTTCTTTCAACACATGATCAGCGCCGTCAAGCCGGACGCCATTGGCATAGATTTGGGCGTCGGCGAAGGCATAAACCTCAACACGAACATCATCAGCAATGCGCAGTTCAGCCGCGCGCCATTCTTCGCTGAGGCTGATGGCGAAGTCTCGCGAATTCAGCAGCTCCACATTCCAGATTGCCGCGCCATTTTGCCTGACCTTGCCGGGCGCGGCAAGCACGAGCGTGTCCGCCGCCTCATTGACTGAAACATTGACCCGCCAATCCGCCACATCGTAGACCACTTGCTCGCCGATGCCAATTGGTTCATGAATGCGCCAGCCGCCATCCAGGCGCGCCGCCACCGTCGGCAGGAAGTGCCCAAGATTGAGCTGACGAGGGCTGTAGCCGAAAAAGCCGCGATAAGAGCGCAAGCCAGCGCGGATTTCGGCCGGCTGCAGATCGAACTCCAAATCGAGCGCGAGCCTACAGCCTGTTTCCAACGGCGCGTCCAATTTGACCTTAAGACGATTCAAATCGAGCTCAAACTCGGCGATCTCGTCATTCACAGTCAGTTCTATGAGCCGGAAGCCCGCCTCCCATTGGTTCGCCTGTACATCAAGCATTATCTCGCCCAAGGGCTGCGCTTCGCGATTATGGAATTCAATCGCCTGAACTACGCGAGCCGACTTCGCTTGGTAATTGATGATCACATCGGCATCAACTTGCCTTGCCGGACGATCGACATCAAGTTCATCGCAGCGCGAGGGAGGCAGCTCGGATGGGGCTGGCGTAGCCGTTCGCTCGCTTACTTCACGGATTAGCGCGCCAAGCGTGGCGGTGGCGGGTGGCGGGCTCGCCTGCAAGCGCGCGCGCGTTTCGCCAGCCTCAACCGTGTTTGCCGGCAGCTTGGTCCTGGCGAGATTGCAGCCAGCCATCATGGCGGCGCCAGCGATACAGATTGCGAGAATTCGGATCATGCAGCGCATCATACTAATCTCTACATTTTTGATAAACCCCTATGCGCGCAATAGAAAGGCTTGTTCTTTTGTTAAGTAGCGCTTGATTCTCTTCGCTTCCGCCGAGTGGCTGTCGTGAGCAAGCCGGCGTTCGCAACCGCGCTGTAGTGCCCTCGTCCTGAACTGTGCTATGCTTGGCAGATTATGTCCGGCGTTTCACTGAATTGAGATCTGAGCACCATGACCGTCAAAACCGATGCCAGTCACGATAGCAAGCTCATCGCCATCATTCGCTTGTCGCGCTGGCGCGAGCACGTGCCCTTCACTATACCGCTCACAATAATTGGCGGTTTGCTGGCGGTTGAGCCGGAGGCCGCCCGGGTTGATTGGCGCATATTTGCGGTTTTGGCCGCCAATGTGTTGGCGATGTCGTTCGCGTTCATGGTCAACAATATTGAAGACGCGCCCGATGACGAGCTAGATCAGCGCAAGCGGCGGCACAACGTAATCAGCAGCGGATTATTGAGCCGCCGCGAAGGCATGATCCTGAGCGCCTTGACATTCTTTAGCGCCCTCGCTTTATATGGGGCAAGCGGCGCGCCAGCGCTTGTGACGGGGGCGGCAATACTTGCGCTTTGCTATCTATACTCGGCGCACCCATTCCGATTGAAGGCGCGCCCGATATCGGATGTAGTCTCGCACGCGCTGATGCTCAGCGGCTTGTTAATCGCGGCCGGATTCTTCACCTATGGCTCCGAGCCGCGGAATGTATGGCTTGTTATCGCCGCCGCCAGCTTATTCTCCGCCTATGGGCAATTCTACAATCAGGTGGTCGATTATGAGGTGGACAAAGCAGCCGGATTGAAGAACACAGCTGTGCTTCTTGGCAAAGGTCCGACATCAATTCTGGGTCATCTCTCAATTATCATCGCGCTAATCTGTATACTCGCCGCAATCCTGCAAGGGCTATTCCCGACCTGGCTCGGCACGATTCTGATCATTGGGGTCGTCACGACCATTATTTTCCCGTGGGAATATGATATGCGCGGCAACCTGGCGCAAGATGGCGGCAATGTGCAGCGGCCCGGTCTGATCATCGCCAATCTGCTGGCTTTAATTTGGCTGGCGTCCAACTTGGGCTGGATCACAATTGTGTGAGCGCTTCCGCGGCGCAATATGATAAAATGACATTGAGATCAATAGCCGTGGTGGCTGAAAATGGCGGATCTGCACCAAATTCTCTTTAATATGCATATCATGTATTCGTTGGTTTTGGGCGTTTGGGCAGCCTACATGGCCGGCAAGCAAACGCTGATTTCAGGTCATTACTGGGGGGCGGTTGTCACCTATGCGCTGCTGGCGGGCGTGACGCTGGCAGTTGGCGTCGTGCTGCTGTTAACGGGTTACCAGCCCCGCTCGGGACGCGTCGTCGTATACTTGCTCTATATGCTCTGGCTGGCGATCATTATGCCGGGATTATTCAGCCTGATGAGCGGCCGGGACGACAAACGCGCCGCCCTCGCCTATGCGCTGCTGGCATTCTTCAACTTCACCACCTCGCTCAGCATGATGGAGCGCGAGCTCGTCGGCCCCTGGGTCTCGCCGGCATAAGCCCGGCACAGGTATGAGCCATGTCTTGCGCGGTTGAAGTTGGCGCTTGCTCGAATATCAATCTTAGCGACATGCGGCTTATTCTCGGCGAGCACGGCGCCAAGTTTATTGAGCTTATATCGTATATGGCGCAGAAGAGGAATCTGGCGCTTTATATCGCCGGCGGTTTTGCGCGCGACCTGCTGCTGAATCGGGGAACGCTGGACCTCGACTTTGTGCTTGAAGGCGATGCCATCGGATTTGCAAGACTTCTGTCGAAATCTTTCGGCGGCGCCGTCGATATACATAAGCCATTTGGAACAGCAAAATGGATCTTGGACACTTGCGTCGCCGACAGTCTTTCGCTTGCAGTTGGTGAACTGCCCGCCAGCATAGACTTCGTGATGGCGCGCTCCGAATCCTATGCGCGTCCGGCTGCGCTGCCGGCCGTGGCGCCCGCCGACATTGAAAGCGATTTACGGCGGCGAGATTTCAGCGTCAATGCGCTGGCGATTCAGATCAGCCCGCAGATAGAGCCTTGGCCATTGGTTGATTTCTGCGATGGCATTGATGATCTTAAGCGTGGCAAGATACGCGCGCTGCATGATCAGAGCTTCGTCGACGATCCGACGCGCATTTTGCGGGCGCTGCGCTATGCGGATCGGCTTGGATTCGAGTTGGAAGCCGATTCCTCAGAGTGGATCGAAATGGCGCTGCCCTATTTGGCGCGCACGACCGGTCAACGGTTGCGTAATGAAATTGGCTTAGTCTTGCATGAGACCAAGGCAGGCGAGACGATGCTGCGGCTGCAAGAACTAGGCGCGCTGGTGAACATCCATCCGGCATTCCGCATCAGTTCACAGCTGCCGGAATTACTCACGCGCTGCCAAAAGCTCTCGCCGCCTTGGTCGACCGCGGTAGGCGACATGCAGACGCTAAGCTGGATTGCGCTCATGGCTGGCATCAGCAGCGTGGAGGCGCAAAGCCTATGCGAACGGCTGGCGCTGACGAACAAGCTGACTCAGGCAATCACGGCGAGCGCGAGGCTGCGTGAACAGATTTGCCTGCTTGACGATCCTGATATTCGTCCAAGCCGGGTTGCCCTGCTGCTGGATGAGTTTCCCGATATCGCGCTACAGGCAAACTGGCTGCTTGCTGAAGAGAAACCGGCTGCGCAAGCCCTCATCGCCGCTTACGCATCCGATTGGCGCTGGCGGCGCCCGACGATTACCGGCGATGATCTGACCGCAAAGGGACTTGCGCCGGGACCACTCTTTCGTCAGATACTCAACCGGCTGCGTTTTGCCTGGATTGACTGCGAAATCTGTTCCGCCGAAGACGAGGCTGCGCTCTTGCAGCGGATTCTGGAGGCGGAAGATTAGCGGCTGTCTTCAATCGAAATATGATGAACGCTCAAGGATACCACCGGCTGACAACCAATACATATGCTTGGCAGGCGCGCCAAACTATGACTGATAAGGAATCCTTTAGCCTTGGGCAAGGCTCTCGTAAGCTGTAGGCGTCACCGTTAATGTTGTCGCGCCATAGACTTGAAGTCGCGGATACGCCACCAATCTTTGGAGGATTCAAGAATGGATAATGTCTCAATTGGGCTAGCGCTGGTTGCGGGCATATTGTCGTTCATATCGCCTTGCGTGCTGCCGCTGGTGCCAGCCTATATCGGTTATATGGGCGGGCGCCTGACGCATAACGTCAGCCGACAAACGGCAGCGGGCTCGGCCGCCTCGGTCAATCTGGCTCTGCGTCTGCAAATGCTGTTGCATGGCATTGCGTTTGTCCTCGGCTTCACCATTGTTTTCGTGCTCATCGGCTTATTCACCACCGCGCTTTCCAGCCTGGCGGGCCAGCACGTCAGCACATTTACTGAGATTCTCGGTCGGGTCGGCGGCTTGGTGATCATCTTCTTCGGTTTCCAGTTCATGGGCCTTATGCCGCGCTTCTTCAACTGGCTGCGCAAGAAAGGGCAAGCCGGCATTCTGGACAATATCTTGTTCAGCATCGGCTTCGCCATCGCCGCCAGCGTTCTGCTGTACTGGGCTTTCCTAGAACAAATCGCGGCGGCATTGCCACTTATCGCCGCGCTTGTGATTGCGCTCTACGTCAAAGGCGCCTTTAGCGAGCCGGCTGCCTTCTGGCACGGCGCCCTGGAACGCCTCGAATCCATGCTGTATTCGGATACACGCGCCGACATCGGCGGGAGCGGGCGCGAGGGGCTGCTTGGCTCCACATTTATGGGCATGGTGTTCTCCGCCGGCTGGACGCCCTGTATCGGTCCGCTGCTTGGGACGATCTTGACGGTAGCGGCGGCGAGCGGCGCCACCAGCGGCGACATCGCCCAGGGCATGCTGCTGCTGGCAGCCTACTCGATCGGCTTGGGCATCCCCTTCATCATTACCGCGCTGCTGATGAATAGCGCGGGTGGTTTGCTTCGCCGCCTGCAGCGTCACATGCGCAAGATTGAGCTGTTAAGCGGTTCGCTCCTGATCGCCATTGGCATACTGGTCGCCAGCGGTCAGCTGCAAAGCCTAAGCCAGACATTTTCTCGGGGCGAATTCGCCGATTTCACCTTCCGCGTCGAAGAATGCGGGGTCGGTTTCTTTGATGGCGAATTGGGCTTGAGCCACGTGGGCGCCTGCCTCGGCGGTTCCCTGATACCGGTGGCGATCAACCAGAGCGCCAGTGGTGTCTTCGCGCCCAATACGCCGGAACAGGAATTCCTCTTCCATGCAAAAGCCGGGATGATGATCGATGTCGAAGTGCGCGGCATCAATGAAGCAGTGCCAGATTTCGAGTTGATTCTATTTGATCCGGCGGACGCGGAACTCGCGCGCGCAAACAAGGCGGATAGTATTGAATCCGACGAACGTTTGTATCCCTTAACTCGCATTGAGCTCCCAAGCGACGGCTTATATCGCGTTGCGCTGCGCAATGCAGCGGCAACAGCAGCAGCGTCAAGGTTCCGTGTGAAGGTACGCGAAGCGCAAGCAATCGAGGCGCCGGCGGCGTCCTCGCCTTCCGAGCCGGCCGATGCGAACGCGGGAGAGACGCCGCCCGCTGACGATGCAATGAACAGCTTCACGGATATCGCCGCTGAATTGGCGCCAGCGTTTGGATTGGCCGAGGGCAATCGCGCGCCAGAGTTTACGATTGAAACGCTCGACGATGACATCGTTGCTTTAGCCGATTTGCGGGGCCGCGTCGTCTTGCTGAATTTCTGGGGCACCTGGTGCGGCCCATGCCGGCGCGAAATGCCGGAATTCCAGAAAGCCTACGAGCAGTGGAACGCGCAAGGTTTTGATATCCTCGCCATTGCCTATAACGACACCGAAGAAGCGATGGCCGCCTTCCGCGATGAATATGACTTGACTTTTCCCCTAGCGCTGGATGGAACCGGCGAAATCAATGACGCCTACGGCATACAGACGCGGCCAAGCTCGTACTTGCTAGATCGCGACGGCGTCATTCTGGCGCGGCACTTTGGCATCATGACCGAGTCGCAGCTGAGCGAACTCTTGGATGAGGCATTGGCTCAAGCATGACCTCAATCGCCCGCTCTCAATGTCGAAGCTGAATCGCCTGCTGCATTTGCTCGCCGCGTCCTTGTCTCTGGGCGCGGCATTTGCGGTCTTTACCGGCGTTGGTTTGCCCGAGCGCGCCGATTTCAGCGGAATTAGAGCCGAAGACGGTCAGATCAAAGCGCCTGAAGTTGGAGCGCTGGCGCCGCCATTTTCGCTGCCGACGGCGGATTCCGGGATGTTCTCTCTCGCGGAAGTTCGCGGAACGATCACCATCATCAATTTCTGGGCGACCTGGTGCCCGCCCTGCCAGCGTGAAATGCGCGACCTTCAGCGGCTATACATCAGCCATCGAGGGGAAGCGCGCATATTGGCGGTGAACCTGGGCGAGAGCGTTCAGGCGGCGCGCAAGTGGGCCAGGCAGCTAGGCGTGACCTACGATGTTCTGCTGGACAGGCGCGGAGTCGTAGCCAAACTGTATCAGGTCCGCGGATTGCCGACGACAGTCGTATTGGATGGTGACAGTCGTATTCGGCGGCTGTACTACGGACCCGTAACTATTGAACAACTGCGCCGGGATGTGAGCCTTATCGGCCAAGGGATCTGAGCGATTTCGAGATTGAGTTGGGCATTTGGCGCTATTGCCGCTCGGTTAAATCGCCTGCTGCTATGCCTGGCGCGGCATTGGCTGCGGATTATCTTATGCGCGCTTGCGCTATACATCAGCTTGCCTTGGCTGGCGCCGACGCTGGCGAAGCTCGGGCTGAATGCGCCCGCAGATTTCATTTACACGCTCTATAGCCCGTTCTGTCACCAATTCGCCTTTCGCTCGCCATTCTTGTTTGGCGAGCAGGCTTTCTACCCGCGTGAAGCAGCCCGAAGCGGATACGCGCCCTTCGAGGCCTTCGCCAGCGAGTCGGAGGCTTTCAAGGATCAGTATCGGTATTGGACGAGCGTATACGGCGGACGATCGCCAGCGCCGCCGGCAAACGTTGAGGGGCTCGCCGAATTCAGCGTCGTCCAGCAATTCGCCGCTCGTCATTTCATCGGCGACGAAGCCATCGGTTATAAGACCAGCCTTTGCGCGCGCGACCTCGCAATTTACACGATGTTATTCGTCGGCGGTATGATTTACCGGCATTTTCGCTGGCGGATCAAGCCGCTGCCATTTTGGCTTTATCTCTTTGTCGGGCTGGGTCCAGTGGGGCTTGACGGATTCAGTCAACTCTTAAGCTACCCGCCATTCGAGTACTGGCCCGTCCGCGAGACCGAGCCGTTCTTCCGCATCATCACGGGCGGAGTGTTTGGGTTGATGAGCGCCTGGTTGGGCTTCCCCTATCTCGAACGCTCCATGCAAGATTTGATCGAAGCGCTTGATTCCCAACTTCAAGGCGCGGGCTAACTCAGACTGGTCGGTCGCTCATTATTCGTCTTTGTCTGGTTTGCTTAGCCGCGACACGCGCGCGTTCATGTCGGGCTCGTCTTTCTTGCGCGGCTTAGGCTGGCGCGGATCCGGTTCTTCGTCCACGATTTCGAAGCGCTGAACGCCGCGCGGGCGGCCTGCGCGCTCAGGCGCTGGCGAATTATCGAGCAAGTTTTCCAGGTTTGCGCGCGTCTCATCAAATTTGTTGGTCACCGCGTCCATAAACGACCGATTGACTGTTGCGCGCCGCTTGTCCGGCGAGCCAAGTCCGTCTATCGGGATTCGCGTTTTCCCGGTGGAAGCCGAGGACTGCGCTTGATTCCGCTTTTCCTGGTTATCTAGCGCCAGCTCGAGCGTACCCAATTCTTGTAACAGATGGCGTGTCATCAAGCGGTGGTCGCGGAGTTCCGATTCGGCGATAGACAGATGCTGCTGTTTCGTATTGAGCTGCCCTTGCAAGCGCTGCGCCGAAAACTCGTCGCCGCTGCGCAGCATTTCATCCACCAGCTTGTCCAACTCGACAACCGCGCGCATACGTTCATCGACTGCCGCCTGCAATTCATCTTCATATTCGATCGCTTCTTCCAGCCGCTGGCGCAAGCTGCGAGCGGAATGGCGGGGATTCTTATCCGCGTCTTCAGCGTTTAGCCTTATGCGCGCGAGGGGCGACCGCGGGTTCCTGCCCAGCAAGTCGTTAAATTGCGCATTAATCAACGTAGAGATTTTATCGAATAAGTCAGACATGTTCGCGTCTCTCGATTCGCTGGTCGGCGCCCAGCCCAATTATAGTTCAGATTGTCGCCACATCATAAGTCCGCTAGTCGGAGAGCTCGCGTAAGCGGCTCATGACCGCGTTCGCGCAATTCGCCAATCGCGCGTCAGACGCGCTCGCCCAGCGCGATAGCAGGCGCAGCGGCTTCTTTTCGGCGCGCAGCGCATCAGCCAGGCTCAGATCAAAGTCATCAGAATTCAGCCAGATCGTCAGCGCCTGGCATGCTTGAAAAGCCGCCTCGCCGCTGAATTGGTCGCCGAATTCTCCCATTGCAGCGGAGGCTCGGGCGAAAGCGACATTTGCCGAGACATCGCCCAGCGCCCAAAATACGCTTGCTCGACTGTCCTCATGCCGCGAAATCAGGCGCATGAGACGCTCCACGATAGTCGCCTGATCGGCGGGCGACAAGCGAATGCGCCGCAGTTCGCGCGACAACTGCTCGCCGGCGAAAATATCGTCAGCGGATGCATCAGGATTGGCGCGCCGAAGCAACAATACCAGCTGAAACAGGGCGTACTCGCGCGCATCGAAGTCATCGCTTTGCAGATCTTCATAAAGACGGCTTAAAGCGCGCTCGCGGTAGGCGCGTTTCATGGCTGGATTCTCACATAGACGCTCGCCAAATCATCAGCATAATCGAGTTGCCAATCGGTCGCGGCTTCAAGCTGCGCCGCCAGCCCGCTGTTCGTTTCGATCAAGGCAATGGCGATATCCCATTTTTCAAAGACAGCCCGCCAAGCTCGCCCACCCAGGGCGGCGACATAGTCAGCCAGCAAATCGCGATGCAGGTCGGTCCGCCCATCGATAAAGACCGGATTGTTGCGCGCGGCGAAAATGAGATAGCCACCCCAATTGTAGCTGTTGAACAGATTGCCAGCGTCCGTCCGCGCATTCAAGCGGCGGATAGCGTCAATGGGCCAGTTATGCGCCACGGCGGCATTCACCGTGTTTTCGTTCGATACGTATTCCAGGCGCAGAAGGGCGCCAGCGGCAACCAGGCCGATCAGAGCGAGATTGATTATGACGCGGCACGGCGACTCGCGCGGGGATCGCTGGATCGACCAACCGCGGCGCGTCAGCGCTTCATCCATGCGCGATGTCGCAATGGGTACAGTGGCGACCGCGAATAATGGGAGATTGCGCCCGGACACCAGCGCAAGGCAGAACGCGCCTGCCACAAAGACCGCCTCTGTCCAATCCAGGCGGCGCCGGCTCGCTAAAGTGGCGCCAAGCAGCATTAGCAGCAGAATGACGAAGCCCCAGGTATAGGGCTGGCTGAGGTCAGGTGATTGCCATTCCTGAATGTATTCTCGCAGCCCGCTGATGCCGAGAGTGTCAAACGGAACCGCAATGACCACCAAGCCAAGCGGATTAAGCGGCAGGATCAGCAGCGACAGCAGCGCAATCGAAATAAGCTTCCAAATTTTATTCATCGGGACGGGCGCGCTGCCGCTGGCGAAAGCGTTGTTAAGCGTTTCACCCAGGGCAAAGGCGCCAATCAGAACAAAGCCGAACACATAGCCGCCATGGCAATTGCCCCAAAACCACAGCAGTAGTGGCAGCCAGATGAGCCTGTCCCTTCCCCGGCGCTTTAGGTCAAAGAGCAGGGAGACCAAAATAGCGCTTAAGCAAAAGGTGAACATCTGCGGTCGCGGCGACCAGAAAGCGGCGGCGCAGGCCGCGCCAAATATGAGCGCGAAAGCCTGCGTGTAAATGCTGCCCCTGCCCGCGCGATAGAGGAAGAAGATGCCGAAGGTTGCGAGCGCAGACATATAAATTGTCAAGCCCAAGTGGCCAGCAAGGCGCCATAAGCCAAACATAAGCGCCTGAGCCAGCCAACTGTGATTCCAGTGCACGACGCCAGCGCGCGAATGTGAAAGACCGTCGGCATAAACGGGCTGGCCCGTTTCGAGGGTCTGCTCGCCAAGACGAAGGTGCCACCACATATCGGCATCAATCGAGACGCGACTTGACATAGCGAAGATTAGAAGAAAAACGATTATCCCCGCAGCGCGCTCCGTTGTCAGCCTGCGCAAGTTTGGCATCCGCGCCTCATTAGCGTTTGAAGCCGATAGAATAGCTTTCGCTCGCTGCGGGTCATCGGTTTATCCTGGTCACCGGGAGGCGGGCGCCCCCGACATCACGAAAACCATTAAACGAACTTGGCGAACTTGCGTTATTATATACGCGGACCAAGTACAACACTTTTCTGCGAGGGTTTGGCACATGTCAGATGTAGCCGCGTTATACCGATTACAAGAACTTGAGCTCGATATTCTTGAACGAGCGCAACGGATCAAAGCGATCAACGCGCAGTTGGAAGACGACGCGGCGCTGCGGGAGGTAGAAGCCGAGAACGAGGAAGCGCAAGCGGCGCTGGAGTCTGCGCAGGCGCGCGTTCGCGACATGGAACTGGAAATCGCTTCCGTGGTCGACAAGCGGCAAAGCGCGGAAGCCCGCCTCTATAGCGGCGAAGTAACGAACCCCAAAGAGCTGCAGGATATGCAGATGGAGCTCGAAGCCTTGGCCAGGCGCCGGTCGGTTCTCGATGATGAATTGCAAAGGCTCAATAGCGAGCGGGACGAACTTCAAGGCAAGGCGGATGCGGCTGACTCCCGGCGCCAAAGCGTGCAAGCTGAGCGCGAGCTGGAAAGCAAAGATCTCTTGAACGAAAAAGATGACCTAACCGATAAGGTTGGTCAAATGTTGGCGCGGCGAAAAACATCGGTGGCAGCCATCCCGCAGCAAGTCTTCCAGACCTACAACAGCATGAGAGCCGCAAAATCAAATAGGCCCGTCGCCGTCCTCAAAGACAAAGCCTGCACCATTTGTGGAATCGAGCAGAATTACATCGTCATTACCGCAATAAACCGCGGCGATGGTCTGGTGCATTGCCAAAGTTGCGGCCGAATTCTGATCAGAATCTAGCCAGCGAACACTGCATGAAGCCCTGGGCGCGCGCGGAATCGAAGTGGCGCTACACCACCAGTTGCATTAATACGCTTATTCCCAGGAATACCACCAGAGGGCTCAGGTCGACGCCGCCCAGCGGCGGCAGCGCGCTGCGAATAGGCGCCAGCACGGGCTCGGTCGCTTGGTAGAGCATACGAGCGATGGGGTTGCTGGGATCGAGATTGGGTATCCAAGTCATCAATACGCGCGCCAGCAGGATCAACTGGTATACCTGAAGCGCCCAGTACAGCACAGCAAAAATCGGGTTCATCACTGTCTTAGCCTTTCGTCCAACTTCATCATCAAGCGCGTTCCCCAAATATGGCGCGTCCAACGCGGATCATAGTGGCGCCTTCTTCAATTGCGATGTGATAATCATCGGTCATTCCCATACTCAGTACCGGCAGCGGCAGTCCAACCTCGCGAGCCAAATCGTCTCGCAGCCCCCGCAA
Organism: Chloroflexota bacterium; assembly: GCA_028875185.1. Lineage (GTDB taxonomy): Bacteria > Chloroflexota > Anaerolineae > Aggregatilineales > Phototrophicaceae > UBA6055. The sequence goes on along the minus strand of JAPPFH010000002.1, from coordinate 15,928 downwards.
ATCGGCGAAAGTTCGGCGGATCGTCTTTTCCTCAGCCGCGAAGGGCGCCATCGTCATCAAGCCAGTTGTTTCGATATTGGGCAAAGCCGCTATCCCGCGCGCCTCGCGCCAAAGTCGCTCTTTCACCGAATCATCTCGCTGCCAATTATAACCCGCAAATCCGTATTTCGATGCTTCGCCTGAAACATTTATCTCCAGCAGTAAGTTGAGCGACCGATTGCCTTCACAGGCAAAGCGCGAAAGACGCTTGGCTAATTTCAGGCTGTCAACCGACTGTACAACATCAAAATGGGAAACGACCTGTTTGGCTTTTCTGCTTTGGACATGACCGACCATGTGCCAAATGACATCAGTGTTCGCGCGCTCATTCACTTGCGGAATCTTGGCTATACCCTCTTCTACGCGGTTTTCACCCAGGTGTTTCAATCCGGCTTCTATGGCTTCGAGTATCGCCGCTGCCGATTGCTGCTTGCTAACGGCGACCAACGTAATCTCGGACGGGTCACGATCGACCCGGGCGCAGCTGGCGGCGATGCAATCCTGGACGCGCTTGATATTTTCGTGAATGTTCACAGGGAAACCACCACCCCAAAGCGTCCGGTCACACCGTTTTCCGCACGATGCGAATAGAAATCTTCCTTGTTCTCAAAGGTGCAGATGTCCAAGACCTTGATCTTCGTCACACCGCTGCTTTCCAAATCCAGCCGATTAGCGCGCCAGAGATCGAGATGGGGCGCCCCCGCGACGGGATCGCGCCAAACGACGCCAGCCCCTTTGCCGAAATACGCTTCGGCTTGGTGGGCCACATCTTCGCCCACGCGGTAGTTGCGGCGTGAAATGGCCGGGCCGATAACGACCTCGATATCGGCTGCCCGACAGTTGTATGTCTTCTGCAGCATCGAAACGACATTTGAAGCCATGCCCTTCACCGTGCCGCGCCAGCCCGCGTGCCCCAAGCCAATGACCCGCCTCGTTCTATCGTAGTACAGCAGCGGCACACAATCGGCAAAACGCATGACCAGCGGCGTATCAGGTTGGTCGGTGATAAGGGCATCGGCTTTATTCAGCTTGCCGTTGCGCCTTGTACTCTCACTTACGACCAGCGTATCGACACTATGCACCAGCCAACAGCTTACGGCGCGCTCGCCATTTACGTCGGCTGCCTGAAATACGCGATTTTGATTTTCTTTGACCGCCGCGAGATCATCACCGATTGAAGCGCCTAAATTCAGCGACCGCCAGGGCGTCTCGCTGACGCCGCCATGACGCGTGAAAATGCCATGCCGAAGATCGCGCCATTCTTCGTTGCGGTAGAAGGTCAATCCGGCGCAACGTCTACGCTCCAATGCGGTTTTCGCCCCCTCGCCAACGCTGCCTCTATGATCAAATATAGCATAGAACGCTTAACAAATCCTTGCTGCCAAAGCAGGTTCACCTTCAGGTCTGATCCCAAGCGCAAGGCCTCAAGTGACAGCAACTTGTCATCGGCTTTGGCGCAACAATGGCGGAATCCCAATGCTTGTATGCTAGAATCGAAGCATACGGGACGACCGATAAGCCCGCGGGGAAACAATGCAAGCGGCCACGGAAGCCACAAGCGTGGAAAGCCGTATGCAGCGGCTTGAACGATTCGCCGAATTTGCTGCGATCTGGTTGCAGGATCTTATCTTTCCACCTTCATGCGGCAACTGCGGTCGTGTGGACTACCGCTTCTGCGCCAGTTGTCGTCATACGCTTGAGCAAACCGCAGTCGTGCTGTCTCCCGGTACGCGAGAAACACCGGATGAGCTGGATGCGCTGATTGCTACTGGGAAACATCGTGGCATTCTGCGGAGCGCCGTACAAGCCTTCAAGTATGATGGCGCGCGCGATCTCGCTTTGCCCTTGGCCAACCGCCTGGTCGAGGCGCTTCGATTGGTTGATTGGCGGATAGACTTTGTCGCGCCGGTGCCCTTGTCTGCCGACCGGGAAGCGGAAAGAGGTTATAATCAGTCCGCCTTACTGTGCCAGCCTTTTGTTGCGGCGACGGGTTTAGCGGCTCGCGCGGATGCGATCAGGCGGATACGAAAGACGCACCAGCAAGCGATGTTATCCGGGCATGAACGAAGCGCTAACGTCAAGAATGCATTCCGCGCGAGCCAAAACGTGAACGGTCTTTCCGTCCTGCTGATTGATGACGTGGTGACAACTGGATCGACGCTTAGAGAGTGCGCCCGGGCGCTAAAGGCAAAAGGGGCTGACGCCGTGTACGGAATCACCATCAGCCACGCTTAACGACCTAGTGGAATCCCCAGGAGGAAAGCGATGAATGTCAGCATTCATGGAGACGGGATCAGAATCTCGGAGGCGCTTGACAGCTATACCCGATCCAAAGTCGACAAGCTCGACCGTTACCTTCCCAACATCTCCAATATTGGCGTCGAGCTATCGATAATTCGAACGCATCGCGGGGCCGATCTCGCCATTGCCCAGATCACGGTTCAGCATGCGCGGGGCGCGATTCTGCGCGCCGAAGAAAAGATGAACATCGAAAATCGCGATACGATTCGCTTCGCCATCAATAAGGCGGTCGATAAGCTGCACCGCCAGATCGATCGTTTCAAAAGCAAGCGGAAATCCAAAAATCAGAAAGTGCGCGACAAGTATCGGGCGACGGTCGCTGAGATTGATCTCGCCGAGGATTCACCCAACTTCACCGCTGCTGACGCGCAGGATCATGACGCGGCGGCTGAGGTGTATCGCCGCAAACTGATCGAGATGATGCCGATGCATGAAGAAGAAGCGATAGAACAGTTGGAATTGCTGGATCACAGCTTTTATATGTTTATGAATGCGGAAAGCGAGCAAATCAACGTGCTTTATCGGCGCGACAGCGGGGGCTACGGCATCCTGATACCGCGGTAGGCGCGCCGCCAGGCGGTTGGCCGATGCGGGCTCGCCTTTATTTCCGCCACATCTCGGAGAGCGCCTGATACTTGCGGTATTCGTACCAAGCCATCAGAAGGGACAGCCGCAGGCCGTGCAGGCGATCGCGATAGCCGCCCAAGGTGACAAAACGCCAGTAAAACTGACGCAGCGGCTGCAGCGCGAAATTGTGCCGCTTGGGTCGTACGCCGTTTGAATAAAGGCTTTGCGCGTCAATGCGCGCGTAATGCTCTTGCTTGACCTTGAATTGCTCCAAATCGCGATAATTGTAGTGCACCAGGGGATGATGAATCGTGCCTTCTTCGCCGTAGAGCTTCACCACCTCATGCACCTTGCGGCGCGGATCGTAATAGGCTTGCCCGACGCGCAGGAGGCGCGTCTGATAATCGGGATACCAGCCGGCGCCCCGGGTCAAGGCGCCGAATATGTAATTGTGTCGCGGCATCCGCCAGCCGGCATAATCCGGCAGCTTGATCTTCTGTCTGATCTCCACCGCCAGCGCGTCGGGCACTCGCTCGTCCGCATCTACAAATAGGACCCAATCGGTCATTTCATCAGCGGCGTCGAGCGCAGCATTGCGCTGTTCGGCGTAATCAACGAACTCATGCTGAAATATATCAGCGCCGGCGCCTTGCGCGATCGCCACGGTATCGTCAGTGCTGTATGAGTCGAAGACGATGACGCGGTCGGCGAATCTTAATGATTTGATGCAGTCGGCAATATGCTCCGACTCATTATAGGTAAGTACAATGGCGGTGAGATGCGTCATGCCTTTGCCATCTCGATCACCGTCTGGCAGGCCTCGCGCAAGCTGGCGTCGGCGGCGTCCAGGTTTCGCATTTTGCGCCGCATGCCAAGTATGACCAGCCAGCGCGCCAGCCAGCGCTTCCAAATCGGATAATGCTTCTCATACAATATTAGCCTACTTTTCCACAAGTGGATTAGGCTACTAGGGCGGACTTGCGAGGTGCTGCCGCCGCCGATATGCGTCACGTGGGCGCTTGGCAGGCAGAGAATGCGCCAGCCCTGATTCTTTATGCGCCAAGCCCAGTCGACCTCCTCGCAGTAGAGGAAGAAATCTTCGTCGAACATGCCCGACTGTTCGATCACCTCGCGCTTGAGCATCATGGTCGCGCCGAGGGTGAAATCTACTTCAAAAGCCGCGGCGCTGGCGTACAAAGGGCGCGGGTACCGGCCATTGAATGAACCTTCCAACAGACGTCCCGCCGTCGGAAAGAGCTCAGCCCAAATTTGACGAAGGCCTGGAAAGCGAAAGGCGCTGTGCTGGAAGCTGCCGTCGGCGAAGGTAAGCCGCGCGCCGACGACTCCTACATCCGGCTCTGTCGTCAGCGCTTCGTACAGACGCTTGGTTGCGCCTTGGTGGGTGATGGTGTCCGGATTCAGTAGATAAACCGCTGCAGGCTTTTGGGTCGCGCCCGGCCTGCTTCCGAACCCGAGGGCTCTCATCGCCAAGTTGTTCGCTGCGGCGAAGCCAATGTTCACCTTATTCTCGATCAGTTGCACGGCGGGGAAATCGCCGTGTATGATCTCCAGAGTACGGTCGCCCGAGCCCGAATCAACCACGCAGACCCGGTATCGCAGGCCGCTTTCCCTCAAGTCGTCAATCAGGCTACGAAGCGCATCGCCGATAACATCAGCGTTGTTCCAGGTGACGACGATCACCGCTAGATCGGTCTTCGAGGCGAGCTGGGCAGCCGTCAACTTGCGGATCCGTCTTGTGGATCGATGATCATGATCGATCGCATACCGACGTGATTGTTGCGCAGCGTGATGGCGACATCCTCGTGAATCAGCCCAGCCCAGCAATTCTGCGGGTTGCGCGCCTTGACCTCCGTCATGCGGATAGCGCCCCAGACCAGCGCGCGTTGTCCGGGCGCCAGGTAGCGGTACGTATTCTCGCTCGCCTCGTCATAGACTTCATCCAGATTGCCATCTTGAGCGATTGCCCAGCGGTAGGGAAAGCTGGTGATTGAAGTTTCGCATTGTATGCCGACGCGCCAGGCGCCGGATTCATCAAAGAATCCCAAGGCGCCAGCCAACTGATCCTGCTGATAAACCGTGCCCGGAGCCGGACCGCTTGTGCGTATCGGCACTGGACCATAATTCTCGACAGTCAGACGAAAGACAAGCATATCGCCCAGGGGCACCGTGATCCGCTGCGAATATGCCAGCGATGAAGCGTCGTCCGGCAGCGGCAGGCGATCCCCTAGACTGCTGGCCTTCGCAAACCACCGTTCATCGTAGGGCTGGACGCCAAACGCGACATCGACGCCGGGCGCTTGCGGCTTGATTTCCGCAAAAGGCTTGCCGCCCGTCGTTATAGTGAGTTCGCCTTCCATCCGGATGCGCTGCCCGACTTTGTCTTGCGCCAGCGCGACCACGCGATACGCGCCATCAGGCGGCGGATCAACGCCGAGATCAATGCCGCCTTCATAATCGAAACGATGACGTCCCGCTTCGCCGTATTGCCGTTCCTCAATTCGCGCCGAAATCGGTATCCGCACGCCAGCCTCGCCAACGAGAAAAACATCCAGGCGATCAACATCTTTTTCCAGATAAACATTGATGCTGACGCGGTCGGCAACGCCATCCTGATTTGGCGAGAAGACGCTGGGCGAAATAGAGAATTCGGACATGATCGGCAGCGGCGTATCGCCCTGCTCTACAAGCAGCGAACCGTCCGCGCTCATGGTTGCGCCATCGTTGGCTTCCGCTTCCAACTGCCAGTTGTAGTCGCCATTTGGGATCAGTCGCCGCTCAATATAACCATGAACCGTTTCGCCCTCGTGAGCAAACCCGTCTACTACGCCGCTGAAAAGCACGCTGTAGTCGCCGTCGGCGCGCGCCTGCCCTTGGCGGAAATAGAACCGCGGCCCCCCCTCGGCAATCAGGGACAGGCTGACCGTCGCCGGACGCGAGAGGCGGTAGCCGAAAACGGCGATATCATCTTTTCCATCGGCATTAGGGCTGATCGCCGGGCGGTCGAAGCCAGCGGCGAGAATGAGGGGCGCGGGCGGCCGCAGCAGTAGGCTTCCCACCGCGAAAACAAGCGCGAAGGCGAGGGCGGCGGCCAGCAGCGTAAGCGTTGGAGACAGGCGCATCCGGAGTTTTCCCGTGCGATGCAAAGGCAACTAAAGTCTACAGACGGGCTCGTATGCAAGCAAGTCCATATCAGCCTCAACCAGCGCCCGAGATTGCAGCGACCGATCAGCGCTCCTCTATACACTGGGTTTATAGCGATGCCGCGCTATAGCAACGGGTCTTACCTTTGTTGAGGAATTGCGCTAGACTTGCACGCCCCTGACCTTAAACGCTTTGTAGAAACGGAAAGTTTCTTTGGCAGCCGACGCGGTATTAGAATTTGACGGAATCGAGAATGCGGAGGAGATGTCCGACGGCGCCTTCGAGCTTCCCCTGCTGCCGCTTCCAAACCAGGTGGTCTTTCCCAGCGTACTAAGCTTGGTGCCGCTGACCACCGATGCGCAGCTCAAAGCAGCGGCTGTTGCGCGCGACTTTGGCAATACGCTGATCGCCTGCAAAATCCGCGCCGATTCCACTGGCGACTCTCTATTTGACAATATACATGCCGTTGGTACTGAAATTGCGCCCGGGACAACCAATTCGGATGCCAACAATCAAATGCAACTGCTGGCGCAAGGCAGACGGCGAGTACGAATTCTTGAGGTCCGCCAGTTGGGCGATTACCCAATTGCCAAAGCCTGCGCCCTAATTGGGGAAGAGTGCGCTCCTGAGACGCTGGACGCTTTGGCGACAGCGCTTAAGGAAGTCTTCAAACACAGCAGCCAATATAATGAGGCTTTGCCGGAAAGTATAATCAAGTATATCTTGGCGCTAGAAGATCCGGAGCGGCTATGCGACTCGCTGGCTTCGATTCTGCCGCTGACGCCGGATGATTCACAGCAATTGCTCGAGCTTGATGACATCGCCAAACGTCTGGAGCTGCTCGCGGTCCTGCTCGCCTCCGACCTGAGCGACCATGAGATTCACGATGAGATTCATACGCGCCTGCAAGATGAGATCGCCGCCAATCAGCGCGAGATGTATTTGCGCGAGCAAGTCCGCGTCATCCAGCAGGAGTTGGGCGATGGCGATGTATTCCAGCAAGAGATGCGCGAGCTGTCTGAACGTATTCGCGCGGTCGATCTGCCGGATGACGCGCGCGAGAAGGCGATGAAAGAAGTTTCGCGTCTGGGTGTCATACCGCCGATGTCGCCAGAGTCAGGCGTAATTCACACCTACCTTGATCGTCTGTTGACGCTTCCTTGGAACATCCTCAGCGAAGAAAACCTCGACTTGCAAAACGCCGAGGACATTCTCGATCGCGCCCACTACGGGCTGTCCAAGGTTAAAGCGCGAATCATCGAGCACATCGCCGTGCGCAAGCTGGCGAAGGACAAAATGAAGAGCCCGATTCTGTGCTTCGTTGGGCCGCCCGGCGTCGGCAAGACCTCATTGGGCAAGAGCATATCGGATTCGCTCGGCTGCAAGTTTCTGCGCATCAGCCTGGGAGGCGTGCGCGATGAGGCGGAAATCCGCGGTCACCGCCGCACCTATATCGGCTCCATGCCGGGCCGTATTCTGCAGCAAATGGAACGCGCGGAAACGGTGAATCCGGTCTTTATGCTGGATGAAATCGACAAGATGAGCGCGGACTTTCGCGGCGATCCCGCATCGGCGCTGCTCGAAGTGCTCGATCCAGAGCAGAACATCAACTTCGTCGATCATTATTTGGAAGTGCCTTACGATTTGTCCAAGGTCACTTTTATCACCACCGCGAACGATCTGTATTCGATTCCGGAAGCGCTGGAAGACCGCCTTGAGGTCATCGAATTCAAGGGATATTCAGAAGAAGAGAAAATTGAAATCGCGCGCCGGTTCTTGCTGCCCAAGCAGTTGGAAGCAAACGGAATCAGCGATGGCGGCATCCGATTCTCGGTCGCGGCGCTGCAGCACATCATCCGGCGCTATACCTATGAAAGCGGCGTTCGCAGCCTCGAGCGCGAGATCGCGCGGATGTGTCGCCGAATCGCGCGGCTGGTCGCCTCGGATCGCGGCTTTCCACGGCGCATAACCCCCGCCACAATTGACAAGCACCTCGGTCCGCCACAGATGCTCGCTTCCAAGGTCAATCGCAAAGACGCGGTCGGTATCGTCAGCGGCTTGGTCTGGACGCCAAATGGCGGCGAGATACAGACGGTCGAAGTGTCGCTGGCGCCTGGCAAAGGCAACCTCATGCTTACGGGACTGCTAGGCGATGTGCTGCAAGAGTCGGCGCATATCGCCCTGAGCTATCTGCGAGGACGGGCAAATGAGTTTGACCTGCCCGCCGATGACTTTGACAATTATGATATTCACGTGCACATGCCGGAGGGCGCGGTGCCAAAGGACGGTCCATCGGCCGGGGTGACACTGGCGACCGCGCTAATCTCGGCATATACCGAGCGCCCGGCGCGCGCCGCCTACGCGATGACCGGTGAAATCACCTTGCGAGGACATATCTTGCCGGTAGGCGGTGTGGTGGAAAAGGTGCTGGCGGCTCGCCGCCGCAAGATCCCAAAGATTATCCTGCCGAGTGATAACCGCAAGGATCTGCACGACCTGCCCAAGCCGGCGAGGCGTGATGTCTCAATCACCTTCGTCGAGGACATGAACGACGTCTTGGATTGGATTTTGCTTGCGCCGCCCGAAATCAGGAAACGTGAAATCGATGCCGATAAGCGAAGGTCGGCGGATGAGGGACGCGATTCCAGCGATGACTGAGAGCGCTTGAGACGCAAGATGATGTAGCGACGTGTTAAGCACTAGAGCCGCCCGCGCAGTGAGCATTCATTTTCGCGCATCAGTTGATGTTCTGTGTTAGCCTCATTTCTGACTATGTTCTCCAAAACTGCTAAGCGACGCGCCGTCATGATGACGATCGCGATGCTGCTGTGCGCATGCAGCGCCTTGAGCCAGCCGACGGCGACGCCCTTTCCGACGGCGACGAGTTTGCCAACCGTTACGCCCTCCCCCACCGAAGCGCCGAGCGAAACGCCTGCAGCAACCGCGACTCCCTCGCCCACAGCGATTCCCAGCTCGACGCCAAGCCCAACAGCCAGCGCAACCGCCACCTTTACGGCGACGCCATCCGCGACGCCCTCTCCGACCGTTACGCCGTCGATTACGCCGCTTCCCGTTTTTGGTTTTGTCTTCGACAATTGGGATGTGTTGGAGATACCGTCGGCGGTCGCTGATGGGGTTGATAGCGCGATGCTCGCCTTCACGAGCGCCAATAATCGCCAAACAATCGCCAATATCGCGACGGCGCAGCCCTTCACCGGCGTACAAACCGTTTACTTCGTGTCACCGACTGGGTCGCGCCGGCGCATACCGGTCTTGGAACTGCAATCGACGCGGCGCTTGGAGGTATTCGTGGCTCGCCCGGGGAGTGCGCTGGCTTATGTCAAAAGCGACGACGATCCGCGCGCGAGCGGTCTGTATTTACTGGATCTGGAAACGGGATTCAGCGCCAGATTGCTGCCGGGCGCGAATCCGCTTGTGCAGCGGGGGCACTTCATGGCGCCGGACTGGTCTCCCGATGGGCGCCGGCTCGCGATTGCTGTAGCGACCGGATATGACATTGACATTTTTCTGGTGAACAAAGACGGTTCGCCGCCGTTGAATATCAGCCAGCAAGGTTCTTATGATTTGTGGCCGCGATGGTCGCCTGGTGGTCGTCACATCGCATTTGTATCGGATCGAGCCGATTGCCCGAGCTGGATACCGGGAGAGCCGGGATTCTGCGATGCCGTATCCAAGCCGCCGCCAACAGGCGGTCAGGTACACATTTACGAGATTGCCAGCGGTCGAACCTGGCAGTTGTCGGATGAGGTCGTTTCCGAGCCGCCTACCTGGATTGACGATTCACTGCTGACTTTCGCCAGCGGCGGTCCCTTTGATCTGGTTAATCCGCAGCGGCGGATCTGGCGAGCCGATATCGAGACGGGAATAGCGCGCGAGGTGCGACTCGCCGGAGGCACAGGCAAAGCGAGCTACCTTTCCGATTCATGGTCGCCTGACGGAAATCGCGTTGTCGTCCAGCTCGCGGACCGTCGAAACGAGATTGTCCTGCTTAGCGCGTCTGGGCAGCTTCTCGGCCGCGACAGCGAATTGAACTTCCCGCGCTTTGGCATGAGCGCCGGTTGGTCAAGTGATGGTGAAAGAATCGCCATCGGCGGTACAGCCGGGCAATGTCCATTCGGTGTCCGCGTGAAAAACCGGGGATTTGGCAATGTCGCCAGCGGGAACCCGCCGCCGACCATGTGCAATCCGCAATTCTCGCCTGATGGGCAGTACATCGCTTTCACCGGTGTCAATCCGTCAGTGGACGGGCGCAACGACATTTACCTCGCCAGCTTCAACGGATTTGGCGCTACCAGTCTAACGCGCGATTTGCGTGGCCAAGTCGAGCTGATCGGCTGGGTAGGCGGCCGACCATAGCGATAAATGCTCACCGCTATTATATTGACGGCGAAAGCGCCATTGATAGGGAGACACACATGACATCCAATCTCAGCGGCAAGATCGCGCTCGTCACCGGCGGAGGACGGGGCATCGGGCGCGCGATATGTCTTGAATTGGCCGGGCGCGGCGCGACCGTGATCGTCAATTACAACCGCAGCGCCGCCGCCGCCGAGAATCTTGTCGCGCAGATAGAAGCGGCCGGCGGCACAGCCAGGAATATGCCGGCTGACGTCAGCGACGAGCAGCAAGTCGCCGCCATGTTCAAGGCTATAATCGCCGAGTACGGCACAATCGATATACTGGTCAACAATGCTGGCGTGACGCGCGACAATATCATCATGATGATGAAGCCGGCTGATTTTGACGATGTCATCGAAACTAATCTGCGCAGCTGCTGGCTTTGCTGCAAATCCGCCGCACGCGCGATGATGCGCAAACGCAGCGGCAGCATCATCAACATCACCAGCGTTGTCGGTATAGCCGGCAACGGCGGGCAGACGAATTATGCCGCCAGCAAAGCCGGCATCATCGGGCTGACGAAATCGCTGGCTAAAGAAGTGGCCGCGCGGAGCATTCGCGTCAATGCCTTGGCGCCGGGATTCGTCGATACCGAGATGACGGCGGACCTAGGCGACGATATCCGCGAAAAGGCGATAGAAGCGATTCCGCTGGGCCGCATGGGCACGCCAAAGGATATTGCCAAAGCGGTCGCGTTTCTCGCGTCAGACGAGGCCGCCTACATCACCGGTCAGACACTGGTTGTCGACGGCGGTATGGTGATGTAAGAACGCGGCGTCGATCAATAAGGAGGCACAGGCTATGAGCACGATATTCTCGAAAATAATCGCCAAAGAAATCCCGGCTGATATTGTATACGAAGACGAGCTCGTCTTGGCTTTTCGCGATATCGCCCCATCGGCGCCAGTCCACATTTTGATCATTCCCAAGGCGGAGATCGCCACAGCCAACGATGTCGCGGCGGCGGACGAAGCCGCATTAGGGCGTCTTTTCACGGCAGCGGCGAAGATCGCGCGTGATGAAGGCATCGCGCAGGACGGCTATCGCTTGATCGTCAATTGCAATAAGCATGGCGGCCAAGAAGTTTTCCACCTGCATATGCATCTGGTGGGCGGCCGCAGCCTGGGACCAATGCTTGCGCGCATACCCCCACCCCAAACCCCTCCCCCATGAAGAGGGGGCAAAATGCGCGAAGACGCTGGAAAACTCCCCTTCCCTCCTTGTGGGGTGCGCGTAGACACTGCACTACGGCAAGGGGCCGGGTCACGTAGACATAGACCTTCGGGGATGGGGGCAGCAATGCGCGCCCAACGTCGAGTACCGGACAAGCCTTACAACTTCTCAATTATTTTGAGTATTTCTTCTATGCCGCAATCCTTCTCGTTACTTACTTGGAAATTCTGAGAAGCCCTTGAGCAAGTTACTGGGTCGCGGTTGCCTCTGGCGCAAGCGTTGAGGCCGCCTGCTCTTCGGTTGCCGTCGCCGCCACCGCAGGAGTGACGGCAGCGGTATGTTGAGCATCGACAGCGGCCGCGGCATTATCGTCTGCTGTAGGGCTTGCTGTTGGCGAGTCGTCGGCGGGCAGCGTCGTGGGCGTCGGCGCGCTCGTCTGCCCCCAGCCATCCGGGGTGGCGTCGTCGATCGCCTGAAGAATCGTGCCCGCCGCGGGAATGGACTCAGCCTGGCTCGCGGCCACCGTAACCCCATTCACGCGTATCGTCGGCGTCGTGGATACGCCTTCATTGGCGGCAGCATCGAGCATTCGGTTGATTGCCGCCGAGTTGAAACAAGCCGTGAAGGCGTCGCTGTTTAGACCGAGCCGCTCGACGCCGGTCAAGAGCCGATTCTGCGAGAAAGCTGTATTGCCGTAGCGCGTCTGCCAGTCGAAGAGCACATCGTGCATCTCCCAGAACAGTCCTTGCTGTCCAGCGCAAAGGGCGGCGCGGGAAGCGCCAGGCGCATTTGGAATCGAGCCCGTATTGAGCGGCACATAGGTGAAAAGCACCTGCCCCGCTTTCACCCGTTCAAGCACGGCATCGAAGCTGTCATTGTGAAAAGACTCACAGCCCGGGCAGGCGAAACTGGCATATTCTTCCATTGTCACCGGCGCGTTCGCCACCCCCAATCGAGGGTAACCTTCGGGCGATGCGCTGCGTTCGATGCCATCATAGCGGTTAGACAACTCGCCCGCGACGAAGGCTTCCACCGGCTGGTTGGAGACGACAACGACGGCGATGCCTACAACCGCAACCGCGACTATCAGCGCAAGGACAAGCAATCGCTGATTCTGACGCCGCTGCTTTTGACGACGCTGCCTCGCTTCGCGTGTGCGGCTCTTCTTTGCCATATGTCCTTACCTGTTGGATTGCGCTTGGTCATTTGATTTGCAAATGCGGCAAGTCTACTTTACAGGGTCGGTTTTGTACAATGACAAGTTGCGTGGCGCTTGCCCCGCTTTAGCCCTTGGCTGCGCCGCTAAAACTGCCCGAGGCGCGACTTACGCTGACAACCGCAGGCATTGTCTGGTAGAATGCGGCTTGTTCAATTCGTATCTTCCAAAGAGCGAATCAGCGGGCGTCGATCGTTTCGCTTCGAGTGTTTGACGCCGCAAAAGGAAAGGACCTATGGGCGACTATTTCGGGACGCGCGGATCAATCAGCGCAGGCGGCAAGAAGGCAGTCATATACCGGCTTAGCGAGCTCGCCGCGCAAGGCGTCGGCCGCATTGACAGGCTGCCGTTCAGCATCAAGATCCTGCTGGAAAACGCCTTGCGCAATCAGGACGGCCACCACTTTCATCCCGAAGACGTACAGAATCTGGCATCCTGGGACGCGCGAAATTACCGCGCTGTTGAGATCCCGTTCAGCCCGGCGCGCGTCATTTTGCAGGACTTCACCGGCGTACCCTCTCTGGTCGATCTGGCGGCGCTGCGCAGCGCGATGGCGCGCATAGGCGGCGATCCGCAGAAGATAAATCCCAAGGTGCCCGTTGATCTGGTGATCGATCACTCGGTGCAGGTTGATGTCTTCGGCCGCGCGGACGCGATCGCGCGCAATGCCGAGATGGAATTCGTGCGCAACCGCGAGCGCTACGAGTTCTTGCACTGGGGGCAGAAAGCCTTCGAGAATCTCAAAGTTGTGCCGCCGGCGACTGGCATCGTGCATCAGGTTAATCTTGAATATCTGGCCAAGGTTGTGCAACTTTATGACGATCCGCTGGGTGATGGCTATGTGGCGCTGCCCGATACACTTGTGGGGACGGACAGCCACACGACGATGATCAACGGGCTGGGCGTGCTCGGCTGGGGCGTTGGCGGCATCGAGGCTGAGGCGGCGATGCTTGGTCAGCCGATTTACATGCTGATGCCGGAGGTCGTTGGCTTCAAGCTTTTGGGGCAATTGCCCGAGGGCGCCACAGCCACCGATCTTGTTCTGGTTGTCACGCAGATGCTGCGCGAAAAAGGCGTCGTGGGCAAATTCGTCGAGTTTTACGGACCTGGATTGAGCAGCATGACCTTGCCTGATCGCGCCACCATCGCCAACATGGCGCCGGAATACGGCGCGACCATCGGCTTCTTCCCGGTCGATGATGAAGTGCTGAGCTATCTGCGCCGCACCGGCCGCGATCATGAACAGGTAAACTTGGTGGAAGCCTATTGCAAGGAACAGGGCTTGTACCGCAGCGATATTACCGAAGATCCTGATTTCAACGATGTGTTGGAATTGGACTTGAGTTTAGTCGAGCCGAGCGTCGCCGGTCCTTTGCGGCCCCAGGACCGCATCCTGGTGCGCGAGCTCAAACCGACATTCCATCAGACTTTAACCGCGCCGCTGGGTCCACAGGGATTCGCGCTCGCCGATGAACAGCTGGGGGCAATTGGCCAGGTCCGCGCCAATGGAGACAGCGCCGTGATTTCACATGGGTCGGTGGTGATCGCCGCCATCACCTCATGCACCAACACGAGCAATCCGTCGGTCATGGTGGCTGCTGGCTTGCTGGCGAAGAAAGCCAACGAGCGTGGCTTGACGCGCAAATCATATGTCAAAACCAGCCTGGCGCCGGGTTCCAAAGTCGTGACGGAATATCTCGACCGCGCCGGTTTGACACCGCATTTGGAAGCCTTGGGTTTCCACACTGTCGGTTATGGCTGCACCACGTGCATCGGCAACAGCGGTCCCCTGCCCGAGCCGGTGCGCGAGGCGATCTACGATGCTGATATCGTGGCCGCCTCGGTGCTGAGCGGCAATCGCAATTTTGGCGGCCGCATCGGACCCGATGTGCGCGCGAACTTCCTGGCGTCGCCGCCCCTGGTCGTGGCTTACGCGCTGGCGGGCACTGTCGACATTGACCTCGAGCGGGAACCGATCGCGACAGACGCCGCGGGCGCGGATGTCTACTTGCGGGACATCTGGCCCAGCCAGCAAGAAATTGTCGAGACGGTGCAGAACAGTCTCGATGCCAGCATGTACCTCGAACAGTATGGCAACGTATATGATGGCAATTCCCAATGGAACGACATCCCCAGCACCGACGAGCCGGTCTACGAATGGAGTGAGGGAAGCACCTATATTCAGGAGCCGCCATTCTTCATTGACCTGCCAGAAAGCGCGCCGCCAATATCAGCGATACTGGGCGCGCGCGTCATGGTGAAAGGCGGCGATTCGGTGACGACCGATCACATTTCCCCGGCCGGCGCCATCGCGATCAACGGTCCAGCGGGGCAATATTTGCTCGAGCGCGATGTCAGCCCGCAATACTTCAATAGCTTCGGCTCGCGCCGCGGCAACGACCGGGTGATGACGCGCGGCACCTTCGCCAATGTGCGCCTGCGGAATCTGCTGGCGCCGGGCAGCGAAGGCGGCGTCACCCTTTATCTGCCAACGATGGAAGAGATGCCGATTTACGATGCGGCGCTTAGATATCAGGAAGATGGCTCGCCGTTGATCGTCCTCGCGGGCAAAGATTACGGCATGGGTTCATCGCGCGATTGGGCGGCGAAAGGCGCCCTGCTGCTCGGCGTCAAAGCGGTCATCGCGGAGAGTATCGAGCGGATTCACCGCAGCAATCTGGTGATGATGGGTGTGCTGCCGTTGACATTCGCTGATGGCGAATCATACACATCGCTGGGTTTGAGCGGTCACGAAACTTTCGATATTCCGGTCAACGATGATGTCCAGCCAATGGATACGCTGACGGTGACGGCAACTGACGAAGCCGGCGAGGCGACTCAGTTCGACGTGACCGTTCGCCTCGATACGCCGGTTGAGGTCGACTATTATCGCAACGGTGGCATCCTGCATACGGTCTTGCGCAACTTCATTGCGCAATAGCCGTCTTGCGGGCGCAATTTTGGCGGGCGCGCTCAAGCGGGCGCGCTCTGCGGGTATGGTGAATGTGTTGATATATCCCTCGTTTCCCCCACCCTAAATCCCTCCCCCAA
>JAPPFH010000117.1 GCA_028875185.1 Chloroflexota bacterium | reverse complement strand
AATATATCCAAGAATTATACAAACTGTAAAGTGACGGCGCAACACATGTCCCCTGACCGAAACGCAAAACAGAACATACTCTATTCACAGAAGGGTCCGCCGACTCTTGACGAAATGACCGGACCCGAAGTCCAGGCGGCGCTGGCGAAGACCGATGTGCTGCTGCTGCCCGTCGGCGCAACCGAAGCGCATGGCGCGCACCTCCCGCTCGGCACCGATTCTTTCGAAGCGCGCGAGAATTGCCGCCGCGCCGCCATTCGCCTCGAGGCCCTCGGCTGCCCTGTCGTCATCGGCCCCGTTATTCCCTTCGGCACATCCAGCTTTCATCTTGGTTTCGCCGCCCCACAGTTCCTTGACGCCAATCGTATTCCGGGTGGGATAAGGCTCGCTGAAGTATTCACAGTAGATGGCATCCATTTCAGCAAAGCGGTTGATGTCGGTCAGCGAAACATTGACCCGGATCACATCGGTCAGGGCACAGCCCTGCTGTTGGGAGATGCAGATTTGATGTCGGAATAGTGAATTTGTGCAAATTGCCTACTATAATGGCACAGTGTTAGTAAATTATACATAGTATACTCTAAGTAATAGATATACGTATGGAGGACAATAATGAAGCGATTGGTGGTGGTGATGTTGGTAGCGTTTACATTGATGGAGGTGGTGCCTGTCTTAGGACAACAGTCGTCGGAGTCGGCAAAATCAGATGATACCGTCGTTGCCATGTCGGACAATTCTGCGCATTGCCGTCTCAATGTCCCGGAGGCATATGCTCGCGCCAAATATTTCTGGAACGCAAACCGAAAGATATATCGGGCTTACATTGATACGGCCTGGTTGCCCAATAACTATTTCGCGAATGTGTTCATCGTACAAAGTGGTGCGCTTGTGCGAGTAGAGATTACACATATGTATCAGCCTGGTCGGTATCGCAAAGTGGGGGAGAAACACTGTGGTATACCGGCCTAGTACCTACATAGTGAGGCCTTTTGCTCGTTGCGCTATTGGTGGCGAACGACGATTACTGGGCCGGACGGCCTTACGTCGATCAGATCGTTATCCGAGCCTTCCCCGATGAAGCCGCCATCCTTGCCGCGCTCGAGGCGGGCGAAATCGATATGACCCTATACGCGCCCTTCACGTCTGTGCCGCGCCTGCAAAGCTCGGAGAACATTCGCGTCGAAGTCGGCGCGCCGCTGGTCGACCTCTTCATCGGCGCCAACGTGGCCAAGGAACCATTCGATAATTTGCTGCTGCGCCAAGCCGTTAACTACGCGCTCGACCGCGAAACGCTGATCGAAGCTGGATTGAACGGCTTCGCCGAAATGCCGGCCAGCTTGCTCGGTCCGCTGGACCTCGGCTTTGACGAGTCCGGGCGCGAAGTCAGCGTCTATGATCCCGAACGCGCCAAGGCATTGCTGGCCGACTCCGGCGTGGACTTGCCGCTCGCGATCGAAGTCGCATACGAAAACAACCGCTTCTGGCCGCAGCTGGCGGAACTCGTCGCGGCCGACCTCGAAGCCGTCGGCTTTGATGTGACGCTCGACCGACTTGACGCCGGGTCTTTCTGGGGCAAAGTCGGCGACGGTGCCACCCAACTCAGCCTCAATCAGCGCTCCACCTTCGTGCCCGATCCCCATGACAAAGCCATACTCATGGCCCGCGCCGGCGCCGAGGGCAGTCAAACCCAACATCAAGCCCTGGATGCCGTCGATGAAATTGACACCCTCGTCACCGCCGGCATCTCAACCGTGGATCCGATGGAGCGAGAGGCGATCTATCAAGAGTTCCAAGCCTTAATGCTGGAACATCTGCCATATATCTACATCGGTTATCTGACGCCGCCGATATTTGTAAATGCGCGTGTACAAAATGTGGAGACCTTCGGCACCGCCGGCGGACGCATCAACCTGCGCGAAATCTGGCTGTCAGAATAGCCAGGCAATAGATCAATAGCATCAGGCTACGTTTCTGCGAGCGTAGCCTGATTTGCCTGGCCTGTTATTGCCGCAGAGCGCTAAACACAATTTCATGATCGCAGCGCTAGCGCAGGCTTGAACGTGTATGCAGGGATTAATCCCCACCTCAGCGCGGATTCGCGCATTTTGGCGGCGCTATGATATCGCCGTTGTGGGCAGCGTCGCCTTCGCTTTCATCCTGCTAATCACAATCTTTGCGTCGCTCGTTTCCCCGTACGATCCCATGGCGCGCAACATCAAGAACCGCTTCGCGCCGCCTTCATCCGAAAACGCGTTCGGCACTGATCAACTGGGTCGCGATATCTTTTCTCGCGTGGTACATGGCGGGCGGCCGATTCTAAGCGCCAGTTTCAGCGCGGTCCTTTTCTCTTTGGCAGCCGGCATGACTATTGGCGTCGCCGGCGGATATCTCGGCGGCCCGCTCGATTCCGCGCTCATGCGCCTGATGGACGTGATGCTCAGTTTTCCGTCTATTCTGCTGGCGATTCTCATTGTAGCCACCCTGGGCGTAGGCTTGCTCAATGTGACGATCGCGATTGGCTTCGCCATGGTGCCCGTATTCGCGCGACTCGCGCGTTCAATAGTGATCACACTTGCCTATGAAGAATATGTCGCGGCGGCGCGTTCGCTGGGCGCGTCTGACATACATATTATCTGGAATCATATACTCCCCAATATGTTACCGCCCATCATCGTGCAAGCATCGGCGATGTTGGCTGTGGCCATCGGCGCCGCTTCCGCCCTGAATTTCATCGGACTAGGCGTCGAACCGGGCACGCCGGACTGGGGCATGATGGTAGCCGACGGCCAGCGGCTGATCTTTGACGCCCCCCACGTGCCCCTCTTCCCCGGGCTTGTCATCACCATCACCGTGCTCAGCGTCAACTACATGGGCGATGGTCTGCGCGATCATCTCGATCCTAAACTGCGACGCCAAGGGACTTGACTGGACCGCGCATGCTCAGCTACATGCTCAAACGACTGATCTGGCTGCCTGTCGTCTTGTGGGCGGTGAGCAGCCTCACATTTCTCGCACTGCGCATTGTGCCGGGCAATCCGATTCAAACGGTGCAGAATCAGGTGATGGACAAAAGCCAGCTGGCTCAGGTAGAAGCCGTCTGGGGGCTAAATCGCCCGATTATCGAGCAATACGCGAACTTTTTGTCGAAGCTGATTCGGGGCGATCTCGGCTTGGCAATGAGCAGCGGCGTTCCAATTCGGCGCATGATTTTTGAACGCATGCCACCGACCATCGAGCTGGCCATCGTCTCGCTAATAATCAGTACGAGCATCGGTGTTTTGAGCGGCGTCGCCTCTGTTACGATACGCAATCGCGCTATCGACTACAGCGTCAGAACAGCCTCGATACTGGGACTCTCGCTGCCGCTTTTCTGGGTCGGCATCATGTTGATCATTCTCTTCTCCGTCAACTTGCGCTGGACGCCGACGAGCGGGCGAATTGGCGCCGGCATGGATTACGATGTCATCACCAACTTCATGTTTTACGACCTAATCGCGACTGGCAACTGGGATGCCTTCGCTAGTTTCTTGCGCCATCTCGTATTGCCCAGCGTGACAATCGGCTTAACATCGGCTGGCTTCGTCGCTCGCCTGACTCGCTCGGCGATGTTGGAAGTAATGAGCTCGGATTACATCCGCACGGCGCGCGCAAAAGGCTTGTACGAGCGCAGCGTCATCTGGAGACACGCCATGCGCAACGCCATGCTGCCCATCATCACTTTGCAAGGCTTGCAGTTTGGAGCAATTCTCGGGGGCGCTGTGATTACTGAACGAGTTTTCTCGTATCCGGGCATGGGCACCTGGCTGCTAAATGGCATTCTTGAACGCGACTATTCTGTGGTCCAGGGAGGCATCATCTTCGTCGCCCTGGCTTACGTGCTGATGAACCTGCTGGTGGACATCCTCTATCACGTCATTGATCCGCGGCTGCGCAATCCCAGCCATTAAGCGGCGCTAAGCGGGCGCCCCCTGCCCCGCTTCCTCGCCCATTGCGGATGAGCGTACGATCGGACTGAAGCGAGCCCTAACTCTCGGGCTGCGCGACAGTCTGCGCTCGCTCTAGCCAGACTTGAATCGTCAGGAGCGCTGGCGAACCCGAGGCATGCCCACTGAAACCCGAGCCGCAGGATAACATCACCCCAGCTTCAAACCGCCACGCTAGAAGCACGGCGCTGTCCCGGCGCATCCTGACAGTTGCCATCTCAGTTCAATGAACGGAATCCTAGCGGCCTTCGCCAGTATTGGGCAATTGACTCAACGGAGCGCATCGTACGAGCGCCCGGTCCAGTCGACTCGCTATCATAGTCTTTGTTATCATCGAGACAGATCGCGGAGGCCAGTACTGCGCAATCGCAACTGCGCGCTGGTGGAGTACGCCCGGTCGAAAGGGAGCGTGAGTTATGAATGATTCCAGGACTGCGGTCGACGAACTGCAAGCGGATATTGAAGAACTGCGGAGCGGCAATATCTGGTTGTCTGCCGCGCCGGTAATTCCGGCAGCCTTCGCGCTCTATTTGATCGCGAAAAGCTTGCCGGACCCCCTTCATAGCGCCT
>JAPPFH010000005.1 GCA_028875185.1 Chloroflexota bacterium | reverse complement strand
AGACCAGATGGAGCTATGGAGACGCTCATCTGCTAATACCAATCAAGCCTTACACGGGTTGGGCGACGGACGGTATATCTGCGATGAGCGGGTTGTTTTGGTCGCGCTGGGAGAGCGCCGGCTTGGCGACGCCCCAGTCGATGTTTGCGCCCGGATCATCCCAGGCGATGCCGAATTCGTCAGCGCCGCCGTCATAATAATTGTTGACAATATACATCAGCGCGCAATCGGTCAAGGCGGCGAAGCCATGAGCGACGCCTTCGGGAATGAAGAGGCCGAGCGGGTTATCCTCGCCCATGTCAAGCGAAGCCGAACACAGATATGTCGGCGAGGAGCGGCGCAGATCGACCAAGCCGACGCGGATGCGTCCGCGGATGGCAAGCCAGTAATCGACCTGCTTAAAGTGATAATGCAAGCCGCGCAGTACGCCGGCGCTGCTATCGCTGCGGTTGCATTGCAGGCGCTCCCAGCTGACTTGGGGGAACCACTCCACCCGGAAGGTCTCCATAAAGCGCCCGCGTTCGTCGACAAAGGCTTGAAGCGGCACGGTCTGGACGCCGTCTATGGCGTCGAAAGGTTGGGCGGGGGAGTTGGTCATGCAACAGCCTCAATTCTCATCGCAAGCTACCGAATCTAAATCTAGACCCACCATTTGGCCAGCGCTCACCTGGTTCTCAGGAGCGGAAAGCAGCGCCGCAACGACGTCTGCGCAAAGCAAACCACGTCTCTGTGCGCTCTGACTTTTCGCTGTCCTCGATGGTCAAACAATATTTCCTAATCCGCTTTAGTTGATGCGTCCGAAGTGCGGACGATTCCGCATCGGTCATTGACCCAACACCTGATAGGCGAAGCGCAGCAGCTTTTCTTTCTTCTCCACAAACTCCTCGTTGTCCAGCGAGCCATGACCGGCATCGAACCAGTGCACTTCAATGGACTTGCCAAGCTCCTTCAGCCGCCGCTCATAGACGCGCATCTGGCGCGCCGGGCAGCGGGTGTCGTTCTCGCCTTGCAGCACCAGGATGGGCGCCTGAATATGCTCGGCGTAAGTGATTGGCGATGATTTGCGATGCGCTTCCGGCTTGTCTTCCGGTGTGCCGCCGAACATGCTGCGTTGGTAGCCGCGCAGGGTCTCAGCCTGGTCTTCGTACATCAGCGTCCAATCAGCAATGGCGACTTCAGCCATGCCGCCCGCCCAGAGCGCCGGTTTCATTCCCAGCGCCAGCAGCGTCAGATAACCGCCGTAGGAGACGCCTGTTTTGAGGATCGCGTCCCGCCGCGCGATGCCATTTGCGATCAGCCACTCGACGCCGGCGGCGATATCTTCCACCTCGAGCGCGCCCAGGTCGCCATCGATGGCGTGTTGGAAGTCGTAGCCGAAGGTGGTTGAGCCGCGGTAATTCAGGCTGAGGAAAGCGAAGCCGTGATCGAGCCAGACTTGCGCATCGGGCGCCCAGCGGTTGACCATGACGGCGGTCGGTCCGCCATGAGTATGCACGATGGTCGGAAATGGTCCTGCGCCGGGCGGGGTCGCCAGCCAGGCTTGAATCGATGCGCCGTCTGTCGATTGGTAACTCACCGAGCGCCAAGGCGTACCTGCTGGCACATTCACGCCGAGGTCGATGATATCGCGCATGATGGCGCCCTTTTCACCACCCAGCTCGACCAGACGGGGTGGCGCGGCAGAATGATCGAAGTGGATTTCTATCCCGCCATTGGGTGTAAATCCGCTACCCTTATAGGGTACGCCATCCGGCAAGTCAAGCACTCTGACGCGATCGTCAGCAATATCGAAAGTGTAAAGCGAGTGCCTCGCCTCGCTAATTTGGCGCAATAGCAGACGTCCGCCATCGGGCGACCAATTCCAGAATTTCACATCGCCGCGAAACTGCGCCGATTGGATGTCCTGACGTTCACCGCTGCGCGGATTCCAGATGAAGGGCCGATGAAAGCCGCCGGCGTTTGACGAACCAGCGAAGCGCAGATCCCCCAACGCCGAGCTGAATTCGCCGGGTATCACGCCAGTTTCAGCGCCATCCCAGAGTTCCGCGATCAGCTCGCCGCTGTCTACATCGTAGGCTTCCAAAACGTACTCGGCAGTGCCCGTCTTTTCGCTTGACGCGATGACAGCGATTTCGGCATTCTGCGAAAGCAGCGGACCGAAAGCCAGCCCCTGCTTCGTGAGCGAAAATATCGGAATCTTGCGCGCCGAATCGTACACAAAGAAATGGAAGCCATCAGCATCGGCCGCGAAGAAACCAAGCGCCCGGCCGCTGGCGCATTCCGCCAGGAAATGGGAGGCGTATTCGGGCAAACCGGGGGTGATGTCTTCCGCTTCACCGCCGCCGAAGGGAATGCGCGCATAGTGGCCGATCTCGTCGCCGCGCCGGTCGCGCAGGTAATAGATATGCTCGCCATCGGCGGAGATTGCGCCGTCGCCGACGCCGGCTGGATCATCGGTAAGCTGCGTCAATTCATTCGTTTCGGTGTTCCAGGCGTAAAGTTGAATCACGCCGCTCTTGTTGCTGACTGCCAAACCGCGAGCTGGATTACGCGACGCGCGGCTGGTTTCCGAGATATAAGGCGCGCGCAGCCGCTGTTTCCAGGGCGCGTCGGCTGATAAGTCAATCGGTCGCAGCACGGTAGTTGCCTTTTGCTGGAATAATGACGCCAGTTATCATAGGCGACCATCGCGGGAGGCGCAATATGTCGACCGCCATTTGCAGATTGTTCGTCGCGGCGAGCGTTGGTTAGTGTCGGCGGTCAGTGTCTACGCGACCTACGCTGCCCGGTGGCTCGCCCGCCGAAGATGGCGCATCGCTCGCACTAGACCAACAATCTATACTCAGCCATAATATGCGAAGTTCGGCACGCTAGGGTCTTGGAGGACAGCGATGGCGATAGCGGTCATGATCGTGATCATCCTGTTGAATTTCGCGCTGCTGCTGGCGGTCATGCGGGTGGGAACGATGGAGGAGCATCACGACGAAGTAAGAGCCGACGACTCCGCCGCCGTCCTGGCTTGGCGCGCGCGCTTGGCTGCCCGCGCCCAAGAGACTGAAGCCAGCGCCGCCGAAGCGAACGGAGGCTAGATCCCCCGCACTCCAAACGGCGTGACGAGCGCGCCCATGCGAATTGGATTGCTCACGTCCGACTTGAGCTTGGGCAATGGCTGGGCGACCTACAGCCTGAATCTGACTCGGCAATTGCGCGAGCGGGGCGTCGCCGCGACCGTGGTCTGCGCGCGAAACAGCCCGGCAGTGGAGTTTGAGGCTCATCCCCTGCTCCCCGCCGTTGCGCCGCCGGAACGCCATACCTTCCTCAAGTCGATGGCGCTGGTCCCCCGCCTCCGACGTATCCTGCGCGATTGCGACATTGTGCATAGCACGATTGAACCTTACGCGATATTGGCGGCGGCCGTCGCCCGCGAAAGACCACTATTCTTGACGGCGCATGGCAGCTACGTCAATCTGCCGCGCCTGCGTCCTTTTCCCGTTGGGGAGGCTTATCGGCGCGCATTCATGCAGGCGGAATTGATCTGCGTCAGCCAATACACAGCGCAGGTGGCGCGGGAGCAGATGCCCGGCGCGCGCGCGCGCGTTATCAACAATGGCGTTGATGTCGCGCGTTTCCTCCAGCCGCCGTCGCTGCAAATGGAGAAACGGGGGCCGACTGTCGTCACCGCAGGCGGCGTCAAACCGCGGAAGGGAACGCTGCAACTGGTGGAGGCGATAGCGGTCGTCCGCGAGCGCCTGCCGCAAGTTCGCTGCCTGATCATGGGGAGCTTGCAGCGAGGCAGCGCCTACACAGCGCAAGTCGAAAGCCGGATCGACGAATTGGGTCTGCGCGATAACGTGCGTCTGATGGGATTCGTCGAGGATGATTTGATGCGCGCCTGGCTGGCGGCGGCGGACGTTTTCGCCTTGCCCGCGATCAATGACGGCTTGTGGTTTGAGGGCTTTGGCTTGGTGCTGGTTGAGGCGGGCGCGGCTGGTACGGCAGTTGTCGGCACGGACGGCTGCGGTGTTGCTGACGCCATCGCGCATGGCGAGACCGGGTTGGTCGTATCGCAGGCGAATGTGGCGGCTGAATTGCCGCGCGCGCTCTTGAAACTGCTATCGAATCCGGCGCTGGCGGCGAAGCTGGGCGCCGCTGGAAGACGGCGGGCGCAAAGGCAGACCTGGGCGGCGGTGGCGGAGCGGGTCATTGAGCTGTATCAGGCGGCGTTATAGCGAGATTGCGGCGGGCGCGCCCTGCTGAAATCTCTCTCGTTTGCGCTTATGCTTGGCGCATCATGCAGGGGCGTTTGATCCGCTGTGTCGGCGGTCAGTGTCGGCGGTCAGTGTCGGCGGTCAGTGTCGGCGGTCAGTGTCTACGCGACCTACGCGACCTACGCGCGGCGTGAAACGCCCTTCTGAGCGCGGCAAATTATTGGACATGAGTCTCGGCGAGACGCCCCTACAGCGCGCCAATGCGATCGGACTCTTTTGTCCGCGGAATCTCGGCAGTCGCTTGCATCCCGCTGGCTTGTGGAGCAACCGCTGCGACTGCTTTGGGTCACCGCGCCTTCTGGCCATCGGCGTAGATGAAGAAGTTGTCAGTCGCTTCCGCCTGGATGTCGAAACCTTTTTTCCGCAAGACAGCGGTCAGCGCGGCGGGCTCGTAATAAACTTTAACGATATCGAATTGTCGCCCGTCGCTGAGCGTACGCCGCTGCAATTCGCCGCCCAGATTGGCGGTGGCGGAGTGGCTCCCCGATAGATCAACCGCGCGCGAATCGATGATGAAGAGGCGACCGCCCGGCTTCAATGCCGCATGCACCGCATTAAGAAAGCGCGACAGCTTGTCCGCGGGCACATGCGACAGCCAGAAGCCGAAGAATACCATGTCGTATTGGCGCGCCGGCTGATACGCAAAGAGATCGGTCAGTTGATAATCGACTTTATCCGAAAGCAGCTTGGCGCGGTTGATGTTGATCATCTCGGGCGAGGCGTCAAGGGCGGTGACGCGCTCGCCAATCTCGATAAGCTCCGCCGTCCAGATGCCGGTGCCGGGCGCCAATTCCAGGATGTCTCCATTGTTCGCGACGCTGCGCAATTGGTCGCGGATCTGCTGGATTTCCCGCCCCCATTGACGCGTGTGCGCCTCGCCTTGATCATAGCGACCGCGGCGGTAAAACCAGTCGTCATACTCGGGCGCCCGCGCGCGGTAGTATTCGATTTGATTTTGGAGCGGATCAGTCATCGGTATCCCCAGAAGGGCATGATCGGCCGCCCCTACATCACCATGAACGGATCACGCGGAGACATGCCAGCGGGATCGTTCAACTCAGCCTCCGGCGGCGCTGGAACCTGCCCTTGCAAGAGCGGGTCGTCAGTTTCGCGCATCCAGCGATCGAGGCGCGCGCGCATATCGTCCAGTACATCCGCGTGTTGGTCGCTGTCAGCCAGGTTGACGCGCTCGACCGGATCCAGCCAGGTGTCGTACAAGCGTTCCGGCGCGATCGGGCTCTCGCCATAACCGGCAGCCAGCCATTCGCTCTTGGTGTAACCGTCATCGATATTCGAGAGCGTCGGTGAGCTGCGCCCGTCGTAGCGGCGGATGTATTTGTAGCGCTCGCTGCGAACGGCGCGCTTGGGTTCGTACGCGGCGTGATAGCTGACCTCGGCGAAGACCTCATCGCGGATGGATTCGCGCTCTCCCGTGAGCAGCGGCAGCATAGAATGCCCCTGCAGCCAGCCCGGTCGGTCAATGCTCAGCAGATCGCAAAGCGTCGGAAAAAGGTCGATATGGCTGATCATGCCGTCAATGAGGCGCCCGCCGCTGAACGGCGCCGGGCCATCCATGATCAAGGCGACGCCGATGCCATGATCGGTCAAGTGGCATTTCATGTCAGGGAAAGCGAGCCCGTGGTCGGTGGTGTAGATGACCAGCGTGTTTTCGCGCAGACCCGTCTCGTCCAGCGCCCGCAACACATGCCCGATCTTATCGTCCAGAATCCGCGCCATGGCGATGTAATTCGCCATATCTTGTCGCGTGCCGGGCGTATCGGGAAAGAGCGCGGGCGGCTGTACATAATCCGGGTTGACATCGTGCTCCGTCGGGAATTCGCGATGCGTCTCAAAGAAACCGACCGACAGCCAGAAGGGTTCGGCCGGTTGCGAACGGATAAAGTCGGCGGCTGCGATATGCGTCCGCGGCCGGTCTTCGGTCAACACCTGGTCGTAACCGACATCAGCGGCGCCGCCGTGGTATCGCTTCCCCGATAGATGCTGGATGCCCGCAAGCGCCGATGTATAGCCCGCGCTTTTCAGCGTATGGATGATGTGCTGCTTGAAGTCGCGCAGCCGAAAGTGACGATTGGCCAAGCCCAACATGCCGGCGCTATGGGGCGATTGGCCAGTCAGCAATGCGGCGCGGCTCGGCGAGCACGTGGGCGCGGCGCAGTAGGCGCGGCGAAAGAGGACACCGCGCTCGGCGAGGCGCTGCAAATTGGGCGTCGGGATAGCGTGGCCGTAGGGACCGATGTAGCGGCCCGTGTCGTGCGAGTGAATGTAGAGAATATTCGGTCTTGGCATAGCGAGGCTCCCGCTTCTGTTTCACCAATATCAATTCTATGGACGCAGCGGCGACTGAACCGCCGGGTCTGCGCGCGGCTGTGGGTCACCCGAATCACAGCAACCAAGTTCTCGTACGGGCGCGCCGGCGGCTCGCCCCCTCGTTGCCCTAATCCGCCTTCCAATCTTCCATACCGCGGAAGGGCATGTGGATGGCGGGATCGTAAAGCGGGCGCTCGGAGTAGGTGTTGCTGTTGCCGGAATCAGGCGCCCCGCGGACGAGAATCGGGCGATCGGCTTCTCGCTTGACGCGGGTCGAGGTCGGGATGTAGCGCAGCGTAAGCCCGATGCGCCATTTGTCGGATGTATTGGGCTCGGAGCTGTGGATGATGCGCGGATTGTGCACCGAGACATCGCCGGGATTCAACTCCAGGTCGACCACATGCGAATCGTCAATCTGTGACGGATGGATGCCGGATTCGAGCACGTTCTTGCCGTCCTTGACATCAATCATTTCTCGGCGGGAGAGCAGCCGATTGTTTTGCGTGCCAGGCAGCAGGCGCATACAGCCGTTCGCGCGCGTGGACTCAGTGGCGGCCAGCCAGATGGTGGTTACTTCCATCGGCTCGAGCGGCCAATAACTACCATCCTGATGCCAGAGGACTCGTTGCCCGTGCTCCGGCGGCTTGGCGATATAATGCGCCGCCCACATGGCGATATTGGGTCCCAGAAATTGCTCGACGATGTCGACCAGCCGCTCATCGCTGACGAGCCGGTGCATAAAGGGATCGCTCACCAGCATGTTGTGGCCGAACCTTTCCGGGCGGATATCGGGATGGCGCTGCGCCAGCCAATGCACATGGTCGGCAGTTTCGCGCGCGAGCTCGGCGTCCACCGCTTCCCGCACGATGACGTAGCCTTTCTCGTCGTATTCCTTTTGCAGCGCGGTGGGCATGCGGCGCCTCCTAACCCTATACGGCTCGCCTTCTGTCATAAGAGATGATGAACCGACGCGGCGCGCTTGTCAAGTTTTCAACCCCCACCCCATCCCCGGCAATCGTCAATGAATTTCGACATCATCCTTCGGCTTGCGCGGGGGATGCTGCGCTTTGAGCTCCACTGTAACCCCGCCGAGAATTGGCGCGGCGACGTTGTAGATGGAAACGGTCAGCGCCGTGGAGACGCCGCCCGCAATAGCCGCCCAGAGCGCAATCTGCGCCAGCATGGGCCCCAGCACATCAAGCGGGATATCAATCGGCATGAGATTGAAGATGGCGTTAAGCGCCACGAGCAGGAGGATGGGCAAGACGGCGGCCGCCGCCGATACCAGCGCGGCGATCTTAACGGCGGAAAGAAAGCCGATGCGCTTGAGTGTGTAGGTCATATCATCACCTTTAGGAGAATACTTTATGCAGTGCTACTCGTTGAGAGTACTGCTGATGCGAGCTATGCCACATTTTGGCGCAGGCGCAATCAGTTCTTTTTCTTTTCTGTTGGCTGCATCTCTTGCAACTCGATCTCCAATCTGATTCCATCATGTAAGCTGACTGCTTAGATTATAGACCAGCGCCCCAATGGAAGCGCCTAGGGTGACGAATACGCCATAAAGCAGTGGGCTCGTCATCAATTTTGCGCGCCCAATATCTGCCCCACCCGATCCAGCCAGCCCACGCTGTAATACTTGGCGTCGGGATGATGCGTGAAGAGCGCCGCCGTGCTCTGCTCCGGCACCCACTGCCAGGACTCGGTCAGCGACAAGCCCAACTCCGTCTCCAACTGCGGCAGCAGGCCTAAGACGATCTCGTGATCCGCCAATTCAGGACAAGCGGGATAACCCCAGCTGTAGCGTTTGCCCCGCCCGGCGGAGATGCCCAACTGCCCTTGGACGATGGTGGTAAGATAGTTGGCGATCGCTTCCGCCGCTTGCACCGCGAGGCCATGGAAGAAGTAGGCTTCGCTGTATTCGTTCGCCGCTTCCAGCCGCGCGAATTCTTCGCTGGCGGCGGCGCCAACGGTGACCGTCTGCAAGACCAGCGCATCGGTCTGCCCGCTATCTATGGGCGCGAAATAATCGCTGATGCAAAGCCGCTCGCCATCGGGCTGGCGCGGGAAGCGGAAGCGAGCGGTTTCGCGCTTTTCGCCGGCGGCAGCGTAGGCATCCGCGTCCCAGACGGTCAAGTCATCGCCATCGCTGTTGGCGGGCAGGTAGGCGTAAACCGCTTGCGGCTTCAGCGTGCCTTGCCGCGCCGCTTCCAGTCCCATGCGCAGCAGGCGTGCTTCAAACTCGGCTTCGAGCTGTTCCCATTCCGCGCCGCGCGTATTCTTGGCGCCCCAGGAGAGACGGAAGAGCTCGGGCTTGTGCAAATGCTGGAGCACGATCTCCAAGGGCATGGAGCGTACGACGCGCGTCCCCCAGAAGGGTGGCGTCGGGATATCAGGCGCGGCGTTTACGGTCCTTTGAAGGCCACTGCCGCGGGCGCGGCGGCGGCGGGGCGCGCGCTCCACTTCGGTGTAAGCCTCGTTGAATACCTCGTCGAGGAACTGCTCGTGACGCTCGGCATCCAGCAATTGATCAACGACAGCCAAGCCTTCAAAGGCGTCCTTGCAGTAGAAAACGCCGGCGAGGTAAGGCTCTTTCGAGCCATCAAGGAAGAGGATGCGCCGGCCGAAACGGCGGTTGATGGCGGCGCCGCCAACCAGCACCGGTATATTTAAGTCACGCCGAGCCAACTCGTTGACGATCAGCGGCATCTGCTTCGATGTGCTGACCAGCAACGCGGACAAACCGATGGCGTCGGCATTGAATTCCAAAGCCTTGTCGATGATGGTATTGGCCGGCACCTGCTTGCCGAGGTCATGCACCGTGTAGCCGTTATTGCTGAGGATGGTCTTTACCAGGTTCTTGCCGATATCGTGCACATCGCCGTAGACTGTGGCGAGCACGACAATGCCCTTGCTCGCGCCTTCGATCTTTTCCATGAAGCCTTCGAGATAAGCGACCGACTTTTTCATCACTTCGGCCGATTGCAAGACGAATGGCAGGATGAGCTCGCCAGCGCCGAACTTGTCGCCGACTTCTTTCATCGCCGGCAGCAGCACCGTATTAAGCGCGGCGACGGCATCCATGCGCCCGAGAATGTCGTCGATCAGCGCTTCCACGCCTTCTTTCTTGCGATGCACAATCTGCCAATGCAATGCCTCTTCGCTGGTCATATCAGCGGTGGGGTCAATTTCTTCGGCGCCGGCGATCCGCACTTCGTTTTCTTCAAAATATTGAATGAAGCGCGGCAAGGCGTCCGCGTCACTGTTGAAGATGAGGTCTTCGGCGATTCGCCGCTGCTCGTCCGGGATTTCGAAATACGGCGTGATATGAGCCGGATTAACGATCGCCATATCCAGCCCGGCTTTAACCGCGTGATAGAGGAAGACGCTGTTGAGCACACCGCGGGCGGCCGCGCCGACGCCGAAGCTGACGTTGCTGATGCCGAGCGCGGTCATAACGCCGGGAAGCCGCGCTTTGATCTGGCGGATGCCCTCGATCGTCTCGACGGCATCATTCCGCAGCTCCTCCTGTCCCGTTGTCAGCGGGAAAGTAAGCGCGTCGAAAATGATATCTTCAGCGGAAAGTCCGTATTCCTTGCGCGCGATGTCGGTGATGCGCCGGGCGATATCCAGTTTTTTCTCGCGCGAATGCGCCATGCCGGCTTCGTCGATCGTCATGGAGAGGACGGCGGCGCCATGCTTCAAGGCGATGGGCAGGATCTGATCGATGCGCTCGCGGCCGTTTTCCAAGTTATTGCCATTGATGATGCCGCGGCCCGGGTAAAGCGCTAAAGCGGCTTCGGCGACATCGGCTTCCGTCGTGTCAATGATCAGCGGCGCCTCGACCGCCAGCGACAGCTTCTTGACCAATCTCTCCATTTGCTCTTTTTCATCATCGCGCTCGGTCAAGGCGACGCAGACATCGAGCATGTGAGCGCCGCGCTCGACCTGCCCAACCGCAATCTCGACAATGCTGTCGTAGTCGTCTTCGAGCAGGAGACGCTTGACCTTTCGGCTGCCCTGGCTGTTGACGCGCTCGCCGATGAGCGTGGGGCCAGGATCTTGCTTCATGCGCGCCGCCGTCATGCCGCTGGATACGCGCGCTTCCAGGATGACATTGCGCGCCGCGGGCGCCCGCAAAGAGCCTTGCCCGCCCAGCGAGGCCGCATAGCTCGACCCGTGAATGCGCTCGTATAGCCGGGCGATATGCTCGGGCGTCGTGCCGCAGCAGCCGCCGACAACACTGACGCCCCAGCCGGCGAATTCCGCCATCATCTCGCTGAAGGGCGCGGGCTTCATGGGATATACCGCTTCGCCATCGACATTGATAGGCAAGCCAGCATTGGGCACGACGCTAATAGGAAAGGGCGAGCGCTCAACGAGATATTGAATCGGCAGACGCATGTACTCGGGTCCGGTGGAGCAATTCATACCCAGCACATCAATCGGCAGCGCCTCGAGCGTTGCCAGCGCGCCCGCGATATCGGTGCCGAAGAGCATACGCCCGCTGACATCGAGCGTGATCTGCACCTGCAGCGGGACGCGCGCCCCGCTATCGGCGAAGTAGCGATCGATGCCATGCACCGCCGCTTTGACTTCGAGGATATCCTGGCTCGTTTCGAGCAGCAGCAGGTCTGCGCCGCCTTCGACCAGGCCGCGCGCCTGCTCGTAGAAGAGTTCGGCGAGCTCGTCAAATGTGATTGCGCTTAGATCGGGATCATCGCCCGAGGGCAGCATGCCGCTGGGACCCATACTGCCGGCGGCGAAACGGGCGATGCCGGTTTCGGCTTCGCAGCTATCGCAGGCGGCGCGGGCGATGCGGGCAGCGGCGCGGTTGATCTCCAAGGTGCGATCGCCCAAGCCATGTTCCGCCAGGGTGCGGCGATTGCTGCGGAAGGTATTGGTCTCGATCGCTTCGGCGCCGACATTCAGGAAGGACTCGTGAATTTCGCGAATGATATCAGGTCTGGTGATGACCAGATAATCGATGCAGTCTTGATATTGCTCGCCGCCGAAGTCGTACTTGTTGAGCGTGTAAGACTGGATGCTCGTGCCCATAGCGCCATCGAAGATGACGATGTGGTCATCGACGGCATCCAGGTAGCGCCGGTTGCTGAAGGATGACTGATGGTTATTCATATAGCGCATATTAACAGAGGCAGCCCCAGTTTACACGACTTAGAAACAGTAAGGTGGTGAAGCGTCGATTCGAAAAACGCAAGCCATGCGCCGGTTGCATCGGATGACGCGCTGGCTTCCGCCCGCGACGGCAGACCGCGCCAGAATGCGGGCGCTCGCTTTCGGCAGGGTTACCCAATGGCAATAACGCCCGACCAAGACGCGCAGCCTTCCGCGAAACCTAGGGACGAGTAGTCTCAGCCGCTTGGGGCTGATGCAGACGCCGCATCAGCCGAAGCCCGAAGTTGCCCGCCAGCGGCAGATCGTCAACGATCGCGCTCGACGGCGCGGCTTGGAAGACATAGGTAAGCAAGCCAGCGCTGGCTCGGGATTCGTAGCAGCCGAAGAGGGCGCCAGAATCGATTGGACTGCGGTGGTGGCTGGGCGCAGTACAGCCATGCCGAACATGCGCAGGATGCCGTTCATCCCAGAGGTCTTCAAGCGGCAGCGCTGGCGGAAACGGCGTCGGATGCTTTCTGCGCTCTTCGCTCAGCCACCATCTATGGAATGCTTCATATACTTCGGGGCTTACCAGCACCGGCACGCCATCGACGCGTCCAACGACGTGTCCAACGTAGCCTCCCCTGCGGCTGACGCTATCCTGCGCGAGCAAGGTCGCCGCCTCGGCGGGGATCGATTCGCCCAAAGCCCCGCGATGCAAGGCATTGATCAGCTGTGGCAACTCCTGACGAGCGAAGGGCGGCGGATTCATGCGCTGGGAGGACACTTGTACGACGACCGTAAGCAAACCGTCGCTGGCGACTGTGTAGTAGCAAGCCTGCCATGGGGCGGGGCTTTTTCGACAGCCGGCGTTTGTCGAGCTGGCATCGATACGACGATCTTGGTAGGCATCGGCTGCCGGCGACTGACCCTGGGCGATTCCAGGCAATGCGAGTATCGCGATGAGAAGAGAAATGAGCGTTGGGTATTTCATGCTTGCCCTCCGATTGACTCAATCTAAGATCACATTATCACGAGCGCGCGGCCCCTGTAAAGCAGCCACGAGCAGGCCGTAGGGTATGCGACGGTTAAGCTCTGGGCGGCGGCGCTGCCGCGATTGCCGCGTTGTCATCCGCCCGAACTGCGCTATAATCTGCCGCCATTAGGCAAAAGCCAAACGGACGCCCCATGACATCCGCCTCAATCGAAATCGAGGGCGAAACCAAGCGCGAATCAGCATTTGATTACAACCGCATCCTGCTCATTTGCGGCGGGCATTTTGTGCATGATGTGTACTCCGCTTTTATCGCGCCGCTGCTGCCCCTGCTGATTGACAAGCTCGGCTTGACCCTGGTGATGGCCGGCTCGCTGCCGGTCTTCATGCAGGCGCCGTCGCTGCTGGGTCCCGTCATCGGCTACTTGGCCGACCGCTTCTCGGTGCGCTATCTGGTGATATTCGCGCCGGCTATCACGGCTACACTGGCGTCGCTCATCGGCTTCATGCCCACTTATGGCGCCTTGGCGCTGCTGCTCTTCTGCGTGGGCGTGAACATCATGGCTTTTCACGCGCCGGCGCCGGCGATGATCGCCCATGTGGCTGGCGGCAAGGTCGGGCGCGGCATGAGCTTTTTCATGGCTGCCGGCGAATTGGCGCGCTCGGTTGGTCCGCTGCTGGTCGGTTTCGGCGTGGCTGAGTGGGGCATGCAGGGCTTGTGGCGGCTGATGTTCTTCGGCTGGCTGGCGAGCGCGGTGCTCTTTTGGCGGCTGCGCGATGTTTCAGCCAAACGCGAACGCCGCAAGACCAAGACCAAGCCGATGCTGCGGCGTTTCGCGCGCGTCTTCGCGCCTTTGCTGGGCGTCATGCTCTTGCGCAATATGGCGGCGAGCAGCCTGGGCATTTTCATGGTCGTCTATTTGGTGGATATCCGCGGCTTTGAGCTGACGCTGGCGACGGGCGCACTGGCGCTGTATGAGTTTTCCGGCGTCGGCGGCGCGCTGATGGGCGGCACGCTCAGCGATCGCTTTGGGCGGCGGAAGATGGTGGCTGGGGCGGCGATCTGCTCCGCGCTGTTGATGCTTGTATTCGTCCATGTTGAAGGCGCGCTGATGATCCCGCTGCTCGTCGGCATGGGCTTCACAGCGCTTTCGGTATCGCCGGTATTTCTGGCGCTGGTGCAAGATCAGCTGCCGGAGAACCGCGCCACCGCCAACGGCATGTTCATGCTCTATGCTTTTGGCGTACGCGCGCTCAATGTGATGATGGTCGGCGCATTGGGCGATGCGCTGGGCTTGCAGAACGCCTTCATCGCGGCCGCTCTGATTTCTTTGCTCTGCCTGCCGGTCATCATAACGCTGCCTTCGACTCCGGCGGAAAGCCACGAAGACCGCTAGCGTTCGGGTGGATTCGCCGCCCACTCCGCAAGCAGCTGTTTGAGCTCTTCCGCCGAATCGACTTGCTGAACGAAGCCGTCAATAGTCGGCAGCCGCCGGTCGCGCGAGAACCCAAGCCGATCCGCCTCATTTCCGGGCAGTCCAATGACGGCGGCTCGGCCCGTCAAGCAGGATTGCGTCCGGCGGCCGAAGCTGCGGAAATGAGCGGCGGCGCCGGCGGGCAGGGATGGGCGCGCGCTCCGGCGGAGGTCGATGATGCAGTCGACCGGATGATTGACCGCGCTCAAACTGAAGGCGGCGGCGCGCGCCGCCTGATGATAATCCTTCCTATTCCAAATCCCTTCGGCGGTAAAGCGCAAGGCGCGTTTCTGTTCGTCGAGCCATTTGAAGTGGACTGGCATCGTCGCATTCCGCTGATCTGATGACGCCGCTATTCTAACAGCGAGAGCGCGAAAACGCCGGCGGATGATTGACATCAGTGGAATTAGGCAACTCAAGATTCAAGGTGTATCGACTGCGCGCCCTGCGCCCCCATTGCTCTGAGGACAGGACAGTATTGCAGCAGGCAGAATTTCGTCACAAATCACTTGTTTTCTTGGGCTATTTCGGGCGACCCACTGGGTCGCCCCTACAGTTTTCGCCAGGATAGATGCTTTCGAAGTCTAACCTGGGCTATAAGTTTTCGATTAGACCAAACCTGTCCTGTCCTCAGCCCAATTGCCGGGATGGGATGGAAGGGGTTGCCGCGGCGCGTGAATTGCGCACATGACAAGAGGAAGCCGCATGATACAATAGGCGGCAGTTCTTGCCCTCTGTACGGGATGTGATATGGTTCGGCTCTTGGCGCGCCTCATCGTATTCGCCGCTGCCCTGCTGATGCTGGCGCAATTGCCGCTCGCCGCGCAGGACAATTTCCGCGATGTCATCGAAATGTCAGTCGAGGTCGGCTTCGATTCTTATTTCCGCCCCGGTGAATGGACGCCAATTCGCATTGAACTGAAGAACAACGGCGAGTCGGTGACTGGCCGGCTGGTCGTCCGCCCCGAAACATCAGGCACGGTAGTCGGCAATGCCTTCAGCACACCCATAGATCTGCCGACCGGCGCCGCGAAATCGGCGCTGCTGAATATCCAGGCGCGGACCTTCCCAGACCAGATTCGCGTCGAGTTGATCGACGATAACGGCCTCGTGCAAGCAGCGCGAGAAGCCAGTCTATTCGACCTTGCCCCGCAGAATCAGCTATACGCTGTCGTCACCGGACCCACTACGGCGCCGCCCAACCTCTCGGGCGTACACATCGGCGGCTTCCGCGCTGAGCAGGCGATATGGGGCGCGCATGAAATCCCCGAACATGGTCCCTCGTTGGGCTCGCTGGATATGATGCTGCTGGTCAATATCGATGGCGAGAGCTTGTCCAACGGGCAGCGGCGCGCCCTGCTTCACTGGGTCGAAGGCGGCGGACACTTGATCGTCAGCGGCGGTCCATCGGCGCTCGGCGCCGCGGGCGCCTTGTCGGAGCTGCTGCCGCTGAGGCCGGAGCGCACGCAGTCTATAGACGATCTTAGCGCTCTCGCCCGCTACGCCGCAGTCAATTCCAGCTTGTCGCAGCGCACTGTCATAGCGGTCGGGGATGCCCATGAAGATGCCCAGACGCTGGTCGAGCAGGACGGGGCGCCTTTGCTGCTCCGCCGTGAGATCGGCGCCGGCATTGTCGATTATTTGGCGGCTGATCCGACGCTGGAGCCGCTGGCGAGCTGGGGGACGCTGGATGCCTTGTGGCTAAAACTGCTGGCGACGCGGGCGCCGCACCCCACCTGGCGCGAGGGCTTCACCAGACCAGCCTGGGGCGCCGATGCAATCGCCAATCTGCCCGGCGTGGATCTGCTGCCGCCGCTGCAAACGCTCTGCCTCTTCCTTTTCTCATATATCGCGCTGATTGGACCGCTGAATTATTTCGCGCTCTCGCGGCTGCGGCGCAACGGCTGGGGATGGTTCACGATTCCAGTCGTCATTATCTGCTTCACCGGCATCGCCTGGACGGTCGGCTTCAGCCTGCGCGGCGCCGAAATCATCGTGAGCCGGACGACAGTCTTACAATCTTTCACCGATCGCGCTGAAGCGCAGAGCGAACAATTCGTCGGCTTGC
This sequence comes from Chloroflexota bacterium, assembly GCA_028875185.1. GTDB lineage: Bacteria > Chloroflexota > Anaerolineae > Aggregatilineales > Phototrophicaceae > UBA6055. The sequence continues at coordinate 26,715 of JAPPFH010000005.1, read as the reverse complement.
TGTCGCCGCGGCGCGCCACTTATTCGCTGGCGCTGCCGGAAGGGCGCTTCCTGGCGGTCGCTGGCGCAACGGCGCCAACCAGCATTTTCGCCAGCAACACCATCCAGACGTCCACCGAGATCTCGCAAGGGTCGGTCTTTGGCGCGCGCGACTTCACGATTGACGGCGGCATTTTTGCCAACTTCAGCGTCAGCGGGCGCATCCCCAAGCCAGCCATCGGCGGCGCCTTCACACTCAGCTTTGATATCCTCGAGAGCGGCCGGATGAGCGGCGCTTATCAGGGCGTGATCAGCAATGAGAGCGCGATCACGCTGCGCGATGCGGTCGTACTCGGTCCGGGTTTTGCGCATCGGCTGGAAGGCGATTTCGCGCCGGGCGACATCGTGACCCTGGACCGCGAGGCGCTGCGCAGCGACATCGCCGATCCGCCGCCCCAGCCCAACCCGCTTGAATTAAACGTCACATCACACGCGCAGGGACTGTCCCCCTTCTCCGGCAGCGGCCGCAGCATGACCATCAAAGACATTCAAGGAGGGCGCTACTTGCGCACACGGGCTTTCCTGCGCGCGGAATCGGCGGCCGAGCGGCAAGCGGCGCGCGAGCAATCCTTCCTCGCCAGCTTCGCAGTCGATCAATTCCATTCTGACGCCCGCGGCGTCGGACTTTATCTCGTCGGCTGGAGCGACCAGTGGACGCGTGATCTTGAGATAAGCGGCGCCGGCTGGAGCGCGATTGATACGACCCTCTATGTGATCGAGCTGGATGTCGATATCAAACTGCCGAGCCGGGAAACCACCTTGACCTCGGAGTATTTCAGTTGGCTTACCCTCGATCGGATTGGGCTGACCGATAACGGCACGGACAACTTCAGCCTCTATGAAGAGCACGGCGTTGAATATCTATTTCATCCGCTGCCGGGCTTGGCGCTGGATGAAGTGTCGCAATTGCATGTCGAAGTGGACCGAGGCGGCGGCTACGCTCAGTCGCTGGCGGTTGAGCTCTACAACTGGCGCGCGGACGACTACGATATTTTCGATTTTCGCGCTGGCGATGAGTTGACTTTCGACGAGCCGGGCGATTATCTGGGCTCCGGCAATGCCATCAGAATGCGCCTGCGCTTTGGCGACAATATCGGCACCGCGCGCATTCGGAAGATTCGTGTTGAACAGACCGGGCGCTATCACTAGGAATTGGCGATGGAATTGATCATCCAGACGCATGACCTGCATAAATCATTCGGCGGCTTCGAAGCTCTGCGTGGCATCTCGCTGGAAGTGCCAACCGGTTCCATTTTCGGCTTCGTGGGTCCAAACGGCGCTGGCAAGACGACCACGATGCGCATTTTGACCACGCTGACCAGACCTTCACAAGGGCGCGCCTGGGTGGCTGGGCATTCGGTGCTGGACGATCGGCGGGCGGTGCGACGCGCGATCGGCTACATGCCCGATGAATTCGGCGTCTACGAAGACCTGCGCGTCTGGGAATATCTCGACTTTTTCGCCGCCTGTTACGATATTCCGGAGAATCAGCGCAAACCCTTGGTGGCCGATCTGCTTGAGTTGGTCGATTTGCAGCACCGGCGCGAAGAACTGGTGGACAAGCTCAGCCGCGGAATGAAGCAGCGCCTCTCTCTGGCGCGCACGCTGGCGCACGATCCACAGGTGCTTATCCTCGATGAGCCGGCCTCCGGGCTTGATCCGCGCGCGCGTGTGGAAATCCGCGAATTGCTGGGCGAGCTGGCTAACATGGGCAAGACGATATTCTTCTCCTCGCATATCCTGGCTGATGTCGAAGATGTCTGCTCGCATATCGGCATCCTGGAGGCGGGCGAGATCATCATGCAGGGCAGCATCGACGAGCTGAAGCTGGAACTGATGGCGCATCGCGAAATCATCATAACGGTGATGGATCATGATGCCGCTGAAGCGGTGACGAGCCTGGCGGGCGGCAGCGGGCATGTAGTCGCAGCCGAGATCATCACGCCCAAGAACGGGCGCGCTCGCGTTCGCGTCGATTTCGCCGGCAATGATGAAGAACTGGGCGCTTTGAGCCGCCAGCTGGTCGAGGGCGATATTCTGCTGCTGGGCTTCAATGAAGAAGAGAAAGATTTGGAGCACATGTTTATGCGCGTCACGCGCGGCTTGGTGACTTGATCATAGCCGCTCGGCGGCAGCGAAAAGAATCAACCGCGCTCACAAAAATAACAAGCCCTCTCCTTGCGCGAAAAAGGGGGTCTACAAAAAAGGGGCAACCATGGCAAGTTTCACCGCCGAAACCTTGCATATCCCCGCTGATGACAGCGGACGAGCGGGCGCCTTCGCGGCGCTGGACGCCAAACGCGCCGGCTGGAACACGCTGAACTTCGCCGCCGCGCGCCTCGGCAAAAGCCGCACCTTCGAAATCGCCATCGACGCTTTTGAATACGTCGCCGTGCTCTTGAGCGGGCGCTGCAATATCCGAACGAATCGCGGTGATTTTGAGAACGTCGGCCGGCGCGACAACGTCTTCGGCGGCATGCCCCACGCGCTTTATCTGCCGCCACACACCGAGTTCGAGATCGAAGCCATCACCGATGATTTTGAGTTCGCCTCATGCTGGGCGCCGACGGAGAAGGAATACGCGCCAAAGCTGATCAGGCCAAGCGATGTTGAATTGCTGCTGCTGGGCGGCGGCAACTGCTCGCGCCAGATGAGCCGGCTGATCGGCAGCGACTTCCCGGCCGATCGGCTGCTGGTCTACGAGCTGTATACGCCGGGCGGCAATTGGTCGAGCTATCCGCCACACAAGCATGATACGCACAGAACAGACGACAAAGGGACGGTGCTGGAATCGCAACTCAATCGCTTCAGCTTTTATAAGTTTGATCGGCCTACCGGATACGCCTATCAACGCGTATACAGCGCCGACAAACGATCGGATGCGACAATAATGGCGCGCCAGCACGATATCGTCTTAATGCCCGAAGGCTATTACACCATGGTCAGCGCGCCGGGCACGACGACTTATACGCTGAATTTCTTGGCTGGCTCCACGCGCGAATTCGCCTATAGCGATGACCCGGATTACGCCTGGGTCCGCCATACGCTGACTGGCATGGATCCGCGCTTGCCCTTGGTGGACCCCGGAATGGATGTCGGCTATTAGGATTCACGCGATCATAACATCAAAGCAAAATCCCATGAGGTCGCTTGTGATTCTAGCGCGTCAGAATGCGCGCGCTGGCTTCAGCGTGTTTCCCCGACTCATGCTAGACTGACGTTTCGAATTGGCAATTCAATAGCGAAACCATGAGAGTAAGGAGCGAAGATGCGTCGCCTAATTCTAATTCTGTTGTCTACCATCGTTGTGCTGTCGCTGGGTTCAGCCGTTGTCATGGCGCAGCAGCTGCATATTGTGGCGCGCGGGGAGAATCTGTTCCGCATTGCGCAGCAATACGACAGGACTATTCAGGAAATCGCGCAAGCGAACGGAATGTCAGAGCCATACGTCATCCACGCCGGCAACCAGCTTATCATTCCCGCGCCCGGCGGTGTTACGCAAGCGCCGGCTCCGGCTCCGGCTCCGGCGTCACAGCCAACGGTTACAAACACCTATACCGTACAGCGCGGAGATTCTCTTTCGACTATCGCCGCCCAGTTCAACATCAACTACTTCGAATTGGCGCAGCTAAATGGCATCACCGACCCAGATGTGCTGAGCGTGGGGCAAGTGCTGCAGGTGCCGGGCGCGCCACCGCCGCCAGAGCCAGCAGCGCCAGCGCCCGCTGCTCCCGCGCCGGTTGCTCCCGCTGGACCGGCCCCGCCAAGCACGGCAAACGTCAGCGGCTTTGAACTGGGCGGCCAGGCGCTTAGCTTCGCCCATCCCCAGCATATGCGCGACGCCCGCATGACCTGGGTCAAGCGGCAGGTGAAGTGGCACGGGGAGCCAGCAGGCAACTTCCAGCACGTGATCGACAGCGCGCACGGCAATGGCTTCAAGGTGCTGCTCAGCGTCATCGGCGACAAGAATCAGATCGCTGGCAATCCGGGCGGTTTCTATCAGAACTTCGCCAACTTCCTGGCTGGATTGGCGCGCGGCGGCGCTGATGCAATTGAAGTCTGGAATGAGATGAATATCGACCGCGAGTGGCCCTCGGGTCAGATCAGCGGGCACAACTACACGCAGATGCTCTCGACCGCCTACCACGCCATAAAAGGCGCCAATCCGAACACCATGGTCATCAGCGGGGCGCCGGCGCCCACCGGCTTCTTCCAGGGCTGTGGACCCGGTGGCGCCGATGACGACTGCTTCTTGAGCGAGATGGCAGCGGCCGGCGCCGCCAACGTGATGGATTGCGTCGGCGTCCATTACAATGCTGGCATCACGCCGCCGGATTCGACCAGCGGAGCGCCAGTCGGCAGCTCTGGGCATTACTCCTGGTATCTGCCGCGTATGATGCAGCTCTACCGCAGCTTCTTCCCCAGCAAGCCGCTCTGCTTCACCGAGCTCGGATATCTGACGGGCGAGGGCATTGGTCAACTGCCGCCCGCATTCGCATGGGCATCCGCCGTTACCCTTGGGCATCAAGCCTCCTGGCTGGCGGGCGCTGTCCATCGCCTGAGAGGTTCGGGCTATGTCCGCCTATTTATCGTCTGGAATGTCGATGCCACATACTGGGGCGATGATCCCCAGGCGGGCTACGCGATCGTGCGTCCCGGCGGCGGCTGCCCCTCTTGCGACGCGCTGCGCGTCGCCATGGGCGGCTAAAGCCGAATCACCTGTCATAGCTTGATTGGGCGACTGACCCGCTGTGTCCAGGCGCGGCGGTGAGTCGCCCATTTTCTCCACTTCAGACGCAATGAGGCATTGCACAGGGGCGAGAGACGAGCGGTGTCTCCGCGCTCCTTGTCGCGCCCACAACTGTTTATGATTACTATTCAGCTATCACTTGATTAAATGGGAACCACTGAGAAAACAGAGGAATCGCGGTTATGATTCGCGGCAATTGCGCTTCAAAGCGCGTATGCGAGCGCGGTTTACAACTGATAGTCGCCGGTGACGCGCACGATCTTCTGGCTGTAATTCTCGACGTATTCCATCAGCTTGGCTTGCAGATCAGCCCAGTCGCTACTGGTGATGATCTGGCGCATGGAATCGGCGTCTTCGGCAATGGCGCCCGCCATAATTCGCGGGATATCGGTTTGGGCGTATACATTGTACCAGGCTTCGATCGGCGTAAGCCCTAGCTTGGTGGTATTTGGCACCCACTCGCGCATGACAAACTCGAAATATTCCTGATCCAAACCGGGCTTGATATCCCAGTTCATGAGAAGCTTGATGGTTCCGTTCGGCATAAGATCGCACCCGCGTCCTTGTTCGCCCAAGCATCTCTACTATACCGCAGATTGCTTGGCCTGTGGGTTAACTGTTTTCGACCGGATTAAACTTGGCGCAGGAGCGAGACCTGGGTTTGCTCCGGCAGGCTCGTTGGCGTAATGCGCAGGCCATCGCGCGCCTCAATGCTGTTGACGCCCATCATTTTGAGGAAGCCGTCCAAAGCTGAAGCGAACTCCTCATCGCGCAGGCGCAGCGGCCGCATCGGGACGACATAGCTTGGCTCGATCACGCTGATGAGATCCGCCAGACTGTCGCCTCCCAGAAGCGCAACCTCAATTGGCAGCAGCAGCACACTCACTTGGTCGAGTTGCTCGAAAGGCGTTGGATCGGGAAGCTGATGAAGAGCGCCAAGATGCAGCACATCGAGGCCGTTGGGATATTCGAAGTGATAAGCCACATTGTCGAGGATCCTGTCTTGCTCGGCGTCATGACGATGCAGCGCAATCCCGGTGACGAATAGCTCGCCCACTTCGTATTCGCCAGGACCAGCGATAACGTATGTTTGTCCGCGGATGGCGGAAGCCTGATGGCGCTCTTGGTCGTGGCTGATGGTGACGAGATCGGCGCTGAGGCGCATTTTGGTCAATGCCTGCTTGCTGCCGTATGGGTCGGTCACCACCGATGTGTGACCGCGTTCGGTGATGCGAAAGCAACTGTATCCGTGCCAGGCAATGTCCAAGTTATCGCTCCCTCTATATGATTTGTCTTCCCAAGTGTGACATGCGTATTTTTGACTGCAAACTATTGCGCAAGTGGGGGACTCATCGCCGCGCGTAGACACTGCGGGTCAGTCGCCCCTACATCGTTACAGTATACTACGGTTGCGGCGCCATCGGGCTTTACACGGCGAATCTGCTCCACTCATCCAGCGCCGCCTCCAGCTCCGCCTCAGTTTGGGTATAGGCGAGGCCCAACTGACGCGCCATGCCGGCGTCTTGAGCCAGGCTGGCCGCATCCAACTGCCGGCTGATGTCGTTTAGACTGGCTTCCAAGCGCTCAATCTCGGCTTCGAGCGCGGCCGTGCGCTGCGCCGCCTCGAAGGGATTCAAGCCTCCCCGCTTCTCGCGATAGGCGGGCGAGCGCTTTCCTCGGCGGCTGTTGGCGGATGCCTGCGCCGCTTCATGTTGGATTGCGCCGTTGCGCTGGCGCAAATATGTCTGATAATCTCCGTCAATAAACCGCAGCCGACCAGGGCTAATTTCCCAAATCTGCGTCGCCAAGGCGTCCACGAGATAACGGTCATGGCTGACTAGCAGAATCGTTCCGTCAAAAGCCGCCAGCGCCGCTTGAAGCACCTCCTGGCTATCAATATCGAGGTGGTTGGTCGGCTCGTCCAACAGCAGGAGGCTGGCGCCTTGCAGCGCCAACTTGGCCAAGGCGACGCGCCCGCGTTCGCCGCCGGAAAGCGATGACACGGGCCGGAAGACATCATCGCCGCTGAATAGAAAGCGACCAAGCCAATCGCGCGCTTGAGAAAGCGGCAGCGCCTTTACCGCGCGGATCTCGTCGATCACGGCATTGTCGGCTTTCAGCGTCTCATGCGCCTGGGCGAAATAACCGATCCTTACCTTGGCGCCCAGATGAACCTTGCCAGCCAGCGGGGGCAGAGCGCCACTGAGCGTCTTCAGCAGCGTCGATTTTCCGACGCCGTTGCCGCCGATGATAGCGACGGTCTCGCCCCGCAGCACCAGCAAATCGGGCGCGCTCAACAGCGGCGCCTCGGCATCGTAGCCCAGTTGCAGATCACGCGTGACGATCACCTGATCGCCGCTGCGCGCATGATCACTCATCTCCAGGACCATACGCTTGCGCCCACGCGGACCACTCTCCAAAACCGCGCCGCGCTTCTTCATCGTCTCCAGTTTCTTCAAGCGCCCCTTTGCCTGGGCGGTCAGGCGGCTGCCCATGTGGCGGCGGATAAACGCCTCTTCCTTGCGCATGAATTGCTGCTGCCAATAGAAATCGTGACGCAAGGTTTCCCGCTGCGCCGCGCGCTGCTCGCTGAAGGCGCTGTAATTGCCGCGATAAGTCCGCAACTTACCGTACTCGATTTCCCAAACCGCCGTCGCGAACTTGTTGATGAAAAAGCGATCGTGACTGACCGCGAGCAGCGCGCCCGGGAATGAAGCCAGATATTTCTCCAGCCATTCGACCGCGTGGATGTCCAGATGATTAGTGGGTTCGTCAAGTATCAGAAGATCGCTTTCCTCCAACAGCAGGCGGCAGAGGGCGGCGCGCGTCTTTTCTCCGCCGGATAACTGTGGCAGCAGCCTAGCATAATCCGTCGGCGAAAAGCCCAGCCCGCCGAGCGCCATCTTGATCCGCGTTTCGTATTCATACCCGCCTAGCCGTTCAAAATCAGCCTGGAGCGTACCGTAATCGTCAAGCGCCTCGCTAACATCGTCTCCATCCGCCATCCGCTGTTCCAAATCCGCCAGGCGGCGCTCCTTCGCGCGCAGAACGGCAAAGGCTCTGAGCTGCTCGTGCCAGAGGCTGTGCTCGCCCGTCAATTCCGGTCGCTGCGGCAAGAAAGACAAGCGCGCGCCGCGAGCACGGTTGAGGCGCCCACCGGTCGGACTATCGATGCCAGCGAGCAGATTGAGCAGCGTCGTCTTGCCGGCGCCGTTGGGACCGACCAGGGCGATGCGGGCGCCCACCGGAATCGCGATGCTGATGCCGCTGAATATCTCATCGGGACCGTAGTGCTTGCTTAGATTGCTGGCGCTGAGAATGGACATGAATCGCGCGATATGCTGAAATCAAGAAACCGCCGTATTATAGCATGGCTGCGCCCGCGAATTAAAGCCGGCTCACCCGGCTTTCGAAGACTCAATGCAGGCGTTCAGCGAGCCAATATCAGGTTGTGAGGCTGAATAAAATGAATTGCCATGGCCGCTATTGGCGCAAGACGGGCCGCGCCCTGCGGACGCTCGTCCTTGGCTTCTTCCCGTTGATCATGACGCTCGCCCTGGCGATGCGCGCGGCTCATCAGGAATCGGCCGCGAGCCTCATCTTGGCGCCGGAAAGCGCGTCAAAGCCACAGCCGGCGGCTTACCGCGAAGTCCAATTCAATTTCGGGCGCGGCTACATCGGCGATGGCTGGCAGCTGTATTTCACTGAGCCGGACGCCAGCGCCGATCGCGAGCGTTACCAAGGCGGGATCGAAACCGCCTTGGTCGAGGCTATTGACAGTGCGCGCGAAAGTCTTGATATCGCCGTTTTCGAATTGAACAGCGCGCCAATTTTCCGGGCGATTCTCGCAGCGCATCAACGTGGCGTGGCTCTGCGAATCGTTGCCGATGACGACCACGGCTTGCTTGACGGCAAGGATGACGCGCTTCGCCAACTGCGGGCGGCTGGCATCCCTCTCGTTGATGACGGGCGCAGCGGCTTGATGCACAACAAATTCATGATTTTGGATGGGCGGACGGTCTGGACGGGTTCCTGGAATTACACCGTCAACGGCGCCTATCGCAACAACAATAACGCCTTGGTCTTGGACAGCGCTCCCGCGGTCCTAGCTTATCAAGCCGAGTTCGACGAGATGTTCGAACGCCATGAATTTGGCGCGCGATCCACCGACGACGGCATTGTCGCTTTCACCCACATGGACGGCGAATTCAAGCTCATTTTCGGTCCCGAGGCTGATGAAGTCGCCGCCCTCAACGCGGAGATTGCGCAGGCTCAACGCTCGATACACTTCATGACCTTCGTTTTTTCACTGGATGCCTTGGCTGAGGCGATGCTGCGCCAATCGGCGCGAGAAGACTTGGACTTGCGCGGCATCTTTGAGCGGCGCAACAGCATCGCAAGCTGGAGCCAATTGCCAGCGCTGCACTGCGCCGGCGCCGAACTGCGGCAAGACGGCAATCCGTATACGCTGCATCACAAAGTGATCATCATCGACCAGGACACCGTGATCACCGGGTCCTTCAATTTCTCCAACAACGCGGCGAAGAGCAACGATGAAAACATCCTGATCATCCGCAATGCGACTATCGCCGAGTTATATCTCGATGAATGGCGGCGCCTCTGGGACGGCGCCACGGAATTGGCGCCTGACGCAGTGGCCTGCGGCTAATTTCAACCGGCGCGACATTTGCGCAGATGCAGCGGGGACTTCTTCGGCTGCCGCTCGATCTCTTTACGCGCCTCTAAATCCAACTGCACCGCCTTGCAATACCAGCGGACGGAACCGGGCTTGGGGAAAAGCGCCGTCGGCACATCGTGGCTGTCTAGCCAGGCGCGCACCATGTCTTCCAGTTCGCTGAATACCATCCAGGCGTCATCGCGCAGCGACGCCAACATCGCCTCGCGGATGAGGTTGTACTTCTCCGCCTTAAGGTTCTCGCGGTGATCGGGGTGATTGACGTTGCGCGCTTGTATGCTTGTCATTTACGCTTCTCCGCTTCTTAAGTATGGACCCTGTGCGTGGCGCGGACTTCCTCATATAGCCGCCAGGCATCTTCCGCGCGGCAGAGTTCCGTGCCCGCCGTCATCACCGCCGCGCTGCCGGCCGCTACGCCCAGACGCGCCGCGTCAATCAGATCAAATCCCTGCGCAAGCCCGAGGACGATGCCGCCGACCATGCTGTCCCCAGCGCCGACTTTGCTCTGAATCGGCACAATCGGCGCGCGCAGCATGACGCAATCCGCTCTCGTGATCAACGCAGCGCCGGCCGCGCCCAGCGACACCAGCATCACCTCAGCCAATCCCCCGGCGATCAAGCGCTGACCGGCGGCGCGGATCGCCGCTTCACCCGGCAGCGCCTCGCCGGCGTATCGCTCCAGTTCGCGCAGGTTGGGCTTCAGCAGGTAAACGCCTTTGCCAATGGCGCGGTTCAACGCATCGCCCGCCGTATCGAGAATGACACGGATACCACGCTCGCGGGCGTATCGCGTGATCTCGCCATAGAATTCCAGCGGGACGCCCGCCGGCAAGCTGCCACTGGCGACAATGTAAGCCGGATTCAAGTTGAAAAGCGTCTCCAGGCTGGCGACCCATTCATCCGCGCTCAAGGCTGGGCCGGGCAAAGTAAAGCGGTATTGCAAGCCCGTGCTCTCTTCGTAGACGACCACATTCTCGCGCGTGACGCCGGCGATCTCGACCGGGTAATTGTCAATGCCTTCGGCAGTCAATAGCTGCGTGAGCATGGCGCCGTTGTGTCCGCCAGCCGCATACACGGCGCTTGACGTGAAGCCGAGGAAATGTATCGCCCGCGACACGTTGATGCCGCCGCCGCCCGGATGGAAGCCCGGCGCCGCGCAACGCAGCTTGATCTCCGGCGCCACCGAGTGAATGCGCGTGGCGACATCCAGCGCCGGATTCAGCGTCAATGTTACAACTTTATCCATACGAAAATTCCGCTCGCGGAAAACTCTTTGCTAGTGTAACCGGGCGGCGGCGCGCAGACCAGCGTAACCATTTGGCGCGCGTTTGGCAGAATCTCAAGCGCCAATTGCAAGTGTCGGGTTACGCCAAGCGCGGATTGCACTATAATCCTCGGGTAAGGCAGTCCGCTGTAAGGGAGATATGAACGGCGAATGCACATCTACTTGATCCGTCACGCTCAATCGGAAAACAACGCCCTGACCCCAGCAACGATTCATAAGCGCAAGGTCGATCCCGGTTTGACGCCACTCGGTTTTCAGCAGCGCGATTTACTGGCGCGGTTTTTGGACAAGGAACTGGATGTCGCCGGCAAAGGTTTCGAGATTGACCACCTGTATACCAGCGCGATGTACCGATCGCTCTTGACGACGCAGCCGATTCGCGATGCTTTGGGCATAACGCCGACAGTATGGCCCGAGCTGCACGAATTGGGCGGCCTGTTTCAATCCCAAAATGGCAATAGCGCCGGCTTCGGCGGCATGACGCGTGGCGAAATTTTGCGGGAATTTCCGCGATTCGACCTGCCGAGCAGCGTCACCGACAGCGGCTGGTACGATGCCGATTTGGGTTTTGAACCGATTGCCAATAGCATTGAGCGCGCCCGCGCCGTCGCCCGAACACTTCGCGCCTGGAGCGAATCCGAGCGCGTGATCGCCCTTGTGTCTCATGCCGGTTTTCTCAACCTGCTGCTACAAGCGCTTGATGGCGATATACCTTTTCGTAAAGGCTGGCGCTACTATCACTCCAATACCGCCGTCACCCGAATCGACTTTAGCGAAGGGCAGCCGATCCTGCATTATATGAATCGCGCCGAGCACCTGCCGGTTGGCATGCGCACTTTTTAGCGCGGGAAGCGTCGGCGGACGTGGAGACAAACGCATGACCAAATTGCGAGGACAGGTTGCGGTCGTGACTGGCGGCGGCGGCGGCATTGGCAGCGCAATCTGCCGGCAGCTGGCGGCCGCGGGCGCGCAGGTTGTCATCACCTACAACAGCGATCAAGGCAAGGCGCGGGCGGCGGCGAATACGCTGGCAGGCGGCAATCATCTGATTCTGCGCGCGCCCGTTGACGATGCAGAGGCGCAAGCCCAACTAGCGTCCGCCGTGGCCGAAAAGTACGGCCGCCTCGATATCCTGGTGAACAACGCCGGAGTCAGCAAATCGGTGCCGCACGCCGATTTGGAGGGCTTGGATGATGACGCAATCGATCAGATCTTTCGCGTCAATTGGCGCGGCGCATTTGCCTCAATCCGCGCCCTGCAGCCGCTGCTTGCCGCAGGCGCTGGCGGCGTGGCGATCAATATCTCGTCAATCGCCGGGCGCACTGGCGTTGGCAGCAACGTCGCCTATTGCGCCAGCAAGGCGGCAATGGATAGCATGACAAGATCGTTGGCGCGGGCGCTGGCGCCGCAAATTCGTGTGCTGTCGGTGTCGCCCGGCTGGGTCAATGGCGAATATGCGCAGCGCATGCCGCGGGCGCTGATCGCCGAGCAGGAAGACAAGACGCCGCTGGGCCGCATCGCCGAAGCGGAAGATGTCGCCGAGGCCGTTTACGCGGCGGTCGCGCATTTGCGCTTCAGCACGGGCGACATTATCCCGGTTGATGGCGGACGGCCGCTGGGCTAGTAAAGTTACAAATGCAGGAGGATTATGATGCGATATCTCGTTCTATGTTTTCTCATATTCATCAGTTCGCTCACCGTTCTAGCGCATGGCGGCAAAGATCATGATGACGAGGCGGAATCTGTCGATCTCAGCGGCATCAGCCTGCCGGAAAATCCCACCTATCACGAGCACGCGCGCCCAATAATCGAAGCCAATTGCGTCGGCTGCCATGCTGCCGGGCAGATCGCCGGCTACGCCCCGTTCACCGCCGCCGAGGATGTCGTTTGGGCGGCGCAGGACATCAAGTTCCATGTCGTGACTGGTCTTATGCCGCCTTGGATGCCATCATCGTCAAACCTGCCGCTGCAGCAAGACCGCCGTCTCTCCGATGAGGAAATCGCCATCATCGCCGCCTGGGCTGACGCGGACGCCCCGCTCGGCGATCCCCAAGATTACGAAGCATCGGCGACCGATGGATTCGAACGTGTCGACATCCGCGCCGATCTGACGCTGCAACTGGCAGAGTCATACTCGCCGGACCCAGACGCGCTGGATGACTACCGCTGCTTCGCCTTTGAGCTGAAGATTGACGCGCCCCAATTCATCACCGGATACGAGTTCATCCCCGATGTCGTGGAAATGGCGCATCACGCCCTCTTTTATCTGTTTGATGAAGCGGCGAAGCGCGCCATTCAAAGCCGCAATCATACCGATGGGCGGCCCGGCTGGTCCTGTTATGGCGGGACGGGCTTAGCAAGCAAGGGCGAGGGGATTGGCGGCTGGACGCCGGGCGCGTCGCCGGTCTTGTTCCCGAGCGGCACGGGATTTCTCATCAGGCCAGGTCAAATAATTGTCGTGCAAATGCATTACAACTTGTGGACGACGCGTCAGCCCGATCAGAGCCGCATCATCTTGCAGTTGGAATCGGGCGAGAACGAACTCGCGGAACTGATGGACGTGCCGCTGGCGGCGCCGGTTGAAATCCCTTGCCCGGCCGGCGCGGAGGGACCGCAATGCGATCGTGACACAGCTATTCAGCGGGTCGCTGAACTATATGGGGCAGACGCGCGCCATACCCCCGATTACCTGCTACGCCGGTGCGGTCAAAGCCTGGAAGACTATGCCGGGAACAGTGGCGAGAACGCTGTTGGCTACTGCGATTATCCGATTCAAAGTCCCCTGACTGTATTCGGCGTTTCCGGGCACATGCACGAATTGGGGCGCAGCTTCCGCCTGGAGTTAAATCCCAAAGGCGAGGCGCCGCTGCTGTTATTGGATATCCCGCGCTGGAATTTCCATTGGCAGGACCACTACCTGTTCGTCGAGCCGCTGCAAATCACGCGTGGCGATGTCCTGCGCATGACCTGCGTCTGGGATAATTCGCTGTCCGATGATCCGCGTTATGTGGTCTGGGGCGAGGGCACGAGCGACGAAATGTGCTTTGGCACACTGCTGGCGCTGAAGCAATAGCGCCTCAATTCCCAAACAGATTCATCATATAATCGGTGGAGATGCCCTCGGCTTCGAGGTGGGTTTTGAGCTTGCGGCGGGCATCGTGGATAAGCTTGTAGAGCGCGTTGCGATTGCTGCCCATGCGCTCGGCCAGCACATCCATCGGAATGCCCTTGACCGCGACCGCGACCAACGCCTGATACTGCCTTTCGGTCAATGCTTCTTTAAGCGCCAGCTCGATCTTTTCCATGACATCATCGCGCTCGGCCACCTTCTCCGGCGTCGGCGAGGCGGCGGCGCCCAATCGCGTCGATATCGGCAGCAGATCGCCATCAGCCGTCAACTCATCGAGGCTGAAGTCTTTGTAGCGCGCGCGCCGCAAGTCGCTGATGGCCAAGCGGATTGCCACCTTGGTCGCCCAAGTGGTGAAGCGGCTCTCGCCCCGAAAGTTCGCCAGATTGTCCATCACGCGCAGGGTGGCGTCTTGCGCCAGATCCTCCGCCATCTGCGCCAATTCCTGCGCCGCTAAACCGCGCAGGTCGCTGCGGTCTTGGCTTAGGTAGAAATAGATGCTGCGCTGCAGACGCAGCCGCAGCTCGGTCAAGGCTTCGCTCTGCGCCGCGTTGCCATTTTCCTGCAGCGCCGCGATCCATTCCTCGTTTCTGCGATCCCTCATTTTTGCCGTCGTCATGCTTTGCCCGTGATGATTAACGCTCTAAATTTAATGATAAAGGAATAGGTGCGAATATACATCAGTGAAGCCATAAACGCCGGATCTGCGTCGCCATTGCCGCCAGAGCTTGAGCAGGCGCAACCGCCGCTGCAATTGACCAATTTATCACCAAAGCGGCTGATGATGGGTCTCTTATACTGAGGCGGTAACGCAGGACGCGCTCGCCGCCGCTTATCCAATCAATGGAGTTTGTCCATGAACAACCGCTCAGAGCCCCCCAAGCACGTGACCGAAGGGGGAAAAGACGGCAAGAAAAACAGCGATGGCGGCAAATCGCCCTTTAGCAATCCCAATGCCCAGCGCATCTGGATCGTGCTCGGCATCATCATCCTGGCGATGTTTCTGCTCATATTCAATGGCCGTGCCGCCTTTAACGCGGGCAGCGGCCTGCCGATCAATGAGCTGGCGGCCGATATCAGCCGCGGGCGCGTCGACCGTGTCGAAGAGCGCGGCGGCACCGAGCTCAAAGTCACTTATACCGACCAGACAACCAAGACCGCGTATAAGAGCCAGTTCTCGGATTTCTACGAATTGATGGGCGCGCTTGATGTCTCGCGCTCGGCGCTGGCAAACGTGAATTTTGTGCCCCACCCCACCGATGACACGCCGAGCATCATCTTTCAGATTCTGCTAGGCGTCGTGCCGATTCTGATTATCGTCTGGTTCTTGTGGCGGATGATGCGCTCAATGCGCGCCGGGCAAGACCAGGCGATGAGCTTCGGCCGCAGCAAGCCGCGCGTCTCCCGCGACATGGAACGGCCGCAAGTAACCTTTAAGGATGTCGCCGGCGCCGAAGAGGCAAAAGAAGATCTCAAAGAGATCGTCGAGTTTCTGAAGGAGCCGGAGAAATTCATCCGCCTTGGGGCGCGCGTGCCCAAGGGCGTGCTGATGGTGGGACCGCCGGGCACGGGCAAGACTTTGATGGCGCGCGCTGTCGCTGGCGAAGCGGGTGTGCCTTTCTTCAGTATCTCGGGTTCGGAATTCGTTGAGATGTTCGTCGGCGTCGGCGCCAGCCGCGTCCGCGATCTATTCGAGCGCGCCAAGGCGGAAGCGCCCGCCATCGTCTTCGTTGACGAAATCGACGCCGTAGGGCGGCATCGCGGCGCCGGCTTGGGCGGCGGGCACGATGAGCGCGAGCAAACGCTCAACCAGATCCTGGTGGAGATGGACGGCTTCGATAACGACACCAATATCATCATCATCGCCGCGACCAACCGCCCTGACATCCTCGATCCGGCGCTGCTGCGCCCGGGCCGCTTCGATCGCAAAGTGGTGATGGACAATCCCGATGTCCGCGGACGGCAAGAGATCCTCAAGGTGCATTCGCGCGGCAAGCCGCTGGCGGGCGATGTCGATGTGGAGGCGCTGGCGAAAATCACCGCCGGCTTCAGCGGCGCCGACCTGGAGAATCTGGTAAATGAGGCGGCGATCCTGGCGGCACGGCGCAACAAGAAATCCATCGGCATGACTGAAATGCAAGAAGCGATGGAGCGCGTTGTGATGGGACCGGAACGCCGCAGCCGCGTCATCACGCCGGAGGAGAAAGAAAAGGTCGCTTACCACGAAGCCGGGCACGCCCTGCTCTTCCACCTGCTAGACAACACCAGCCCGGTGCACAAGATCACGATTGTCTCGCGCGGGCGCGCCGGCGGTTATGTCATGCCGCTGCCCGATGGCGATGATATGCTAATCACGCGCGAGAAATTTGAGGACGACATTGTAGCGGCCATGGGCGGCCGCGCGGCTGAGGAGATCATTTACAACCAGTTCACCACCGGCGCAAGCAATGACTTGCAGCAGGCGACGCGGATGGCGCGGGCCATGGTGACGCAATTCGGTATGAGCGACCTGCTCGGTCCGCGCTCATACGGCAATGGCGGCGGCGCCGTCTTCCTCGGGCGTGAGATCGCCGAGCAGCGCGATTACAGCGAGCACTACGCCCAGCAGATCGATGACGAAGTCAAGCGCATCTTGCAAGCGGCTTACGAGCGCGCCAAGGGCTTGCTGACGGAGCGGAAAGACAAGATGGACGAGCTGGTGCAGATTCTGATCGAGCGCGAGACGCTCAATGCCGAGGAGTTCGTTGAGATCGTGGATGGTCCGGCGGTGGCTTAGGGAGCGAGACTATACTGTTACAGACAACAGAAGAGTCGAATCCGCGCTACGATCTATACATCTCGCACGATTCTGAGGACAATGGGGCTGTAGCGCGTCCGTTAGCGGCGGCCCCGGTGGCGCGAGGCTTGCAGGTATGGTGCGACGAGAAGGAACTGCTCATTGGCGAGTGCATGGCAGGCAATATCAACGAGCGAATCCGTGCTAGCCGCGCCGCCGTGACTGTTCTGTCCCGAGCCTACTTTGAGAATAGGTGGAAGCTGCACGAGCTAAAAACGCTCGTCTATTTGACAATGTCGACCGGGCGGAAAATTTATCCTGTCTTGCACAACATCGCCGACGAAATCGCTCGCCCAGTTTCACACGAAAAGGAATAGCGGTCGCTGGGAATCCAACAACGCCCGCAGCTAATGAGGAGGTCTGCTATCTTTCCTTGCTAACTGCGCGAATGAATGCCTTGGGGTCGTGCCAATAGCATCCGACGCAAGTGCCGTTGTACTCGCCATTGCCTTTGAATTGGGAAATCGGGAAGCCCAGCCGCCGCGCGTCATAGCGCCTGTCCGTGACGCGGCAGTCCTTACAGTGTTGCCTCTTGGCGTTGTTCGCCGCTTTGGACAACGGCTGGAAGTCGTCAATTGTAACGCGGTCTATATCAGTCAGCCGCGGATCATCCCGGCGCCCATCTTTGTGATCAATCTCCACCTTGCTGACATCCAGCACAACGCAGCGCTCGCCCAGCAGTTGTTCGCGTATCCAAGCAGGGATGGGCTTTTCTATTGCCATCTTCTTGAAGCCTTGTAGTTCTACGGCAACGATCCTGCCGCGCGATTTATGCCTGCGTATATTGTACTTCTTCGCCAATGGACCATCGTCTCGGCACCACGAGCCGCCGTTGCCCATCTGTAACTTCTGATACTTGCCGTTAAACTCCACAACTGGAACTTGTCGACTAAATCCCTGTTCATCAGGCTGCGCAAGCTCCAAGAATAGCGCCGCCATTGATCCGCGTCGCGGAATCCAGTCGCGCCCGGCACTCATTGCAGGCGCTCCAATACGCGCGCGACATAGTGCTCATCGATATCACATCCTGCAAAGGTGCGCCCCCCCCCCCCCCGCGAATCCACAGGCTACGGCAGTTGTCCCAGCACCAAGAAAAGGATCAACTACAAAGTCTTCGGCGCAGCTATGGACCTCTATCAGTTCCGCAAACAGTTCAACTGGCTTTTGCGTGGGGTGGATGCGCTTGCCATTGTGACGCGGGATGGGATACGAATAGATGCCATTGTGATAACTTGCGTTGAATGTTGGCTTGCCGCCTTTTACCCCGACGACCGCAACTTCTCGACTGTTCGACAAGTAGGTTCGCTTTGAATTGAGCGGGACTGGATTCGTCTTCTGCCAAATGATTAGCCGAATCATCGAGAAGCCCGCCACTTCAAACGCCAGCTTCAGCCGCTCAATTTTCCAAATGTCATAGAAGCAGATTAACGTACCGCCCTTGCGCAGCACACGCCAGCACTTTTCTGCCAGAGCGTTGAGGTCTATCTCGGCGTGGTCCCACTCGCCAAAGTCCATAGACACAGCAAACCGCTTTACGCTGTTTTTACCTAACGACTGGAATCCCGTAGTTCTGCTGATTGCATAAGGCGGGTCGGTCAAAACCAAATCCACCGACTCAGCCACCAAGCCGTCGAGAAAGTCGCGGTAATCGGCGCATTCGATATGGCAATCGGGGCGATTCACGGCAAACATTCGTCGCGTTCTCATACACGACCTCATGTTGCACATAATTATCCACTTGTCAAGAAAACCATAAAGAAAAAGGGGGACACACAGTGTCTCCCCTACATTCTTTTCGTGGAAGCGCCTAAGTCACCCGGTGGCAACTCACATAATGCTGCGGGCGCGCCTCAATCAGCGGCGGATCCGGCTCCTCGAAACAGAGATCAAAGCGAACCGGGCAGCGCGTGTTGAAATTGCAGCCCGTCGGCGGACTCGAAGGGCTCGGCAGATCGCCGGAGATGATGATGCGCTGGCGATCCTCCTCCACCTGCGGGTCGGGCACGGGCACGGCGGAAAGCAGCGCCTGCGTGTAGGGATGCTGCGGGTTGTCGTAGACTTCATCGACCGGACCTAACTCCACGATCTTGCCAAGATACATCACCGCCACCCGATCGCAGATATGCCGCACCATGCTGAGATCGTGGGCGATGAAGAGATAAGTCAGGTTGAGCTCGTCTTGCAGCTCTTCCATCAAGTTGACCACCTGCGCTTGAATCGATACATCAAGCGCTGAGATCGGCTCGTCGGCGACGATGAAGCTCGGCTCGAGCGCCAGAGCGCGCGCGATGCCGATGCGCTGCCGCTGACCGCCGGAGAATTCATGCGGGTAACGGTTGATGAAGTAGGGGTTCAAGCCCACCTTTTCCATCAACTGCTCCACATATTGCTGGCGTTCCTTCTTGTTGGAATAAATTTTGTGGATTTGCAGCGGCTCGCTGACGATGCTGCCGACGGTCATGCGCGGGTTCAATGAGGCGAAGGGATCCTGAAAGATGATCTGCATCCGGCGCCGCATCTGACGCAAATCGTTCCCGCTCATCGTGGACAGCTCTTGCCCCTCGAAGCGCACACTGCCTTCGGTCGGGCGATAAAGCTGCAATATCGTGCGGCCCGTTGTACTCTTGCCGCAGCCGGATTCGCCGACCAAGCCGAGCGTTTCGCCGCGGATCACATGGAAGCTGATGCCATCAACCGCGCGCACCGCCCCGACTTGCCGCTGAAAAACGATGCCAGCCGAGATCGGGAAATACTTTTTCAGGTCGGTTACTTCGAGGATTACATCACTTTCGTCCAGACTTTTGCGCTTCTCGGCGGTCATGACTTGGCTAGACATATTATGCTACCCCCTCGCGGATATCGGCCCAACAAGACATGACATGCGTCCCATCGCCGCCGTCTCCGGGCACGGTTTCCAGCGGCGGACGGTCATTCCAGCATTGCTCAAGATTGAGATTTTCGCGAATATCACAGCGCGGCGCAAACGGGCAGCCCACCGGCTCGTTGCGCATATCCGGCGGCGAGCCTTCAATTTGCGTCAGTTTCTCCTCGCCGCTTGAATCCAGACGCGGCAACGAACCCAGCAGCCCCTCGGTATAAGGATGGCGGCTATCGCCAAACACCTCATGCGATGAGCCCGATTCCATAATCCGCCCGCCGTACATCACTTGAATGCGATCGGCGATGCCAGCGACCACGCCCAGATCGTGTGTGATCCAAATCATCGCCATATTGAATTCGTCTTTGAGCTGCTTAACCAACTCGATGATCTGCGCCTGAATCGTGACATCAAGCGCGGTTGTCGGCTCATCGGCGATCAGAAGTTTGGGATTGCAGGACAAACCCATCGCGATCATCACGCGCTGGCGCATGCCGCCGGAAAACTGATGCGGGTAATCGTCCAGGCGGCGATAGGCATCGGGAATGCCGACCATATCGAGCAAATCGGCCGCCCGCTTGCGCGACTGCGACGTATTCATGCCTTCGTGCAGCTTCAGCGACTCGGTGATCTGCGTGCCAATGGTCAACACCGGATTGAGCGAGGTCATCGGATCCTGAAAGATCATCGCGATTTCCTTGCCGCGAATCAGGCGCATCTGGTCCGGCTTGAGCGTCAAGAGATCGCGCCCCTCAAACATGACCGTGCCGGATTCAACTTTGCCGGGCGGGCTCGGAATCAAGCCCATTAGCGCGAGGGAACTCACGCTTTTGCCGCTGCCGCTCTCGCCAACAATGCCGAGCGTCTCGCCTTCTTCCAATTCGAAGGAAACACCGTTGACCGCGAAGACGGTACCCTCCTGCGTATAAAACCTGACTACGAGGTTTTTGACATCCAATAATACGCTCAAAGCGCTACCCTCCTCATACAACAACGCCTCTCTTAAATTTGTCTATTGACGAGAGAGTCTGCCGAACGATTGCGATCAGCGCCAGGATCTCGCCGGTCGGAACCGCAATCCCAAGCACGCTTCGCCGCTGTGCCTCCAGCGCCGCAGCGCAGGTGAATTTCCTAGCCGTCTGGCGCTACGAAACCGGACTGGCATAATGTTACCAGACAACGCGAAAGTTTACCAATTTTCCACAAATTTGACCGCGCGGTTAATTCCCCGCGCAATGGGCAATTTACAAGTCGAGGCTCAGCCGGGTCATTCGATTGTGAAGCGCGTCAATTCCAATTGTCGATCAAACGCGCTGCCGCTATCGGAAGCCGTTCCTGCCACACTGGCGCCGGTGCTGAAGTCGTACACAATCAGATTTAGCGTGTAGACGCCGGCGCCGAAGGCGGAAATGTCCAGCCGCTGATGAGCAAGCGGATCATGACCGATGACGGCGTCCGCCTGCTGTACCTTTTGACCAGCCGCGTTAAAGATTTGAACTGAGTAGGCATAGATATCTTCATCTGCAGGACGATTCTTCCAATACAGGTACAGGTCAATTGCGCTGTCGCGGCGATCCAGCAGGGCGTTTTCCAGCTTCGCGCCATTGGCGTACTGGACGCTGTAACGGTCCGTAGACTGCATAATGGCGCAAGGAAATTCTGACCTTATGAAGTACTCGGCGATTGTTCGGCTGGTATCAATGACGCGGCCGCAACGCCGATAATGGCTATCAAGCTTCTCATCCAATGACTTGAGCGCGGCCGATTCGGCTTGCGTCGGGTCAAGTAATCGCAGGATAATCTGACTGCTGGCCACAACACTTTGCAAGTCGATGACATTGCCCTTCAATGACTGGACCAGAACCTCGCCGTCTCCGCCATAAACATGCGCGAAAGTCTTCCATCCGTCGAATACAGAATTGAAATAGACGAACTGCCCATCGTCGACTGACTGCGTAGGATGCGTGCTGAGCAACAAAATATTGGGATCGGGCGAGACATCCGTCGACAATGCCAAATCGCGCAATTGTGGCGCGATATTCTCTCCGAGCATTGCGCCGTTGTCGCAGCTCTGCCGGAGCGCCGCCACCCGGTAGATCGCGACGTAGTCGTCGTTGTGCGCTGGCGGCACGCTCGCAAAGCTGTGAGATTCCGGCCGGCGTTTGCCGCCATGGTGAAAAACTACATGTGTGAAGCCGTCATTCAATAGTCGGTCGAGAGCAGCTTGGAATGTCTCCATATTGGCTGGAAGACAATGAATTGGCTCGCCCTCTCGCCACCGTCGCAATATCGGATTGCTGTTTATGTAGGCATAGGCATCGGGCAGCAATCGATTCACGCTGCCTTCCACTTGCGGATAACCGGTCAGCATCTGGATGAAATTGTAATAGCGGCGCAAAAATGTCGTATTCATTGGTACATTAATGAGATGGATCGCTTGGTCTTCTTCTTTCGTCTTTAACCAATCCACATACGCGATGCTATCGGCGGTTACGATCTGACTGGCAATCGGATGATGGTAATGTTCGATCGACACCAAAATAATCAGCCCGATTATCATGACCGGTTTCCGCCATGATGTCGTCGAGCGAAACAGCGCCTGCAAGCTGTAGCATACAAGAATCGCCAAGGGTAAGAGCGCGCCCAATACCCAATGATGGCCGCCGGCAAAGCCGCGAAATAACTCGGGAAACAAATAATTGAGATAATGTTTTGGCAAAAGAATATCGCGGTATTCTGTTCCGTTTATCGTGAGAAATGTGCCGAGACGAAGCACGATAAATACGAACATAATAAGGAACCAAATCAGCAGCTTGCGCCTGCCCTGGACCAGCGCCAAGCTCAGGCATGCGAGCAGGATGTTTACATAACCGAGATATGCCTGTTGGCGACAGCAAACGTTGGTGAAAACCGGATGCGCGACGAAGTCCAGAAGATCGTTAGACGCCTCATCCCAGTAGGAGCGAAACTCAAGCACCGTCTCGACTTGCTCTCGGTCGGATAGCATCGGCGCTAGGCGAGGCAAGCTGACGGCAGCGCAAGCGAAAACGGCGATGAGAGCCAGCCACCAAAAGCCTGGATCGCGCCAGCGCGAGCAAGCCAGATATAAGCCGTAAATCCCGACAGTGATTATCAAGCAGACGAGAACATAGAATCCAATATAAACCGTTAGCCCAACGGCAAGCCCGCTGACAATCGCGAACAGCCTGCTGCGCTCGGCAATCGCGCGATGCAAGAAATAGACGGCTAGCGGCAAGGTGTAATAGGTCCAGAATTGCGCGTCTGTTTTGGCGCGCAAAGTTATGCAGATGCCGACGAAGGCGCCGGCGAACAGACTGATCCACTTGTCTTTCACAAACAGATTGGCGCAGATATAGGTCGCGAGCGCGTTCGCAAGCAGCGTCAGCAAAAAGGCGAGGCTATACGCGCTGGAAATCGGCAGCAGAAGGCGGAGCATTTGATAGAGAAGCATGTGGGGCACGGTGTGCTGGTGATATATCAGCGACACGCCATCCGGGTAGAATAGCAAATCCGTATAGAACAGATCGGCGCGGCCATCCAAGATTAAGCCGCCATACCAGCCCTCCCACAATTCATACCAGACATCGTGGCCCGCGCTTGGTATCCAGAAGGTCTCAGTATCCAGCACATAATAAAACGCAGGCCAGGTCATCACGACGATTAAGGCTGGCGCCAAGAGCCAGAAATGCAAGTGATTGCGAATTACGCTCATCTTTCCCTTTTTTGGGCCGTCTCGCGCGCGCGAGAAGCATAATCACGAGCCCGCGGTTCTGGCCTCCGCCATATCCAGAACAGGCTCTTGCCGCTGGGCGCGATACCAGTTGATCGTCTCGCGCAGCCCGGAGCGGAAATCGGTGCGCGATACGAAGCCGAATTCCCGCTCAGCGCGCGAGACATCAAGCTTTCGCCGCGGTTGGCCGTTTGGCTTGCTCGTGTCCCAACGCAGCTCGCCGTCGAAGCCCACCTCGTCCGCGATGATTTTCACCAGATCGCGGATGCTGATTTCAAACGCGCTGCCGAGGTTGACCGGCTCGGCGCTGTCATAACGCTCCGCCGCAAGAACGATTCCCTCAGCCGCATCGCGCACAAAGAGAAACTCGCGGGTGGGCGAGCCATCGCCGAACAGCGTGACTTGGGCGGCGCCGCGCTCTTGCGCATCCACCATTTTGCGAATCACGGCTGGGATGACGTGAGACGATTTCAGATCAAACTTGTCGTGCGGTCCATAAAGATTAACCGGCAGCAAGTGAATGGCGTTATAGCCATATTCCTGGCGATACGCTTGGCTCTGAACCAGCAGCATCTTCTTCGCCATTCCATAAGGCGCGTTGGTTTCTTCCGGGTAGCCGCTCCACAGATCCTCTTCCTTAAAGGGCACGGGGGCGAATTTGGGATAACTGCAGACGGTGCCGATGCCGACAAATTTGGCGACGCCGGCGCGGCGCGCATACTCCAGCATTAAGGCGCCCATCATCAGATTCTCGTAGCAGAACAAGCCGGGATGCTCGCGGTTGATGCCAATGCCGCCAACGTTTGCCGCCAAATGGATGACCATAGTCGCATCGCTATGATCGGCAAACAGGCGCGCGACCGCCGCTTGCTCACGCAAGTCGTAGACGGCGCTGCGAGGAACAATGACGCGCCGAGCCGACCGCGCGTTCAGCAATCCAACGACATGACGCCCAAGAAAACCAGCGCCCCCAGTCACAATCACCACCTGGTCCTTCCAGAAAGAATCGCTCATTCGCGCCTCGCTCCGTCGGCTGTCCGTATCTTAGCAGAAAATTCGCTATTCCATGCTGGATTTACACGAATGTCACAGCGGCGTCTCACGAGTAATTTGGCGAATGTGACAGAAGCCAGCCGCTGGTCATACACATTTTTTGAGCGCGCCTGTATCATAAGCAGCCAGAGCCAAAATCGGATGCGACAGAAAGGCAATCTCTTGGAACGCACATTGATCATCGTGAAACCGGATGCGGTTCAGCGAGGCTTGACCGGCGAAATCATCAGGCGCTTTGAAGCGCGCGGCCTCAAAATAATCGGCATGAAGCTGATGCAAGTCGACCGCGCATTGGCGGAAAGGCACTACGATGTGCACCGCGAGCGTCCCTTCTTCCCCAGTTTGGTCGAGTACATCATCTCGGCGCCGGTGGTGGTGATGGCGCTGGAAGGCACGGACGCCATCGCCGCGGCGCGCGCGACAATCGGCGCAACCAAGCCCTCTGAAGCAGCGCCCGGCAGCATTCGCGGCGACTACGGTCTCGAGATCGGGCGCAACCTGGCGCACGGGTCGGACAGCGTCGAGAATGGCAAGCTCGAGGCAGCGAACTTTTTCAATGCGGCGGAGCTCTGCGGCGGCTGGGCGCGCGATGTGGATCGCTGGGTGTTTGAGTGAGGCGGCGTTTGACAGGCGCGCGCATTCGAAATACAGTCGAGATTGAAACAGAGCGCGGACAAGAGCTATGGCAGTAGAACGGATGCCGATTACCCCTGAAGTCGTCACCTGGGCGCGGGAACGTTTAGGGTATTCGCTTGACGCGCTGGCGGTGAAGCGTAAGGACTTCAGGAAAATCGCCGAGTGGGAAATGGGCGAGTCCCGGCCAACATATCGGCAGTTGGAAAAGCTCGCGAAGGATCTGTGGCTGCCTGTCGCCGTTTTCTTTTTCCCCGAGCCACCGGAAACGCCTAAGATTGAAGAGACATTCCGCACCTTGGGCTCAGAGCAATTCGATGAAGTGCCACCGTCAATCCGGAAGCTACTGCATAAAGCGCGCGCGTTTCAAGTGGGCCTGTCCGAGTTGAGTGACGGGCGCAATCCCGCGCGCACACAAATCATTCGCGATCTCCGACTCGATATTAATGAAGAGTTGAGCTACGCAACAAGAAGAGTTCGCGACTACATCGGGGTTACGCTGGAACAGCAATTCAACTGGATTGACAATGACGAGGCGCTAAAGAATTGGCGATCAGCGCTTTTCAACGTTGGAGTAACAGTATTCAAAGACGCCTTCAAGACCGATGATTATTCGGGTTTCAGTCTATACGATAGTGATTTTCCAATCATCTATGTCAATAATTCGAATGAGAAGGTGCGGCAGATTTTTACGCTGTTCCATGAACTCGCACACTTGCTTTTTCATACTAGCGGTGTCGACAGCAATTCCACATTTCAGTACCCGCTACTGGAAGAATACGCGCAAATTGAGAGGCGCTGTAATGCGTTTGCGGGCGCTTTTCTCGTACCGGACAATGCATTTGAACGAGTTGTACATCCGGAAGCGGATCCTGTCTCAGAGGCGCAACGTCTGTCGCGGATGTTCTGCGTTAGCCGTGAAGTCATTTTACGAAAGTATCGTGATCGTCAACTAATCTCACCTCAGGAGTACAGAGAAACTGTTGCTGCATGGAGAGACGAGATAAGACCTTCGGCGACTCGTGGAGGCAACTATTATCGAACCCAGATCGCTTATCTTGGGGAGGATTATATAGAACTGGCTTTCAGACGATTGGAAGAGAATTTGATTGATGAGGAAGAACTCGCGGATTATCTCGCGGTCGCGCCAAAGAATCTTGACAAGTTGGAAGACCTAGTTATCGGCGCGAGATCGTGACTTATGTCGTCGACACCTCAAGCTTAATTGAGCTCTTTCAGAAATATCCTCGTGATGTATTTCCAAACCTATGGCAGGAATATGAGAATCTAGTCGATAGTGGCATGCTTATGTCCGTAACTCAAGTGAAGGAAGAGTTACAGAGAGCAAAACATGGAGATCAAGCCTCTGAATGGGCGCAGCAACCTAGAGTTCGCGAGTTGTTTACAAGCCCAACTGATGAAGAGATGCTATTCCTCCGCTCTGAATTAGCCTCTTCCAAATTCAGAGACGCCGTTCCTGATCACCTCAGACTTGCTAACGAAAAGGCTGACATTTACTTGATCGCACGTGCGAGAGTTTCCGGCGGAACTGTCGTAACCGAAGAAAGGTACAAGCCGCAAGGTACGAAGATTCCGACAATCTGCAAAGACTACAATACGCTTTATGTGAAATGACTTGATTGTTGAAAGGTCTGAACATCAATACGA
>JAPPFH010000024.1 GCA_028875185.1 Chloroflexota bacterium | reverse complement strand
CTGCACCTTGTCGGTACGCTCATATGGCTACGATAAAATGTCAACAGAACCTAGCCATGCGGTTGATCGCCATCACCGGGATGCGGCATCAGCCAAAAGCCAGGTTCACGCGGGCGCTCGTTGACCTGTTGTCCCCCGAAACCGACCGGCTGGCGCTGATAGACAATAGCGATGCGCCGTTGGCGATGGCTGGGGTAAGGCGCCAACGGTTGGCCGGCGGCTGCGTCTGTTGTTCGCTGGCGACGGCGCTTATCTCACATCTAGGGCGACTGGATGCCGATTATGCGCTGCTGCCAGTCTCAGCGCTGGCAGACCCGGAGGCGCTGGCGTCGATCCTGGACAGTTTGCGGAGTGAACGCATTCAGATAGCAACAGTGTCTCTCATTGATAATCTGACTCAGATTCGCAACCCGTATCTGACGCGGAAACTGGAGTCTTACAGCGATATTCAGGTTCATGAGCCATTTGATATGTCGGAGGCCGCGCATGCCGCGATAGGGGCGCCGCTTTAAGATAGCGGATCGCGCGTCTCCATACGAAAACAACAACTCAATATGAGGAGGCGGAATCATGATGAACAGTATTGAAACACGAGTTCCCGTAACCGTGCTGACCGGCTTTCTGGGGTCTGGCAAAACCACCTTGCTCAACCGCATTCTGACCGAGAATCACGGCAAAAAAATCGCGGTGATTGAGAATGAATTTGGCGAAGTCGGCATCGACAACGATCTGGTCATCGGCGCGGAAGAAGAGATCTTCGAGATGAACAACGGCTGCATCTGCTGCACTGTGCGGGGCGATTTGATTCGCATCCTCGGCCACCTGATGAAACGCCGCGACAAGTTCGATTACATCATGGTGGAAACCACCGGCATGGCCGATCCCGGTCCGGTCGCGCAGACCTTTTACGTCGATGATGACATGCAAGAAAAGCTCCATTTGGATGCGATCGTCACCTTGGTCGATGCCAAACATATCTGGAAACATATTGACGACAGCGACGAAGCCAAAGAACAGGTTGCTTTTGCTGATGTAATCCTGCTCAACAAGATTGATCTGGTCGCCCCGGAAGACCTCGAGAAACTCGAAGCCCGCATCAAAAGCATGAACAGCATGGCGAAAATCTACCGCAGCCGAGACGCCGTGGTCGAGATGGAAAAGATTCTGAATGTGGGCGGATTCAACCTCGACCGGGCGCTGGACATCGACCCGAAGTTCATGGAGCCGGAATACCCGTTTGAGTGGTCTGGGATCTACAACCTGAAGGCCGGCGATTACCAGTGGCTGATGGGCGAAGGACCTGACCCGGCGATGGGGGCCGCGCTCTTGCCGCTGGCGAATAAGGGATTAGCGGCGCAGGAAGCGACACTGATGGACGCGGTGCTGGCCTACTCGGAAGAGGAGCAGGCGGTAGAGCCAGGCGAGACTATCCGCCTCGGCAAAGGACAGCACAACCAGCTCGTTCTAAACGAAAGCGGTGAGACCGTCTTCAATATCTCGATCCAGCAACCGGGCTATTATATGCTGTTCACCGAGCACCACCCGGATGAATTTGAAGCGCGCTTGCGCGGCGCGGAGCCCGCGCTTGATCCGCTTGAGACTCGTGAATACAAACCCGATCATGAACACGACGAAGCTGTGACATCCGTTGGCATCACAATTCACGGCGATCTCCAGTTAGAGAAGCTCAATGGCTGGCTCAGCCAGCTCCTGCGCGAACAAGGGCAGGACATATTCCGCATGAAGGGTGTTTTGAGTGTGCGCGGTCTGGATAAGCGCTACGTATTTCAGGGGGTGCATATGCTCTTTGACGGCCGCCCGGATCGTCTCTGGGGGAATGAGCCGCGTCAAAACAAGATGATCTTCATCGGGCGCAACCTGGATCGAGCTGCGCTGGAAAATGGCTTTCGCGAGTGTCTCGCATCGTGAGGCAGCGGAAACGCAAAGCCAGAAGGGTAAAGCCAGCGCTCGAAGCAAAATGGCGCGCCAACATTGACGATCATCCGATTGGGTTGGCATGGTCGCCGGATAGCAAAACAGTCGCAATTGCCGGGGTGTCTGGCCCAATCACGCTGTTTAATGCCGCGGACGGCTTGGTTCTGCACAAGCTGCCCGGTCATGCCCTCGATACGATGTCAATTTCCTGGCATAAAGACAGCCGCCTCCTGGCCAGCGTTGGGCAAGACGGCAAGGTACGGCTCTGGGATGCCGAGACCGGCGCGCAGCGAGCGGAAATGGCAGGCGGCTCAAGCTGGGTGGAGCGCGTCGCTTTCAGCCCGCTGGGCGAATATCTCGTGTCAGCCGCCGGGCGCAAACTGCGTCTGTGGAACAGCTGCGGGGAATTGATCCGCGAATATCCCGATGCGAACAGCACAATTGCAGACATCAAGTGGCGACGCGACGGCAGGCAGTTCGCCATTTCCGCCTACAATGGCGTCGTGCTTTATGACCCGGAAGAGGCGGAACCGCTGCGCCGTTTCGAATGGCAGGGTTCATCGCTCACTTTGGAATGGAGCCCCGATAGCAAATACATCGCCACGGGCGACCAGGACTCGACCGTGCATTTCTGGATTACCGAAACCGGGAATGATCTGCAGATGTGGGGCTACGAAACCAAGGTGCTGGAACTGGCATGGAGCTACAATAGTCGCTATCTGGCGACTGGCGGCGGAACTCAGGCAGTGATCTGGGATTGTTCCGGGAAGGGACCCGAAAACAGTAAACCGATCATGTTGGAAGGACATCAGCGCCTTATCAAGCATCTGAAATTTCAGCGAAAGGGTATGCTGCTGGCGTCTGGCGGCAATGACGGCTTGCTGGCGATCTGGAAAATCAGGAAGAATAACTCAGCTATGCTGGCGGATGCGGTATTCAAAGCGCCGATTGCCAGCTTGGCTTGGTCACCGGATGATCGCTGTATCGCCGTGTCGGATGAGAGCGGTACCCTGTCGATAGCGGCGGTGCGGCGATAATGCGAAGCGCGCTAAATGAGGAACGGTGAAATACGAGGATATATGCCCCGCTTGAGAATCTGAATTTGGCGCGCGACCATAGGTCTGTGTCTACGCTGCCGCAGGTTGGTGTCCACGCTACCATTGGGCCGCCCGCTTGAGCTACCATTGCGGATGACTTTTTCAGCTGTCTGACCATGAACGGCGGCGAGTTGATTCGGCATGCGCGCGACGACGCTTCAAGACGACGACTTGATCAAATTAATACGCCAACATCTGCCCGATTTTGCCTTCAAGCGCGCCGAGCGGCTGCAATCCCCCGGTCAGTTCAACATCGTGCTCACTGTTGATGACAAGTGGATTTTTCGCTTTCCCAAGAGCGCGGGCGCAGCCGCCGATCTGGCGCGCGAGCTGGAGATCTTGCCGCGCTTGCATGGGCGGCTCCCCCTGCCAATTCCGCATCCGCGCTCCCATGCCCGCGATGCCGCCAGCGGCCGCTTGCTCTTTATGGGCTACCCGCGGCTGCCTGGCGAGCCGCTGACGCCGGCGCGATTCGCCCGGCTGCAAGACGACGCCGCCGTCCTGGCTGGCATCGCCAAGGACCTGGCGCTGTTCTTGCGCGCGCTGCACGTCATTAAGCCGGCTGAACATGGCTTGGCGCCCGCCGGCGAAGACGCTTTGGCTGAATGGACGCGATTCGGCGACGAAATTCGCGGGAAGCTCTTTCCGCACATGCGCAGCGACGCCCGCGAAACGGTCGCGCGAAACTTCGAGGCGGCGCTGAATGATGCGGAAATCTGGTATTACGACGCATGCCTCATTCATGGCGACTTCGGGACCGGCAACCTCCTCTTCCGTGACGGGCGCGTCAGCGGCGTCATCGACTTCGGCTTCTGCGCTCCCGGCGATCCCGCCCAGGACTTGGGCGCTTTGCTCGCAAGTTATGGCGAGGCTTTCGTCGAGCGGGTCTGCCGCCATTATCCGGCGCTGCGGGCTGGTTTGCCGCGGGCGCGCTTTTATCAGAGCAATTACGCGCTGATTCAAGCGCTCTATGCCCTGCGCGATGGCGATGCCGCCGAATTCGAGGACGGCATGCGCGAATATGTTTAGAGAATTGCCGCAAAGGATTTAGTAAAATACTGCTAGTCAAGTTTGAGAAGACTTCAAGTAGTATAATTGCTCCAAGCTTATGAATTGCGACCACGTTTGGAAAAGCCACAGATGCAGATGCAGGGAGTCCTAAGTCGCGAAAACTTACTCCAATATGTGGACAACTTTCGTATTGAAATGTCTCTTAATGGGGAAGCGAAGACATACCGCAAAAGCTTGGGACAGTTCTTTACACCTATTGAAGTTGCTCAGCAAATGCTGCAGCCAATCGGCAAACTTCCAGATAAAGTTCGTGTTCTAGATCCGGGCGCGGGCGCAGGCATTTTGTCGGCGGCGGTCTTAACGCGCCTCCTATCATCGGACTGTCCAAAGACAAAGGAAATAGAGTTCGTCGCGTACGAGGTCGACGCGAACGTTTCGCCTTACTTGCGAAAGACTTTGGAAATGTGCGCCTCGCTGAGCGCGGGTCAAGGTATCAACTTCAAATACACGATTCACATTGTTGACTTTATCGAGGCTTCGACGCCACGTCTATACGCTTCAGAGAAATTTGATCTTGTCATCCTTAATCCGCCGTATGGAAAAATTAAGTCAGGAGGCATCAAATGGCGTTTACTGAAGAAATTCGGCCTCCCGCGCAGCAACTTATACGCGACGTTCATGACATTGGCCGCAATCCTACTTAAAGACGGCGGTCGACTCGTATCAATAACCCCCCGCAGCTTCTGTAATGGACCATACTTTCTTCCATTCCGCAAAGCATTTTTATCTCAAATGTCTTTAAGCCACGTTCATCTATATACATCGCGCAACAAGGCATTCGGAGACGACGGCGTTTTGCAGGAAAACATCATACTTTCTGCCACGAAAAGTCCGAAGCGCAACGATGTCCGTATTACGTCGAGTGATGGCCCGCTCGACCAGGACATATCAATCCAGATGCTTCAACACGATGAACTCGTACATGAGAGTGATCGTAATCTCGTCATTCACCTGGTGCGCAACGACAACGAACGTAACATCAGTCGGCTTGTGAATGCGCTAAAATGCAGCCTGCACGATCTGGATATCAATGTCTCCACAGGACGTGTCGTTGATTTTCGAGCGAGACATCTATTGCGGAAGCCACATGAGGCCGGCAGTGTTCCGCTTCTCTTGCCGTCAAATCTCATCAATGGATACGTCATGTGGCCGCTCGAGCGGTCAAGCAAAATGAGCGCTATAGACTATGAGGGTAGCAAAAACAAACTGCTCGTGCCGACAGACAATTATGTACTGGTGAAGCGCTTTTCTTCCAAAGAACAGAAACGGAGATTGACAGCCGCAGTTTTAGAGCCGAGACGTTTAGAGTCCGGATTTGTCGGAATCGAAAACCACCTGAACTACTTCCACAGAAACGGGGCAGGTCTAGCGCCAGATTTGGCAAAGGGGCTCGCAGTTTACCTCAACTCCTCAATCGTCGATCAGTACTTCCGACTCTTTAGCGGGCACACACAAGTTAACGCTACCGATCTCCAAAATCTGAAGTACCCTGACGCTGCAAGCTTAAAAGAATTGGGTGCGAGAGTTAGTAATGCTTTCCCAGGTCAGAAGCAACTTGATGATTTAATGGCAAAGGTGCTTGGCATGCAAGAACCTGCTACAAATTCAATTCAGGCGAAGATAGATGAGTCGCTAGACATCCTTCACACTATAGGGGTTCCGAGCGAACAGCAAAACGATCGCTCCGCGCTGACTCTACTGGCGCTAGTTGATGTTAAACCAGAAGACAGGTGGTCAGTGGCTTCGGCGCCGTTACGCACGATTACTGAAATGATGACGTATTTCAGTTTCCAATATGGAACGACCTACGCCCCAAACACGCGAGAGACGGTGCGCCGCCAAACCGTACATCAGTTTTTGCAAATGGGACTTGTTGCACAAAATCCAGACAAACCGGATCGACCCAAGAATAGCCCATACTTCTGCTATCAAGTCTCCGAGCCCTTTTTGCGACTTGTTCGTACCTATGCGAGCCCGTCTTGGGCGGAAGAATTAACACGTTTTCGTATTGAAATGAGTGACAGTTTGAAGGCCTTAGAAGGACGAGAAAGATTGATACAGAAAATCCCTGTGATATTCCCTGATGGTAGCATTGTGTCTATTTCTTCCGGTGGTCAGAATGCGCTTATCAAGCGTATTGTGGAGGACTTCTGTCCAAGGTTCGCACAAGGAGGTGAGATTCTATACTTAGGCGACGCCGGTGACACATTAAGAGATGACCAGATTCGCCGATTCAAGGAAATGAGAATTTGTCTAGATCGACACGGCAAAAAACCTGACGTCATAGTCTATTTGGAATCTAAAGATTGGCTAATACTAATAGAGGCGGTAACAAGTCACGGTCCCATCGACCAAAAGAGACAGAACGAATTGCAACAGCTTTTTTCAGGTAGTTCTGCTGGCCTAGTTTATGTAACCGCATTTGAAACGAGGCGGGCTATGACCAAGCATCTGCGACATATCTCTTGGGAAACCGAAGTTTGGATTGCGGAATCGCCTGACCATTTGATCCACTTTGACGGCGAGAGATTCTTGGGCCCTTACCGCTAGGCATTGGCCTCAATACGCGCTGTTAACCCGGTCGGATCGCAACGCGCCAGCAGGCCCATTCCCAGCAACCATGCTATACTGCTAACAAATTTCCCACGCGAGCGAAACAAGCAGGACCCCTATGGCACAAATCAGTTTGAGCGCCTATCAGAACGAGCTTGACAGCCTCTTGGGCGAACAGCGCTATGATGAAGCGATCGCGCATGCCCGCCACATCCTCAAATCCCAACCCAAGAACCTGCGCGCCTATCAGCAACTGGGCGACGCCCTCTTGGCGCGCGGGCGCTGGGAGGAAGCCGGGGATCTGCTCCGGCGCGCGCTTGGGGCAAAGCCGCAAGACTTTCACACGCATTTGCAATTAGCGCGCGCTTACCAAAACCAGGAAGCCTACGACCGCGCTATCTGGCATGCCGAACGCGCGCTGGATCAAAAATCGGGCGATCAAGAGTCGATTGCGCTGGTCCGCGAGCTCTACCGCGACCATCGGCAGGAGGAGATCGATCGCCTGCAGTTGACCGCCGCAGCCCTGGCGCAGCAGCAGATCCGCGGCAATCTTCTCAGCGAGGCGCTGGATACCCTGGCGGCGGCGCTGGAGGAAAGCCCGCAGCGCATCGACCTGCAGCTATTGCAGGCGCGCGCGCTTTGGCTTGATGGCCGACGCATGGACGCCGCCGAAACCGCGCTCGACATCCTGGACCGGCTGCCCTATGCCATCGACGCCAACCGCATCATGACCGAGCTGTGGCTGGCGGAACAGCGGCCTTCCGATGCGCAGCTTTATCTCAAGCGCATTGAAGCGCTTGACCCCTATCTGGCGCATCAGATGGCTTCTGGCGAGGAAGCGCCCGAGACCCTGCTAATGCTGGAGCGGCTCGATTACAGCGCCCGTCCTCAGCGTGAGAGCGAGCTCGTCAACCCGGAATGGCTGGACAAATTGGGCGCCGCGCGCGATGAAACGGCGGAAGCGGACGAAGGCGCCGGCGGGCTTGGCGCGCTGCTGGGAATAGACGAGGGCGAGGCGGCGCCGCAAGAACGCGCCGTCACCGATGGACTTGATGATTTGCTCTCCAACGAACAGATTGAGGCGCTGTTCAGCGAATTGGTGATCGGCGAGCCGGTTGCCGCGGTCAGCGAAGCGCCCCAAGACGGTGACGATGCCGAAGCGCTGCTGAATTCCATGGAAGAGCGCGGTTTCTTGGGGGCGGCCGCGCCGGCGCCGGCCGCGAAAGACGAGGGACCACGACTCGCCGACCATAATGATGTGGTCGAATTTGTCGCCCAAGCGCGCGCCGCCGCTGATGATGCGGAAACCAAGGGATCTGAGGACATGCGCGCCGAAATGGATGGCGATCTGGCCGATCTGCTGGAGCGGCTGGATTCATCGGAAGACGAAGGCGGCTGGATGGCGGACATTCATAGCGGCAGCCTGGCGCTGGAAGCTGAGGACGAACCGCTGGAGTATCTCGATGACTTCGAACGCGAATGGGTGAAAGCGGGCCAAAACGAAGAAGCCGGCGGCGCGCCCTGGTTATCAGCCGCGATGCGCGAGGCGATAGATAAAAAAGACGCTGGCGAGTTGGACCTATTCGACGGCGACGAGCAAATGAATCGCCTGCTCAACCTTGATTCCGATACTGAGCCGCTGCATATGAGCGATATTGAAGACTGGCTAAGCCCCGAAGCAGACGGCGCCGTTCAAGCCGACAGCGAGCCCACGCTGGATATTGACGACGAATTACTGCATTCGCCGCCAGGCTCATCCTGGCTCGAAGACGATGCGGCTGCGAGCGTGGAATCGCTGCTCAATGATGCCGAGCCTGAAGACCCCAATCAACTGAACGCCGACTTGGTCGAAGATTGGGGCGCCGAACTGGGCGATGATGATGATGACGATCCCTATGTCGATTGGCTGCGCGACGACCCCAAAGAGTTGGGACATGACGAACTGGCCAGCCTGTCCGTCTCGGCCGATGACGAAGCAGCGCCCTTCAGCGCCGACGCCTCGGCTGTGGAGCGCGCGCGCGCCTGGGGTTTGGACGATGTCGATCAACTGGCCGATTTTGTAGAAGATGCGGGCGGAGACCAGGGCGCGCCAGGTTGGCTGAACGCCGTGGCGCCCGGGCTGGACCGCGAGAACGATTCGGCGACCGACGACGTCAATGAGTACGCGCGGCCGATGTCAGCGCCCGGCAAAGAATTCGCTTGGGTTAGCGATCTTGTCCAAGAAGAAACCGGCGAAATGAAGGCGATCGACCCGGATGATTCCACTGAGACGCCGTACTTTCGCTTCAGCAATCCGCCCGCCTGGCTGCGGGCCATGCAAGAACGTTCCGGCGGCGGTCCTGCCCCTTTGACTGGCGCGGTCGCCCTTAGCCTGGACGAGCACATTGACGCGCTTGACCTGGAAGACCTCACCTTCGATGATTACTTCAATTTTGATACGCCGACCGACAAGCTGGATGCCATCAGTCTCGATGAGGATACACAGCAATTGAGCATCGCCAGCCTCGACTGGGATGATTACTTCGAACTGGAATCGCCGACTGAAAAAACCATCGCCATTACCCTGGATGAGGATGCCGAAGAACTCAATTTTGATACGCTAGGCGTCGATGACGCCGACTTCGATTTCGAATCGAAAACCGACGAGACGCTGGATGCCGGCGCAGACATCGACTTCAATGACATAGGTTTGGGCGATGATCTGATCGCCGATGCCGATCAAGCGGCGGAAGCGCCCCCAGCCTGGCTTAACTACGACGGCTTGCCCGGGTCGGGCGCCGACGACGATGACGCCAATCGCAATCGCAGAGGCGGTCAAACAGCGCTATAATCTGTTTCCGCTAAGACAACCTGTGCGGATACGCGCGCGCTGAAACCGGCGCCCACGCAATGGTCTTTGCGCCGCGTCGCGTCGTAGCTCCCCTCCTGACGGTCAGTGTACGCGACCTGATGCTGAGGCGCGCAGTCCACTTGGGGGGAACGCAGGCGCGGGGAAGGCGTTTGCAGTTGGGGGGTGGCTTGGCTGCTGGCGCCGCAAACCGGGGAGTTATTTTAAACGCCCTTGCCACCCATTACGCATCGTTGTTCAAAAGTCTAGCTTGGATTGACTAAGAATATGTTTGAAGATCCTGAACTGCCCGACTTTGATTCCATGTCACAGGAAGAGTTGATCGAATGGCTGGAAGAGTTGGCGAAAATCCAAGGCGCCAGCGCCTCCGAATTCATTGACGACGGCGCCGCCTCGGAGAGCGAGGCTGAAAGCGCGAACGCTTCCGACGAATATGACGAAGCTGCTGACGCATGGAGCGCCTGGCTGGATGAAACGCCTAGCGCGGCCTCTGGCGATAATTTCGCCGATGCGGATGAGGAAACGCCGATCGACCTGGCTCGCTTTGACATTAGCGACGGCGGTCCCCTTGATGCCGATGCGATAGCTTGGCTGGCGGAAATCAACGCCGCCGAAACTGAAGAAGAATTGCCTGAGATCACCGATTATCGCCCGCCGGAAGCGCCGCCGGAAAACCTGGACGACCTGCTGACGCAAGGTCCGCAGGAAGATCCCCTTGAGTGGCTGGACAGCATAAATAAAAGAGGCGCCGGCCCGCGTTTGCCGACGCCGTCCGAAGAAGAGCCGCCGCCAGCCCTTGAAGCCGCGCGCGCCAGAGCGGAGGCTGGTGATGACTTTGACGACGCCTACGAAGACGATGAAACGCTGGATGACCTGGAAGACGAGAGCCTCTACACGCGGTGCCCGGCCAAGTCGATGACTGTGTTCGATTCAATCATGGATATGAAAGATGGCGAGAGCGAAGAGTACAGCACACAGTCGATGGCGCCGGTGCCCGAACATGTCTCGCCGACGGCGACCGATGAAGCGAGCTCGGCGGACGAAGAGGAAGCTGCAGTCGCCGAGCCCGAGGCGGCGCTTGCCCCGGCCGATGGCTTGACCCAAGCCTTTGTTTTTGGTCAGGGTCAAGTTGACTTGGAAGCCTGGTATATCAGCCGCCTTCGCGACATTGCGGCCGCCGGTGGCGGCGCGGCGCAGCCGGCGCGGGAGAAATTGGCGCCCAAGGCAGCGCCGCCTAAACCGCCTCCGCCCGGTCTGGCGGCAGCTATCTATTCGGCGCGCGGCAAGGTTGAAACAAACGAATTGCGCGAGGCGCTCGCGGATTATGAGACGCTGCTGCGCACCAGCGCGGGCTTGGAGTGGGTGGTCCGGGATATGCGCCTTTTGATCGCCCGCGACCAATTCAGCCGCAACCCGTCGGTGCATCGCGTATTAGGCGACGCCTTGATGCGGCAGGGGCAATTGGACGCCGCGCTCAATGTATACCGGCACGCCCTCACCTTGTTGTGAGTGATGGCCGCTCCCTTCGCGGATCAACTCCTTAACTGGTATAGAGCGAATGGCGCCGACTTGCCCTGGCGCCGCTGCCCTACGCCTTATCGGGTCTGGCTGTCCGAGGTAATGCTGCAGCAGACGCAGGTGCGGACAGTCGTTCCCTATTTCAAGCGATTCGTCTGCGCGTTTCCCACAATTGAAGCGCTGGCGGCCGCGCCCCTGGACGATGTGCTGAAGCTCTGGGAGGGCTTGGGCTATTACAGCCGCGCCCGCAATCTGCAGCGCGCCGCTCGCATCCTCGTCAATGAGCGCGCGGGCTTGCTGCCATCGGACGTCGATGAACTGCTCAAGTTGCCCGGTATCGGCCGCTACACCGCCGGCGCAATCGCCAGCATCGCTTTCGCGCGCGCCGCGCCCGTTCTCGATGGCAACATCATCCGGCTGTTTGCGCGCATTCTGGATTTGGACGACGATATCAGTCAAGCGGCGACGCGAGGAAAACTCTGGCGCATCGCGGCCGATTGGCTGCCGGCTCAAGACGCGGGCGATTACAACCAGGCGCTTATGGAGTTGGGGCAGCGCGTCTGCCGCCCGAAAAATCCGCTCTGCGGCAAATGCCCGATTCAAGCGCATTGCGGCGCCCATGCGGCCGGGACGCAAGACCAGCGGCCCCGGCGCGCCAAGCGGCCGCCGACCCCGCACTATGATGTGACCGCGGGCTTAATCCGCGATGACCAAGAGCGGCTTTTAATCGCGCAGCGCCCATTAAATGGCTTGCTGGGCGGCTTGTGGGAGTTCCCGGGTGGCAAGGTCGAAGCGGGCGAGCCGCTCGCCGCCTGTCTAAAGCGCGAGTTGCGCGAAGAATTGGCAATTGATGTTGAAGTGGGCGCGCTCTTAGTCGTGGTCAATCACGCCTTCACGCATTTCAAGATCACGCTGCACGCCTTTGATTGCCGTTTCCTGGGCGCGCTGCATCCACACTGTGAGCCGCAGGCGCTCGGCGTACGAGATTGGGCTTGGATGAACGAGGCGCAACTCGATGATTACAGCTTCGGCAAAGCCGACCGCATGGTCATCGCTGAGCTGGCGCGGCGGCGGACGATTCTGCTATAAGCCCCAATAACGCGAAGGAATTGAAAACGCATTGACCACAAAGGCGAAAGAGAGACATAAGCCCATGTCCAATCTCGAATACTATCGGCAACAGAGCGTCTTCACCGATCCTGGTCCACATGCGCGCCTTTACGATGCCCTGCCGAGTGACATCGGCGAAATCTGCCGCATCGCGCGAGGCTTGATCGTCCATTTCGCAGCTCTTGGTCCCAACCCGCCAGCCGACCGCATCGCAGAAATCGATTGTCGCTACCTGGGCGCCATGCTTGATCGCATCCTCGAATTGGATAACCGCCCTTTGTCCGAATCGCGGAACATCGAAAACCGTCTTGTGGGCTGTTGCCGCGATCACACCGCCTTAACCGTCTCGATCCTCCGACACAAAGGAGTCCCTGCCCGCGCTCGCTACGGCGCATCAGCCTATATCGAGCCGGGATATTTCTGCGATCACGTCATAGTCGAGTATTGGAACGGCGCCCGCTGGATCGGCGTCGACAGTGAATTAGGACCATACGAGATAGACATGTGGAAAGTCGAGTTTGACCCGCTTGACGTGCCGGCGGATCAGTTCATTCGTGGCGGCGCCGGCTGGCTGATGTGCCGCGCCGGTCAAGCTGATCCAGAACGCTTCGGGCTTGGGTCGGGATCTTCATTGTGTGGCTGGGAATTCGTGGTCGGGGAAACACTGCTGGATTTGGCAGCGCTCAACGGGCATGAAATGCTCTGCTGGGACTCTTGGGGCATGAGCGAAAATGCGCTAAACCTTGATGAAGCTGACAAGGTATTCCTTGATGAGGTCGCTCTTGTCACGCTTGACGATACCCGCAGCGAGGGCTGGCCAAAGCTCATGGCGGACGAACGTCTGCTTATTCCGCCAGTGATTCAGAGTTACTCGCCGGCGGTCAAGCCGTATGAGATGCCGTTGGATGTGATCCTCGACTTTGCGGCTGACCAATGATAACTGGCGGATCGTCGCGTATAATGTGGTTTGCCGCTGACGGGCGAAAGGACACTTTCATGCTTTCAGATGAATTGCTTCAACAGGTTACGGAGTTGGATGACGTGGATAAACAGCAGCTATTCTGGATCCTGCTTAAAGATCCCGCATTGAAAGAAATCGCTCCGGAGGTAACTGGTCTTCGTTACAATTATGAGGCGGCGGGGAAACTCCTGGAATACCTTGAGGAACACAAAGTGGAAATTGCTCCAGAAGTCAAATAATGTCGCGAATCGCGTATTCAAGCCTAACAGCGCTGCCTGGCAGCTTGATGCCGCGCCTGTCACTTCATGTTTTCAGTAACGATCATGGGATCCAACTTAGCGGTATAGTTGACTCGGGGTCAGCGACAAATCTGCTGCCCTATGCGGTTGGGCGTTCATTGGGATTCGACTGGAATCGACAGAGGCGCTTGGGTCGGCTCGCCGGCGGGCTATCCAATGTTGAGTCGCGTGCCATTTCGGTATTAGGGAGTTTTCCGGAAATAGTTGGAGCCAACGATATTCCACTTTTGTTTGCCTGGGCGAACAGCAATGACGTCCCGGTACTGTTGGGCCAAACCAACTTCTTTATGGAATTCAACGTTTGTTTCTATCACTCGCAGAATTTTTTCGAAGTTTGGCGCAGAGACTAAACCAAACGAATCTGGGCGCAAGTTGCCTGTCGCCTAAATGGACATCGGCTGAAATAGCGGACTGAATCACGATCCATGCTCGTATTCCTGCAAAAAATCTTTCGCCTGATAAGCAGCCTCTTCGGCGACAACGTACCCGAGGGCGTCGCCTGGGACCGCATCCCGCCCGAGCTGATGACACCGCGCGAACGGCTGCTGCGGCGCGGCTCGTTGATTATGCTTTGGGGCGCGCTTATCAACCTAATCGCGGCGTTCACGGTGATCGTCATCGCTATCCATGCAGCCAACCATGACGCGACCATCTTCGCCACGCTGCAAGAGGCGGCTCTCAGCCGCTCCACTATCGACGCCGACACCGGCGCGCTGTTGATCTTCGCCGGTATAGCGGCAAATGCGGCGATCTTGCTGGTGCTGGCGGCGGTGATTATGGCGCAGGAACTCTGGACTGTCTTCACCGCCTGGCTGCTGACGGCGGCTAATCTGGCGGCGCTGCTCGCCTTTGGCTTCACGCCGGGCATTCTGGCGATGATCCCGCTGGTGTCGGTCGGCTTGCTGACCATCGGCGATTTGCGCGCCTTCCGCCTGAACCCGGTGATGGTCAAGGAGTTGCGCGGGCGCATGCGGGGCGTACGCGGCTTCGCCATCATCTCCATCTTCCTGACGCTGATGAGCTTCTTCACCATTCTGCTTTATCTGCTGCGCGTGCCAGCCGGCGGCGTGGTGGTGACCGGCGACCTGGGACGCGAACTCTTCATCGGCGTGCTTTTCATCGAACTGATGCTAATAATCTTTATCGTGCCCGCTTTGACCGCGGGCGCCATCACCACCGAGCGCGAACGCAAGACTTACGACCTGCTCCAAACGACGCTCATCACCAAAGCCACCTTCGTCGTCGGCAAGATGCAATCGGCGCTGGGTTATATCGTTTTGCTGCTGCTTTCAGCGATTCCGCTGCAAAGCATCGCTTTTTTGTTCGGCGGCGTCAGCGAGGCGGAACTGATTTTGGCGCTGCTGGTGCTGCTGGTTTCAGCGCTTGCGCTGGGCGCCTTCGGCATGTTCTTCTCCTCCATCACCGAGCGTACGCTGGCGGCGACCGTCCGCTCCTATACCGTCGCCATCGGCATTACCGTGGGCTTGCCCTTGGCCGCGCTAATCCTCTTTCAAAATGCCTATGGCAATGTCGTCAACAGCTTCACCAACCGCTTCACGGACAATCCTACGATTGAGGCGACGACGATCTATCTCGATATGATCGCGACCAGCCTGAACCCGATTATGGCGACCCTGCGCTCGCAGCAGATGCTCATCGATCATCAGCAGTTGGTGACGATGCGCGTCACCCTGGCTAGCAACGGCGCGTCCATCCCGATACTCTCGCCCTGGGTGCTGCTGACGCTGGTTTATCTGTCGGTCACGGCGCTGCTGGTGTTGATCTCGATCCGTAGGATGGAGCGCCAGGCGGGCTGAGATTGCAATTTATTTGGGGGGGGTATAATGCTGTTCGCAGTATGTTTCGCTCTCTTTTGTTAAGCTCATCAAATGGAGATATCACAATGAACAAGTTCAAGCTGTTAGTGTTGCTTTGCGTCTTGTTGCTTGCTGGCGGCGCGCTGGCGCAGGATGGCGACGGGCTGAAGCTGACCGGCTGGCCCTATCAGGTCGATGTCGTAACCGAGAATCTGGGCCGCTTCACCGATCAATACGGCTGGGGAGCCGAGTTCCTGCCTTTCCCCAGCAACGAATATCGCGACAAGATGGTCGCCAGTTTCGTGGCGGGCACCGAGTTTGATGTCGCCTATGTGCGCGACAGCTACCTGGCGGAGTGGGCCGCTGCTGGCTGGATCCAGCCCATAACGGGTTTGGAAGGCGCGGAAGAGCTGCTTGCCGACCTGCCGCAAGGCATCATCGACCAGATGTCCTATGAAGGCGAAGTCTATGGCTTGCCATACTATTCCGGCGTGCAGACCCTGGCCTACAACGCCGCGCATCTGGAAGCGGCTGGCATTGAAGCGCCGCCCGAAACCTGGGATGAAATGCTCGAGCAGGCGCAGATGATCAAAGACGCCGGCGTGGTGGAATACCCCATCTTTATGTCGGTGCGCAGTGGCGAGAATTACTTGCTGCGCGAATGGGAAACCTTGACCGCCGCCCGTGGCGGCAGGCTCTTTGACGACGACTTCAACCCGCTCTTCCAGGAAGAGGGCAGCGCGGCTTGGCAGGCGCTGGATTGGCTGACCGAGGGTTTGGACGCGGGTTTGATCGACCCGGCTTCGCTCACTAATGATGACCCCGGCTTGCTTCTGGCGGCTGGCACAACGACATTCCAAACCACCACTGACTACGCCCTGAAAGCCATGAATGACCCCGAACAGTCCATGGCGGCCGGCGATATCAAAAACGCGCTCATCCCGGGTACGGACGAAGTGCGCAGCGGCACCTGGGGCTATGTGCGCCTCTATTCCATCACCAACAATACACAGGATAAGGACGCCGCCTGGCAGTTGGTGCAATTCCTGGGCGGCAAGGATGCCACCGGCGTCTACTATGTGCCGAAACGTTGGGCGCTGGAATTCGGCTTGGGCTTCTCCCCCGCGCCGCTCTATGAAGATGAAGAGGTGCGCAACTCAATCTCCGGCTGGATTGATCCCGACCTGCTCAGTGAACAATCCGAATACGCCATCTCGCGCCCCTATCGCTTCGTGCCTTATTTCTCGGATTGGGAGATTGGCAGTTGGGGCCCGCTGCAAGCCGCCATCCTAGGCGACGCCGACAAGGGCGAAGTCTTGGCTGAATTGGCAGAGGAATGGAACGACCTGCGCGAAGAGTGGGAGTAGCAGAATTCGGGGGCGAGTTCACCACCTCGCCCCTAGGAGTCCCCTCTGGCATTAGTCTCCCCCCGTCTTGACGGGGGGACCGGGGGGTGAAACTGGCTTCTCCAGGGTTAGCCGCTGGCTCGCCCTCCGCCCCTCCACCGTTCAATTGAGGATTCATTTGCCGTGCAAGCCAATGCCGCCAGACCACGCAAAGAGATGTCACAGGGCCT
Organism: Chloroflexota bacterium; assembly: GCA_028875185.1. Taxonomy (GTDB): domain Bacteria; phylum Chloroflexota; class Anaerolineae; order Aggregatilineales; family Phototrophicaceae; genus UBA6055. The sequence continues at coordinate 27,884 of JAPPFH010000024.1, read as the reverse complement.
GCTTGCGGTCTTCTTCAGCGCGCCGGCTGTGCTCATCATTGCCGCGTCCATCTTGGTTCCCTTTTGCATAGCGGTCTACCTTAGCCTGCACCGCTGGAACCTCAAGCGCCCCGGACGCGAAAAATTTATTGGCTTGGAAAATTACATTGATTGGTTGGGTGATTCCGACTTTTGGGAGCCGCTGCAAACTACCTTTACTTTCGCCATCGGCTCGGTCGCGGTGATCCTCGTCGTCTCCTTGCTCATTGCCTTGCTGCTGAATGAAAAATTTCCCGGGCGCGGGGTCTTGCGCGCGCTGCTGCTTATCCCTTGGGCGATCCCGTCCGTCGTCAACGCCCTGCTGTGGAAGTGGCTGCTCAACCCGCAGTATGGCTTGGTCAACGCGGTCGCGTACGAGCTGGGCATCATCACGGAATACCAGAATGTGCTGGGCAGCATGCCCAACGTGATGATCTGGCTGGTTATCGCTTACAGTTGGATCCACATACCGCTGGCGACATTGCTGCTGCTGTCTGGCTTGCAGACGATCCCGGGCGACATTTATGAATCGGCTATCGTCGATGGCGCGGGGCTCTGGCAGCGCTTCGCCTACATCACTTTTCCTCTGCTGCGCCCCATGCTGTCCATCGTCATCATTTTTGAAATGATCTTCGCCTTAAAGGTCTTTGACATCATTTTTGTACTCACCGCTGGGGGACCAGCCGACGCCACCAATGTCTTGGGCTGGCAGATCTATACCGAGACCTTCCGCAAGCTGGACTTCGGCGCCGGCAGCTCGATCGCCATGCTGCTGGGCGCGATCACGCTGGCGCTCGCCATCATCTTTTATGTCTTCCTGGATCGAGGGGCGCGACCCGAATGAGGCAGCACGCGCGCCTGCGCCTGATCGTGATTTATGTATCCGCCGCTGTGTTGATGATTGGCACGGTCGGACCTTTTTTGTGGCTGGTCAGCTCCAGCTTCCAGTACGAACGGCAATTGCTCAGCCGCCCGCCGCAATGGCTGCCCAATCCCATCGTGCTTGATAGCTACCGCGAGATCTTTGAGGGCGCGCTCTTGGGCGAGGATTCGGGTGTGCCTTATCAGTCGCGCATCTTTCTGCGCTCCTTCGCCAACAGCTTTTTCGTTGCTGGCAGCGTGGCCGCAGTCGCGGTAATCGCCGGCGCCTACGCGGCCTATCCCTTGGCGCGCCTGGATTTCCGCGGTCGCAGCACCTTGCTCTTCGGCATTCTTGCGAGCCGCCTGATCCCCGGGCTATCGCTGGCGATTCCCATCGTGCTGGTGGCCAGACAAATCGGCATGAGCGACCGCATCGTGACCTTGGTCTTCATCAACCTGTCTTTCATCCTGCCCTACGTAATCTGGCTGCTGCAATCCTATTTCAAGACCATCCCGATGGAGCTGGAAGATGCCGGGCGCATCGATGGTTGCAGCCGCCTGCAAGTCGTGAATCGGATTATCCTGCCGCTGGCGCTGCCCGGCTTGACTTCCGCCGCCATCCTCGCCTTTATGCTATCTTGGGGCGAGTTCCTGTTTGCCTTGCTGCTGGCGGAGACGCCGGCTTCGTATACCAGCACAGTAATCGTTTCGCTGTTCGCCACCGATGTCGATGTGAACTATGTCAGCATCATCACGGCGGGCGTCATCTCGGTGATCCCGCCGATCTGCTTCGCCCTCGTCTTCCAGCGCTTCATCATCAGCGGCTTGCTGAGCGGCTCGCTCAAGGGCTGAATTCGCGCTTTGCGTCTCATGCCGCAGCCGGCGCCAAAGCAAAACTATTTCCATAGTTAGTCTGAGCCTGTTAGAATGGTGCAACTGGCCATTTCACGTGCAATATCGGGAGACCCTGATGAGCAATCCCCTGCTGGAGATTCAGAATTTCGGGCAGAGCGCCTGGCTCGATTACATCCACCGCGACGATCTGAACAACGGCGACTTGCAGCGCCGCATTGATGAAGAAGGCGTGCTCGGCGTCACCTCCAACCCCTCCATCTTCCAGAAAGCCATCGGCGATTCCGATACCTATGACGACGCCATCATGACCATGCTTGACCTGGAAGCGCAGGATATCTACGAGGCGCTGGCGATAGAAGACATCCAAAACGCCACCGACCTCTTCCGCCCAATCTATGAGCGCAGGGCCGGCGGCGATGGCTTCGTCAGCCTGGAAGTGTCGCCCTTGCTCGCGCGCGATACGGGTGGCACCGTCGATGAAGCCAAGCGCCTTTTTGAGACGGTCGGGCGTCCCAATCTGATGATAAAAATTCCGGCGACGGCCGAGGGCATCCCCGCTATAGAAGACACAATCGCCGCCGGCATCAATGTCAACGTAACTTTGATCTTCGCCCTCAACAACTATGAACGCGTTGCCGAAGCCTTCATCCGCGGTCTCGAGCGGCGGCTGGCGGCTGGCGAGGACGTGACGCGCGTGGCCTCGGTAGCCAGCTTCTTCCTCAGCCGCATCGACAGCATGGTTGACGACATCCTGGAGAACAATATCCGCGCGGCGCAAGTGCGGCAAGATACGGCGCGCATCGCCGCCAATCGCGTACTGCTGGGGCAGACCGCCATCGCCAACGCCAAGATGGCATACAAGTCCTTCCAGCGCATCTTCCAAGGCGAACGCTTCGAGGCGCTGCGGGAAGCCGGGGCGCTGGCGCAGCGTCCGCTTTGGGCATCGACAAGCACCAAGAACCCTGCCTATCCCGATACGCTCTACGTCGATAATCTCATCGGTCCGCAGACGGTCAATACGCTGCCGCCGGCCACGCTAGCCGCCTTCAAGGATCACGGGCAAGCCGCCGAGACGGTCACCCAACAGACCGGCGATTTTCTGCCGCCGGAAGAAGCGCTGGACCGGCTGGCCGAGGTCGGCATCGATATCGGGCAGGTCACCTCGCGCTTGCAGGACGATGGCGTCGATGCGTTTATCGACAGTTTCGAGACCCTGATTTCGCAAGTGGCGGCAAAGCGCACCCTGCTGCGCAGCGGCATCATCGAGCGCGCCAAGCTGGCGCTGGGCATTTATCATGGCGCCGTCGACGAGGCGATTGCGGACCTGGACGCCGATTTCGCCAATCCGCGCCTTTGGAATAAAGACGGCAGTTTGTGGAAAGCCGGCGCGGCGACGATCAAGAAGATCACCGATCGGCTCGGCTGGCTCGACTTTGACAAGACCATCGATCGCGAGCGGCTTCAAGCGCTGCAAGACAGCATGCGCGATGCGCGCTTCAAGCATGTCGTGTTGCTGGGCATGGGCGGCAGTTCGCTGGCGCCGGAGGTGCTTGCCCATACCTTCGGCCCACAGGCGGGCTTCCCCAAATTGATCGTGCTCGACAGCACAGACCCGGAGCGGATTCGTCAGGTCGAGGCGCAGATTGAACTGGAAAATACGCTCTTCGTTGTCGCCAGCAAATCGGGCGGCACCATCGAGACGCTGGCGCTCGATCATTATTTCTGGGAGAAGACCGGTGGCGCGGCCGACCAATTCATCGTCATCACCGACCCCGGCTCCAACTTGGAGACCATCGCGCGGAAAGCCGGCGTCCGCGATATCTTCCTCAATCCAGCTGACATCGGCGGGCGCTACAGCGCGCTCAGTTACTTCGGCATGGCGCCGGCGGCGCTGATAGGGCTGGATCTCGACGGCTTGTGGGCGAGCGCCGATACCATGCTGGCGGCCAACCGCGAAAGCATCCCCTCGAGCTATCATCCGGGTTTGCTGCTGGGCGCGGTGATCGGCGCGCTGGCGAAAGAAGGGCGCGACAAGGTCACCATTTATACCTCCGAGTCGCTGCGCAGTTTCGGCAATTGGGCCGAGCAGCTGCTGGCTGAGAGCCTGGGCAAAGAGGGGAAGGGCGCGCTGCCCGTTGTAGGCGCTTCAGTAGGCTTGCCCCACGATTATGCGAGCGACCGCCTCTTTATCTATCTCCGCGTCGACAACGACGCTGATGTCGCGGAAAAAGACGCGTCGATTCGCGCGCTGCGGGAAGCGGGTCATCCGCGCGTTACCATTCGCATCGCCGACAGGCTCGCCATCGCCGGCGAGTTCTTCCGCTGGGAATACGGGGCGGCGACCGCCGGCGCGCTGCTAGAGGTGAATCCCTTTGACGAGCCAAACGTCACCGAAGCCAAAGACGCCACCAAGGCGCTGCTGCAAAGCTATCAAGCGCATGGCAGCCTGCCGGCGGAAGCGCCGTTGATGACGCGCGCTGGGCTGGATGTTTACGCCGATGAGGCTACCTTGGAGCCGCTGCGGGAGTTGTGCCTTCAGCATGGCTTCGACGGGAGCGACGCGGTCGGGCTAATCGCGGCGCAGATGGCTGGCTCGCGCGCCGGCGATTATTTTGCCTTCCTGATCTACTTCAGCCCAAGCCCCGACGAAGCGCGGCTGATTGCCCATATTCAACGGCGCCTGCGCCATGTGACCAAACGCGCGGTGACCATCGGCTACGGTCCGCGCTATCTGCACAGCACTGGGCAATATCACAAGGGCGGGGGAGACAACGGCATCTTCTTGCAGTTGACCGCCGACGCCGCGCCTGATCTGGCGATCCCCGGCATGGACTTCAGCTTCGGTACGCTCTTCGCCGCGCAAGCCGCCGGCGACCTGCGCGCGTTGCGCAGTCATGGCCGGCGAGCGCTCCGCCTGCATCTGACGGGCGAGCGCGGCAAGGGGCTGGAATGCCTGCTGACGGCGATCGATTTTGTCGAGTCGCGCCGGAAATAGGCGCTTCGTCAATTGACAGCAGCACGCAACAAGAATCTTCCTGAGAAATTGTCGCTTGACTGGTGATTCCACCGGGAGTCCAGATGACGTTTGATGTTGCGGCGACGAATCAAATCGTGATGCTGCTGCTCTATGCGCCAATTTGTCTGTTCGTTTTCCTATGGCTCCTGCCACGTATGCCGCGTTCATTTCGGGTGCTGTCAGCCATCATGCTCGCGGCTCAGATATTTTTTGTGGCGATGCAACTGTTTTATGACCCGCCCTCAGATTACGATCAATGGTTGTGGACTCTTGGTAAAGAGTGGAGCATATCCGCAGCGGTATCGTCGGCGCAGCTTGTCTTAGTCGGCGCCGCAGCGCTGATGGCGAGTTGGCTCGCGCGGACGCGGCGAGCATGGCAGCGCGTCTATATTGCGGGATTCGGCCTTCTCTTCCTGATGCTTGCCATGATGGAATTCTATAGCCTGAAGTCGCCGGGCTTGCGCGCGTGGATCCTGCCATATCTGCTTTTGGGCGGTTTTCTGGCGGCAATCACGGTAGCGCATATCGAGACTTCGCCGCAGCCGGCGCGATTGTGGCTGCTCTATCTGTTGATCGGTGTTTCGATGATGTTTCTGGGCGGCGTCTTCGTCGATTTGAAGGGGATGGACGGCTTATGCGACATTCAGATCGGCACAATACGTTTCGAAGGATGCCTCACTAAAGGCACGCTGGAAGAAGCATTGGAGTACCTTGGCGGCTGGGTGGCGCTGGTTGCCATGCTGGGGTTCTTAGGCGATATCGCGCCCGCCCCCTCACGCCGAGTCCGCTTGCCGCTATTTGTTTTGCCGCCCGTTTTCATTTTGCTCTTTACGCAAACCGCCAACATAAAGCCCATTAGTGAACAGACCGGAGCGAAGAGCGCGGCCGTCGTATTCGAATCCGGCGCGCAATTGCACGCGTACCGCCTGTCCAGCCGTGACCGCGAGGTCGCCGTCCAACTCTTCCTGTCTGTTCCCGAATCCGATTTCCATCAGCTTGGTTATTCTGTTCGCCTGATTGATCCAGCAAGCGAACGGTCTGTCGCCAGTGTGGACCGGCGTCTCACCGAGCAATGGCGATTCTACTTGGGGCCTGGATATGTCCCAGTGCATACGCAGTGGGCGGAGCTGGATATCGCGACCGATGTGGCGGACAATCATGCCTATCTTGCTGTTCTCACCATTTGGCGCGATGAAGACGCCGAGTTTGCGCTTCAAGCGGTCCGCTCCAGCGACCGCCGCTTGCTCTCGGAGACGCAGGTCGTCTTGGGTGATTTGGTGCTGGCGGCGGCCGCCTCCACCGCGCCCGGGGAAGTCTACGCGCGATTCGCCAACGGATTCGCTCTGGATCCCGTCGACATGCCAGCGCGCGCCCGAGCCGGAGACGCCTTAGCCGTTCCCTTCACCTGGCGCGCCGCCGCCGCCGATGGCGCGGAGTATGTTCAATTCTTGCACTTTTTCCATGAAGAGACGGGGGAATGGTGGGTCTGGGACGCGCAACCGCTGGGCGCGCGCTTGCCCACCCGCCTCTGGTACGGGGGACTCGTTGAGACCGAAACTTGGAAAGTGCCGCTGAGTGAGACTTTAGCGCCGGGACGCTATGCCGTTTTTACCGGTCTATACCGGGTTGCCGACCAGGAACGGTTGCCAGCCAGCCACGCCGATGGCACGCCATTCGTCGACGCCCGCCTGCCACTCGGCACGCTCACGGTTGAGAACTAGCTGCAGGGTTGCCCGCTCGTGGATGGGCGTGCATTGCCGCCCCCATCCCCCGAAGGTCTATGTCTACGTGTCCCGCCCCCCTTGCCGTAGCGCAGTGTCTACGCGACCTACGCGCGGCGCCGAGACGCCAGTTGAACGAGTTGCCCTAAATGACGGGCGTTTCAGCGAAACGCCCTACTGCATTGGGGAATATCGAAGAATGGGATCCGAGACAACGAAAGGGACCGGACAGAGGCCGACCTCCCGCCGCAGCCAAGACTCCGCCAGAAAACAACAAACCCGCCTCAAACGAGAGGCGGGCACTGTATTTCAGTCTCTGTTGGTCGGAACTAGTCGATCAAAGCGACCGCGCTTGCTTGCTTGCCCTTGCGGCCCTCGGTGATGAGGAACTCAACCCGCGCGCCCTCGTCGAGGCTGCGGTAACCGGTTCCCTGGATCTCGCTGTAATGTACAAACAGATCATCGCCATCTTCCTGAGAGATGAAGCCATAACCCTTCTCGGCGTTGAACCACTTGACAGTACCTTGCGAACGTTCTTCTGACATCTTGCGCTTACTCCTGCTATAGAAACGATTAACCGGGTTTTGCCACAGCCACGTTGAAGCGGTCAACGAACGCCAACAAGACCACACTACCGGTGTGGACGTTTCGCCGCGGGTCTTTCGCTCTTGGGGACTGATGGGTGCATTCCCACTGCACCAATGTGGAAAAGACGCTCATGTCTTCCTTGTACCACGTTGCGCGACAACTTTATCACTAATGAGCCGGCAATGCCATAGCGAGTTTTTGACCGCCAGAGCATTAGACCCCAGAAGACCGCTGATAGAGGGCGACACTTGTGTCGCCCTCAAATTTGCCCATGTTGTACTGGCGAGCCGCCGGCCCGCCCCTTTTACGACCATAGCGCAAGAAGCTTAGACCGACTTCGCCAGTTCATAAAGACGCGGCGCTTGCGCGGCGATCACTGCCGACTCGCTGCGCCAAGCGAATCTGTTGCCGACGCCGCCATATTCGAAAGCCATTGTTTCCGGCTCGCGCCAGGCGCCCGCCCGGATTTGCGCCAGCGCCCATTCGGTCATCGCCCAGTCGGCCTCGGTCAGCGCGAAGTGATCTTGACGAATGCCTTGTTCGTCTGGCTCAGGCAATATGCCAACGACATGCAGTTCTCGCAGGTTATGTATTGGCAGCGCGTTTAGATAGGCATGAACGTCCTCCCGCCCGCTGCCTTCGCAAGCGCGGATTGCATGGGCGATATCCAGCAGCAAGCCACACCCGGTACGGCGGACGACATCGCTGATTACCGCGGGATCAACAATCTCCTGCAGCAAAATGTCTTCCCAGACGCCCGCCGGCGTCGGATAAATCAGATTCTCGATGACGACATTATCGGCGCCGAAGCGTTCACACAGCGGCGACAACACGCGCGTGGCATGGTCTATCACCATTTCCGGCGTGACGCTGCCTTCCCCAAAGTCGGATTGCGCCAGCGCAAAATGCGTATTGATCACGCGCGTTTCGGTTGTATCCAGCCAGCCTTGCAACTGGGCGAAGTCGGCTTGGTCCAGCTCGCCGCGCCAGGTGATGAGCGAGCAATGCACGTAAACATCGTGCATCGCGCCGACCTTCGCCACCAAATCTGGCCAATCCGGGCACTTGAACAAGTCAACCTGAATCCGCCCCGCCCGCCAGAGTTTCTCAGCTTGTGGTGAATAGTTGATGGCGAATTGCATGCGCTGATCTCCCCAGAATTGTGGGTATGCCTTATCTACACGCGATGCTCGACCGATGCGCAAGAATCGGATCATCCACACTGCAAGCATGCCTCGCTGTGGAGACAGAGAATCTGGATAGGCTTAGGCTGTTCTGTGGTAGACCGGCTCCGCCAAAATGGCTCCCCTTCGGCGGGGAGGTCTCTACGAGCGCCCTGATGCTTCGGGGAGGGGTTGGATTGTGGCATCCAAGATGTTCGCCGCGCCCACTATGCAAGTTGACTAGCCCAGACAATCCAGAATATGTTATCATTTGGCGCAATCCATTGCCCAAACAGACAGACGCTTATGACCACGATTCTGCTCATCCGACATGCGGTAAATGACTTTGTTAAGACGGGCAAACTGGCTGGTCGGATGGCGGGCGTGCATCTCAACGATGAAGGCTTGGCGCAGGCGGAGGCTCTGGGCGAGCGCCTGGCAGGGGCGCCGCTTCGCTGCATCTACGCCAGCCCGATCGAACGCACGATGGAGACCGCCGCCGCCATCGCCAAACATCATCCGACCGTATCGCTGCAAAAGCATCCCGAAATCACGGAAGTCGAATATGGCGATTGGCAGGGCAAGGCGATTAGCGAGTTGGCGCAGCGCAAGATGTGGGGGGTGGTGCAAGAGTATCCCTCGCGCGCCCGTTTCCCCAATGGCGAGACCATGCGCGGCGTCCAAGCGCGCATCGTGGACGCCATAGAAGCGCTGCGGCGGCAGCATCCCGATCAGATGATCGCGCTGGTTTTGCACGCCGATCTGATAAAGATGGCATTGGCGCACTTCTTGGGCATGCACCTGGATGTTTTTCAGCGAATTGTGATTTCGCCGGCATCAATTAGCACATTGCGCTTGAGCCATAGCCGTCCCTTTATTATCGGCATGAACGATGTCGCTCATCTCCTGCCATTGGCGAAAGCGCGTCAGGAAAAGGACGCGGCGAGGTCCGCCGAGTAAGGGCTCTGCCAGACTCATTCTACAAGCTGCGCTTGTGACGCTTGTGGATGGAGGACAATATGGGAAATGTAATTGAACTCAATCCGGTCGATTTTGTTACCATCGGCACCATCGGACCAAAGGGTCAACGCACCTTCCACTTGCAGGCGGGAAAAGACAACCGGCTCGTCTCCTTCACAATTGAGAAGGAGCAGGCGCACGCGCTTTCCTCCGCCATCGCCGAATTGCTCGATGATATCGACGAGCAGCAGGACACCAAGACGGAAGCTGATTTCAGCCGGTTGGATATGGCGCTGCGCGAACCGATTGAGCCACTGTTTCGCATCTCCCAGATGGGCTTGGCTTACGAGCCGAACGACAACAAGATCATCCTCGTCGCCCAAGAATTTGTGCCGCAAGACCCGAGCGATATCGACGATGAAATCGATATCGACGATCTGGAGGATAATGAAGAAAACCAAGAACAGGCGGCTTTTGACCTCTTCGAAGGCGGCGAAGGCGAGCCGCAAGTCGTGCGCATGTGGTGCTCGCGCGAGCAGATGCGCGCTCTGAGCCTGCATGCGATGGACACGGTAAAATCGGGCCGCCCCGATGCCAAGCAAAACGGCCGTATCATATTCTATTGGGCTTGATTATCAGATTGTCACCGCAACACAGAAGCTGGCTTAGCGAGGTAGGACCATGGCAGTACAGATCCGCCAAATGACGGTCGAAGAGTATCTGTCATTTGACGATGCGAGCGAAATCCAGCACGAGTTCATCGACGGAGATCTCATACCCATGCCCGGAGGAAGCGGACCTCATAACTCGATTGTCGCAAATGCGATCATCGCGATTGGAAATGCCGTGGCTGGACGTGGGCGCACAGTGTTTGCCAGTCAAATGCGCGTCCAAGTAGACGACTTCAAGTACCTGTATCCCGATGCGAGCGTCGTCTGTGGCGAGCCGGCTTATGCCGACGACAATGAGGTCATTCTGCTGAACCCTACGGTCGTTGTCGAAGTGACCTCGCCCTCGTCTATCGAGCGTGACCGCGTGCGCAAAGTTGAGCTTTACGGCGCCGTGCCCAGCATTCAGGGCTATCTCATCCTCGACCAGAAGCGCGTATTCGCCAAGTGGTACACGCGCAGCGAGAGCGGCTGGCATCTGCGGCAATTCACCGATCCGGCTGACGAGATCGAACTGGAACCGCTCGGCTGCACACTCGCCCTGTCGCAACTCTATCGCGGCGTGACGCTGCAAGCTTAGGATCCAAACCGGGTTAAGCGCAGGGAGGTAGGACCATGGCAGTACAAATCGGCCAGATGACAGTTGAAGAGTACCTGGCGATAGACGAGGCGAGTGAAATACAGCACGAGTTCATCGACGGAGATCTCATACCCATGCCCGGTGGAAGTCTACCTCACAACTCGATCGTAGCTCGCGCAATTGGAGCGCTTCTTAGCGCAGTCGACGATCTGGACTGCACCGTGCTTGCCAGCCAGATGCGCGTCCAAATCGATGAAACCAAATATCTGTATCCCGATGCGAGCGTGGTCTGTGGCGAGCCGGCCTACGCCGACGACAATGAGGTCATTCTGCTGAACCCTACGGTCGTGGTCGAAGTGACATCGCCTTCGTCTATCGAGCGTGACCACGTGAACAAGGTCGAGCTCTACGGCGCCGTGCCCAGCATACAGGGCTATCTCATCCTCGACCAGAAGCGCGTATTCGCCAAGTGGTACACGCGCAGCGAGAGCGGCTGGCATTTGCGGCAATTCACCGATCCGGCTGACGAGATTGAACTGGCGCCGCTCGGCTGCGCAATTGCCCTGTCGCAACTCTATCGCGGCGTGAAGCTAGACAGCTAATGCCCCTTGCCGCCGCCCGGTTGCGTTGACCATTCTCCGCAAGCTACAATAATCGCAGCGTCCTCAATAGCCGAAATTGCCTTCATGAGCGACACCCGCGTCTATACCGCCCGCGCCCTCGATGAACCAGTTTGCATCCCCTTGGACGACGCCATCGCCGTGCTCGAATATGGCGAAATGGACGAAGAAGTTGGCTTGATGCGCTGGGGCTCCAACTACACGTTTCTGGTCAATCTACTGCGCCAAGACTCGCGGCTGCTGGCGATTTACAAACCGCGCGGCGGCGAGCGCCCGCTTTGGGATTTCCCCGATGGCACGCTCTGCAACCGCGAAACCGCCGCCTTCCTGACCGCGAAAGCGCTGGGCTGGAATATGGTGCCGCCGACCTTGCTGCGCGCCGGCACCCGCGGCATCGGCTCCGTGCAGCTCTACATCGATCACGATCCGGCGGAACATTATTACACCTTCGACAAGCCCGAGCTGCTGCCCCAGCTGGAGCGCATGGCTATCTTTGACGCCATCGCCAACAATGCCGACCGCAAAGGCGGCCACTGCCTCGTTGATGAAGACGGGCGGCTTTGGGGCATCGACCACGGCTTGACCTTCCACGCCAGCGAGAAGCTGCGCACGGTGATCTGGGATTTCGCTGGCATGCCGATTCCGCCGGCGATCCTCGCTGACCTGCGCCAACTCTGCGGGCGGCTGGGAGATGCGGACGACGCCTATACCCGCGGCATGACCGAACTGCTCTCGCCGATTGAGATGCGCATGCTCGAATACCGCGTCGATCGCCTGCTAAATGAGCGCCTTTTCCCGCAGCCGGGCACCGGACCGAATCGGCCTTGGCCGGCGGTTTAGGCACTTTCCACAGCGCCCCCGCCAGACAGGTCTCGGCTTGCAATAGCAGCGAATCGAATCCAATTCGAATGATGCAGGGGCGTTTGATCCGCTGTGTCGGCGGGCAGAGTCTACGCGGCTCGGCGACCCGCCCTACAGGATCCTCAATGATTGATAAAACGCAGCTCTGCTGAAATCTCTGCTATAATCCCCCCACCACACCCATCAACAGGACACCTACATGCCCATCACCACCCGCGGACGCTGGTTCATCGACGACGCCGGGCGCGCCCGCATCCTGCACGGTGTCAACCTGAGCGGCAGCAGCAAAGTCCCGACCGAGCCGCCGGGTTATACCCACCTGCCGGAGAGCCTGGCCGAAAAACGCAAGGTCTCCTTCATCGGCCGCCCCTTACCGCTGGAAGAAGCCGATGAGCATTTCGGCCGCCTCAAGCATTGGGGGCTGGACTTTCTGCGCTTCCTCGTCCCTTGGGAGGCGATCGAGCACGACGGACCCGGCAGCTACGATGACGCCTATCTCGATTATCTGGAAGCCCTGCTCGAAAAGGCGCTGGAATACGACATCTGCCTCTTCATCGATCCGCACCAAGATGTCTGGAGCCGCTTCTCCGGCGGCGATGGCGCGCCCGCCTGGACCTTCGAGGCCGCCGGCATGGATGTCGCGCGCTTCCATGAGACCGGCGCTGCGCTGCTCCATCAAGCACAGCCCGACGATTTTCCTCACATGATCTGGGCGAACAATTATTATCGCTTCGCCGCATTCACTATGTTCACGCTCTTCTTCGGCGGGCGGACCTTCGCCCCGCAGCTAATGGTCGATGGGCTGAATATCCAGGATTACCTGCAAGAACATTATGTGAACGCCTTCGCCCATGTGGCGCGGCGTGTCAAGCACCTGCCCAACGTGCTCGGCTTCGACACCATGAACGAGCCGCATTATGGTTTGATCGGCGTGCCTGATCTGCGCGCGCTCGATCATCTGCCCTTCCAGCGCGGGGTGATGCCGACGCCGGCGCAGGCGATCTTCCTCGCCAACGGCTTCGCGCAAGACGCCTCCGATTTCGGCTCGCCTCTGCCCAGCCTGCCGCCGCTGAAGATCGAGACCCGGCGGATTGATCCGGCTGGCGCCACTGTCTGGCGCGATGATTGCGCCGATGTCTGGCGCGCGCAAGGCATTTGGGATGTCGATTATGACGGTCAGCCGCGCCTGCTGCGCCCGGGTCACTTCGCCCGCGCCGATTTCACGCGCGACTTCCTCAAGCCCTTCATCGAGCGCTTCGCCGCCGGCATCCACGCGGTCATGCCTGAGGCGCGGATCTTCCTCGAAGCCGAGCCCTTCGCGCCGCCGCCACAATTCGATGAGGCGGACAAACTGGTTTACGCGCCCCATTTCTACGATGGCATGACGCTTTTCACCCGCCGCTTCAATCCGCATCTCAATTTCGATCTGTTCAAATTGCGCCCGCTGATTGGCGAGGCTGATATCAGAGCCTACTTCAGCGAGCAGTACGGGCGCTTCCGCGGTTTCGCCGATGAGGCGCTGGGCGATGTGCCGATTGTGGTCGGCGAATTTGGCATCCCCTTCGACTTGAATGGGGCGAGCGCCTATCAAGCTGGCGATTTCTCGGCGCAGGCAACGGCGCTGGATTACAATCTGCGCGCCCTGGATGACTGCCTGCTCAATTACACGCTATGGAATTATACGCCGGATAATAGCAACGAACGCGGCGATCACTGGAACGGCGAAGACCTGTCCATCTTCAGCCGCGACCAGCAGCGAGACCCCTCCGATATTGATTCTGGCGGCAGAGCCTTGAGCGCGGTCGTTCGACCATACGCCAAGAAGGTCGCTGGCGAGCCGCTGAATATGCGCTTTGACCGGCGGCGCAGGCTTTTCACCTTCAGCTTCCGTCATGATAGCGGCGTGACCGAGCCGACCGAACTCTTCGTGCCCAATTCGCAGTTTCCCGATGGCTACCGCGTCGAGGTCAGCGATGGCGAATTCGAGATCCTGCGCGATGAACAGCGGGTGCTCTACCGCCACAGCGATAAAGATATGCCGCACATGATCCGCGTCATCTCGAACCGTCCGCCGCCGGCCGAGCTCTCGCCCTGGGACAAGCTGGCGATCGTCGGGCTGATTGTGGCGCTGCTGTTTTATCTGCTGGGGCGGGGCGGGAAGAACGGGAAGTAAACTTCTTACTCCTGAGTTACAATTATAAGGTGAATCAAACGTGTGGAAGATAGGTTTATGGTCGGCGACTTCTACATCATTCTAGGCGATTCCGCCATTGAATTGGCGCAGTTGCATAGTGATTCCGTTCAGTTAATTGTCACATCGCCGCCTTACGCCGACCAGCGCAAGAAAACATACGGCGGCATTCACCCTGACGACTACGTTGAGTGGTTTCGGCCAATTTCTCATGAACTCCGGCGCGTTCTGAACCCCCGCGGGACGTTTATTCTCAACATCAAGGAGAAAGCGGTCAATGGCGAGCGGCATACTTATGTTTTGGATCTAATCAAAGCGCTGCGCGAGCAAGGCTGGCTGTGGACTGAAGAGTTCATTTGGCACAAGAAAAACTCATATCCGGGCAAATGGCCCAATCGCTTTAGGGATTCCTGGGAGCGCTTGTTGCAATTCAACAAATCGAAAAAATTCGATATGTATCAGGAAGAGGTCATGGTCCCTGTTGGGGATTGGGCGAAAGGGCGGCTCAGCAATCTTAGCGAAACCGACAGAATCCGCGACGAATCTCGATCTGAAAGCGGCTTTGGCAAGAATGTATCGCATTGGATCGGTCGCGACAAAGTCTATCCCACCAATGTCCTTCACATGGCGACCGAGTGCAACAATCAAGGGCATAGCGCCGTCTTTCCGCGGCAGTTGCCGGAATGGTTTATTAAGCTCTTTACTATCCCGGGCGATACAGTGCTGGATCCCTTTGCGGGGTCTGGCACAACTCTTTTCGTCGCGCGCGAGATGAGGCGCAAGGCAGTCGGGATTGAGATTGTGCCCGAATATGTAGACGGGATTGAAGCGCAACTGGAAACGCAGTTGCAACGGCTGATTTGAGGCGAGGATGAGCAAAGATCTCTTGGAAGCGGTACAAGATTATGTGGAAGCAAACATCGGCTCATTCCATGAAAAGCGGTTACATACAGTCCAACGCAGGCCCGTGAATGAGATACTAAAGCGCAAGAATCCATACTTGTTCAAAGCGAAACATCAAGATGCTACGCAATTGATTCGCAGCATTTTGGATGCTTTCATCTCCTCGCAAGAAGAAACTCTGTTTGGCGAATTTCTTGAAGGCGTGGCTGTATTTGTCGCAGAGCGAGTCAACAACGGTTACAAGCCTTCTGTTGATGAGGTTACGGGTATTGATCTTGTCTTCGAAAAAAACAACATCATCTATATCGTCGATATCAAGTCTGGTCCAAATTGGGGAAACTCGAGCCAAGTCCACAAGATGTACCGCAATTTCAGTGAAGCAATAGTCCGTCTGGGTTCAAGATACCCTCATCAGACCATCGTTCCAGTCAATGGTTGTATGTATGGCAAAGATAGGAAGCCGAGGAAAATTGGCAGGATTAAAGAGGCGGGAGAAGTTATAGATGAAATAACCTACTGGAAAATATGCGGGCAGGATTTCTGGTACTTTATTTCGAACGAAAAGCAACTTTATCTTGAAATCATAGAACCTCTTGGTACTGGCGCTGACCAAAGAAACCGCGCTTTTCGTGACGAATATAACAAGTTCATCAACAAAGCGACAACGATTTTCCTTGCCGATTTTTTGCATGAGAACTACAGCGTGGATTGGGATCGCCTCACACAATTCGTATCCGCTAGCGAAAACGAAGACATCCTTGTGGATCTTGCCATAAGTTAATTCTGGCCGATGGGTCATAAAGGTATTCTATGAGACCGAAACCGATTATATTCTCGCTCCTTCTAACCTTGATCACCACAGCCACCGCCGCCCAACCCCCACCCCACGACACCATCACCCTAACGCGCGCCGACGCGACCCTCGCCGCCGACCATTACCCCGCGGAAACCGACGCCCCCGTCATCCTGCTACTTCACATGCTCAACAGCGAGCGCGCCGCTTGGGACCCGCTCATCCCCGAATTGCTTGACGCCGGCTACGCCTTGCTCAACATTGATATGCGCGGGCACGGCGAGTCCGGCGGGACGCGGGATTGGGATGTGATCATCAACGATGTCGCCTTTGGCTGGGTCGGCTGGCTGCTAGAAGAAGGTCATCTCGGCGACGGCGGATTAGCGATCATGGGCGGCAGCATCGGCGCCAATGTCGCTATCATCAGTTGCGCCCAGGTAGAATTCTGCCGCGGCGCCATCGCCCTCTCGCCCGGGCTGGATTATCGCGGTGTCAAACCGGCGCCGGCGCTGGTAGATGGCTTGGCGGACCGGGCGGCGCTGCTGGTCGCGGCGCAGCATGACGCCAGCAGTTCAGCGGCAATCCGCCAGATGTTCTTGAACGCCAAAGGCGATGTCAGCGCCCGCCTGTATCGCGGCCGCGCGCATGGCACGCGCCTCTTTGATTCGGAGTACGAAAGTGTTAGCGGTCTGATTCTGGCCTGGCTGGCGGAACACTTTTCATCAGATGACCAGTAAGGTAGTGGCAACGATACGAACCTAAACCAAATAGGAGCTACCGGCGGGCTGTGTCAACGCGCCCCATTGGGTCGCCCGCCATTAATTCTAGGGAGAAAGGACATAACCATGAACTTCGACCTGGCATCAGTAGATTACATCCTGGAGACGACGCGAAGCGTGCGCAAACGCCTGGACTTGACCCGACCGCTCGACCGCGCTGTGGTTGAGCGCTGCCTCGAGATTGCGATTCAAGCGCCGACCGGCAGCAATCGGCAAGGCTGGAAATGGCTGATTGTGACGGATGCGGAGAAAAAGGCGAAGGTCGGCGAATACTACAAGCAGTCCTGGTACGCCTATGCTGGCGTGGCGACGCGCTCGGCGCCCGGCGATGCGCCCTCTGCGCAGATGCATCGCGTCATCAGCTCGGCGCGCTATCTGGCCGACCACATGCATGAGGTTCCGATGATGATCTTCCCCTGCGTGGCGGGCCGCGCGAACGACGCCAGCCCGGCCGCCAATGCTGGCTTGTACGGCTCGATCATTCCAGCCGCCTGGTCTTTGATGCTGGCGCTGCGGGCGCGCGGCATCGGCAGCGCATGGACGACCCTGCACCTCAGCTATGAGAAAGAATGCAACGAGATCCTGGGCATTCCCGCCGATGTGACGACGGCTGCCCTACTGCCCGCCGCCTATTTCAGCGGCGAGACCTTTAAGAAAGCCGAGCGCGTGCCCGCCAACGAACTGACATACTGGGAAACTTGGGGCGAATAAAGCGCTCGCCTAGATGCGGCTGCGCCACCAGCGCCAATGCTTGCAGTTCGCTGATTCGGCTGTATAGTAAGAATATAGGCAGAGCAATGGCAGCTTAACCGCCGGGATTGGCGATGGCACAAGCAGACGCGATCCGCCGCTATTACGCGACCGACCGAAACCTGCGCGTTCACGAAGAGACACAGGCCAAATTCACCGTCCCCAACATCGACTTCGTTCGTTGGACGCTGGATACCATCGACTGGGCGGGCGATGAAGTCCTTCTGGATATTGGCGCGGGCACCGGCAGCCATTACGCTTGTCTGATGCAAGAGCAGCCCGATATCACCTATTTCGCGCTGGATCTTTCGCCGAATCTGCTATTGAAGCACCCTTGCGCCGCCGACCGTCTGACGCAGGGCGATGCGATGCGGCTGCCCTTCAGCAATAACAGCTTCAATATCGTGATGGCAAATCACGTGCTTTATCATCTGGCTGATATTGAAGCGGGCTTGGCGGAAATCAAGCGCGTTCTCAAGCCCGATGGACGGGTGCTGGCTGCGACTGACAGCCTGCATTCCTTGCCCGAATTGCAGGTGCTCATCCGCCGCGCCATTGTGCTGCTGAGCAAGAACGGCGCCGGCGCCAACCCGCCGAGGCTGCCTTGCGATGGCTTCGCCCTGGAAAACGGCACCCGTATCCTCGCGCGCCACTTTTACGCCGTTGTCCGCCATGACTTGCCGTGCCAACTCATATTTGATGATGTTGAACCGGCGCTCGAATACCTCGACAGCATGCGCGAGTTGCGGCAGGGCGGGCTGCCCGACGATGTCAGTTGGGACGATATGATGCTGATTATGCGCCAGCAGATGACCCAATTGCTCCAGTTGATGGGCAAGCTGGAACTCAACCTCGCCGTCGGCGCGTTGGTCGCCAGCGATTGCGGCGGCTTTATCGGTGATTTTGTCGCCCGCGACCGGAACTATGGATATGATTAGCGGCGGAGGTGGAACATGATAGCAATCATGGAGAACACCAAGAACCGTCAATTGCATCTCAATCTGTCAGTCGCACGACTCTCCCGTGATGAGTTTCTAAACTCACTGCGAAGCCGTGGAAAGCTCGCTTACAAGCGCTATTTAGGGTCTCCTCTACGTTATGCTGGTGGAAAAAGCCTCGCCGTGGGTTTCGTGGTGGAACTGCTGCCGAGTCCACTGCCGAGCAAAGTCGTTTCGCCATTTATGGGTGGCGGGTCTATAGAAATCGCTTTGGCGAGAGAATTAGGTATAGAAGTAACGGCTTACGATATCTTTGATGTGCTGGTAAATTACTGGGTCGTACAAACGCGGGATGCGGAGAGCCTGTACTGCCTTTTACAGAATTTTGAGCCATCACGAGCAACCTTTTCGGCGGTGAAAGAACGTCTGAAAGCACACTGGGATGGAACAAATCCATTAAATCCTTATGACTTAGCAGCACACTACTACTTCAATTCAAACACCTCATACGGCCCACATTTCCTGGGCTGGCCCTCTGATGTTTATTTGAATAGGAAGCGATATCAGAAAACACTGGAGAAAGTGAGAAAGTTCACAGCGCCGAAATTGTCCGCGCGCTGCGCGAGCTTTGAAGAATCTATACCTTCACACCCCAACGATTTTCTCTATTGCGATCCCCCCTATTATCTTGAACAAGGGAAGACCTTCGTCGGCATGTATCCACACCGAAATTTTCCCATTCACCATCAGGGCTTCCGGCATGATCTACTGCGAGATCTGCTGCTCGCGCACAAAGGGGGTTTCATATTGTCCTATAACGATTGCGAAGTGATTCGTGACTGGTATTCCGATTGTCACATCTCCACCCCTGAATGGCAGTATACCTTCGGGCAGGGCGACACTCGTATCGGCATCAACCGACGGGAAAGCAATGGGGGCAGCCACATCAAAAAATCTCATGAATTGCTGATTTGGAAATACTCGGATGAGTAAAACTCGCGCGTCAACTTCCGAACAAGCTCGTGAATACCGGCAAGCAGGACACGACAATGCAACGATTTTTGCGCTATTGCTTGGAATGGATACCGATTATCAGAACGACAAGAAGGCGAAAAAAGACGTAATAGATCCCTCCGGAGATGCACATTCCGTAAAGAGTGGCCAGAAGAAATGGCAGATTTTCCTTTATGGTCGCAACAGATTTATTGAAGACGACGGGTTTCAGGCGCTTGACGGAGTTGGCACTCTCCTCATACATTGTATAGATGCTTTTCCGCCATCGTATGATGAATACAAGCAGAAACCCGCAGTTTTCAAGGAACGGCTCAAGACACCTATGAGAGAATTAAAGGACCGCTTCCAGCGGAAAGCGCTCTTACGTGCTTTCTTGAGTAAGTCTATCTTTAACGCTGGTGAAGTTGACTATCTTACTGTGCTTGATGAAGACAGATATCATGTGTTCTACAATAGAGATGTTGTCAAACATCTGGGAAACAATTTTGAGGTTGTAAACTCCACAAAGAAGGCCGAAGGACAGTTCTCTGATCAAAAGGTTCTGTTCAGGCATAACGGTCTAAATGTTGGTGAACTTGAGATGCGCAATGACAGTAGCCGGCATTATCAAGAAGTCAGGTTCAATATGAACAAACCAAAAGTCATGGAAATGCTGTACAAATTTGTGCCTGATAAAGAAGAATTTAACACGGAAATACTGGTTTATGGCGGCGCTATCGGAAAGTTTGGAAACTGGCCGCAACCAAGCGAATAGCGCCATGTCCGTTCTGTCTTTCGGCGAACTCCTTATCGATTTTGTCGCGCTGGAAATGGGCGTGGCTGTCGGCGAGGCTTCCGGCTTCGTCAAGGCGCCCGGCGGCGCGCCCGCCAACGTCGCCGCCTCTGTCGCCCGCCTGGGTTATCCCAGCGCCTTCATGGGGCAGGTCGGCGATGACCCCTTCGGCCGCCATTTGGCTGGCGTGCTGGCGGCGGAGAACATCGACATCACCGGGCTCACTTATTCGCGCGAGGCGCGCACAGCCCTCGCTTTCGTCTCCAATACCGCCGATGGCGACCGCAGCTTCATGTTCTACCGCCATCCCTCAGCCGATATGCTGATGAAACCGGCCGATGTGAATACCGCGCTGATTGACGCCTGCGAAGTCTTCCATCATGGCAGCATCACCTTCATCCGCGAGCCGGCCGCATCGGCGCTGCGCCTGGCGCTGGAGCGCGCGTCGGCGGCCGGCAAGTTCATCTCTTACGATCCCAACCTGCGCCTGCCGCTTTGGGATAACGAAGTAGACGCCCGCGCTGGCATGCTATCGGGCTTGGACAGCGCCAATATGCTCAAGATTAGCGATGAGGAGCTGGTATTTCTGACCGGCGGCGATGATGTAGCGCCGCTCTGGCGAGAACGCATGGAGATGATCTGCGTCACGTACGGCGCTAAGGGCGCGGTCGCCCATCTAAAGGACGGAACGAGCATCGCGCGCGGCGGCTATGCAGTGACGGCGACCGATACCACCGGCGCTGGCGATGCCTTTGTGGCCGCGATGCTGATTGGCATTTTGGAAAACCGGGCAAACTGGCGCGCGCGGCTGCCGGCGATTCTTGACTTCGCCAATGCGGTCGGCGCCTTGACCTGCTTGGGAAAAGGCGCGATTCCGTCGCTGCCGACGATGGTGCAGGCGCGAGATTTTCAAGCGAATCAAACTGACCGCAATTAGATTGTAGGGGCGGCCGGCGGGCGGTGTCTACGCGCCCTATCAGGTCGCCCGTTGCCGGTTTGGAACATATTCGGGCGACCCACTGGCTCGCCCCTACAGAATCCGTTGTGACGGGAGGCAACATGACTCAACCAAACATCATTCTGATTCTCGCCGACGATATGGGCTTTTCCGATATCGGCTGCTTCGGCTCCGAGATCGCGACGCCGAATCTCGACCGGCTGGCTGCGGGCGGCGCGCGTTTCTCGCAGATGTATAGTTTCGCCCGCTGCTGTCCCTCGCGGGCGGCGCTGCTGACCGGCTTGCATCCGCATCAAGCGGGCGTGGGCCACATGGTGGCGAACTGCGGCACACGCGCCTACCAAGGCTACCTGCGCGATGACGCCGTCACGATTGCTGAAGTGCTGAAAGGCGCCGGCTACCGAACCTTGATGTCGGGCAAATGGCATACCGGCGGTCAACTGCTGGCGCAGGAACCCGAGGCTTGGAAGCCCGGCACGGAGGGATTCCCCACGCCGCAGCAGCGCGGCTTCGACCGCTTCTACGGCACTTTGGCTGGCGCCGGCAGCTTCTTCTACCCGCATGCGCTGACGGAAAATGGCGAATTCGTTCAGGATTATCCCGATGAATTCTATTACACCGATGCCATCAGCGACAAAGCCATCGACATGATTGACGAGGCGCGCCAAGACGACATGCCCTTCTTCCTGCATCTCGCCTACACTGCGCCTCATTGGCCGCTTCACGCCTGGCCCGAAGACATTGCCAAATATGAAGGCGCTTATCGCGGCGGCTGGGACAGCTTGCGGCAGCAGCGGCACGAAGAACTTAACAGCCTCGGCCTCCTCGATCCGACTTGGCGCATATCGCCGCGCGACGCCGATTCGCATCCATGGGAGACGGCAGTCAACACCGATTGGGAAGATCTGCGCATGGCCACCTACGCCGCCATGATCGACCGCATGGATCAGGGCATCGGGCGCATCCTGGCCAAGCTGGACGCGCTGGACATCAATGACGACACGCTGATTATTTTCTTGTCCGATAACGGCGGTTGCGCCGAACTCATGGCTGAAGATGGCTGGCGCGATCATCGCTCCTACGTGCCGCGCCTGCCCGATGGCACGCGCGTACAAATCGGCAACCGCGTCGAGCTGAAACCGGGACCAGCCGATACCTTCATGAGTTACGATCTGCCTTGGGCGAACGCCTCCAATTCGCCTTTCCGCCTCTACAAACATTGGGTGCACGAGGGCGGCATCTCGTCGCCTTGCATCGTGCATTATCCGGCGCTGATTGAAGCCGAGACCATCTGCCACAGTCCCGCCCAATTCATTGATGTGCTGCCGACTTTCGCTGAACTGGCTGGCGCGGATTATCCCGACGAGTACAACGGCAACGCGATTCAACCGTTTGAAGGCGAGAGTTTACTGCCAGCGCTCGGAGGTTCCGATTGGCGGCGGGAGAAGCCGCTGTACTGGGAACACGAAGGCAACCGCGCTGTCCGCATCGGCGATTGGAAGCTGGTCAGCAAACATCCGGGCGCTTGGGAACTTTACAATATGCTCGACGATCGCACCGAGCTGAACGACCTCAGCGGCGGCGAGCGCGAGCGGGTCGCGATGATGAGCCTGATGTATGCGGCTTGGGCGGCGCGCTGCGAAGTGCGCGATTGGCCGCTGGACTAGCGTTTTGCCACAGACACAAAATGTAAGGCTTGTCCGATACTGTGGCAAATCAGGATTCTTATGAAGCAATTTGCCCGCATACCCCCACCCCAAACCCCTCCCCCATGAAGCCTGACGACAGGACAGGTTTGGTCTAATCGAAAACTTATGGCTTAAGTTAGACTTCGAAAGCGTCTATCCTGGCGAAAACTGTAGGGGCGACTCGGTGAGTCGCCCGACGGAGCGCAAAAGATGTAGGGGCTACCCACTGGGTCGCCCGATGGAGCGCAAAAGATGTAGGGGCTACCCACCGGGTCGCCCGAAAAAGCCCTAGAAATTGTAGAATTCGGGATGACATTTTGCTCGCTGAAAATCTGTCCTGTCCTCAGGGAGTGTGGCCGACAAATCGGCGAGCAACACAGATTGAAACAGTGGCGGACAAGCCATTTACGGACCTGCTGTCAAATCGCCCGAAGCGGAAGCTTGCGGCAAAAGCCGGCGCCCTCAGCGAGCTTGCTCGACAGTTCGACGCGCGTCAGCCAGCCGGAAGCCGACGAGCGCAATGACGGCGCCAAGCGCGCCCGCCAGCGCGCAAAAGGCGAAAAAAGCCCCCGCGCCCAACTGGTCATAGGTATAACCGTATAGCGACCCGGTCAGCAAAAGCGCGATACCCGGCATCGTCACCTGCACGATAGCTTGATTGGTGGCGACGTTGCGCGGGTGGCTGATTTCGTTCATCAAGCGATAGCAGGAGAGTTGGTATGCGGGCCAAGAGAGCCCGCGACAAACGAAAAGCAAAAGAAGCAGCGGCAGGTTCGGCACGATGCCAATGCCGAGCGTGGTCAGGGCGATGCCGACGACGCCAAAAGCATAAGTGACGCGCAGGCGCACTCTCGGCAATAAAGCGTCCGTCAGGAAATAAAAGGGGAACTCGACAACAGCGAGAAGCGCCGCCCATAATCCAATATGCGCGATGGTCACGCCAAGATTCTGGCTCATGTGGATGAACAAGAAGGCGAAGGCGTTATGCGTGCACATGGCGACGAAAAATTGACTGGCCGCCAGCACATAAATGCCGCGGTTGCGTGGCTGTTTCGGTCCCGCTGCCGTTTTCGCTTTCTCCTTTGGCTTTGCCGGGAAGATCGTCGATAGCTGCACGCTGACCAGCGACAGTATCGCGCCGACGGTGAAGGTCAGCGCATAACCGCCGAGCGCGAAAATGGGACCAGCCAAGGCGCTGGCAAAAGCGAAACCAAGCGCGGAAAACGAGCGCATCTGGCCGAAAATCGTCTTGCCGCTGCGTAGCAAAAGCGTGAGCGTCAACTGCGCGCCGAGTGTCATGCTGGGGCCGGTAGTAACCCTGAATAGCAAGACGGCGATAATCACGAGCAGGTGACTCTGGCTCATGGCGAAGACAAGGCTGGCGAGCGCGAAGCCGCCGAAATAGAGCATCAGCAGCCGGCGGTGCAGCATTAGGCGATCGGCAATTTGATTGAGAAGCGGCGTGAGCGCCAAGGTCAAAATCGCGCCGATGCTGGCGAGCGTGCCGATCAAAGCGCCGGAGAATTCGATCTCGGTGAGATACAAATTGATGTATGGGTAGACCATACCCAGACCGGCTGAGCTGAATAATTGCAGCATGACCAGCCGCCCAGATCCGAAGTGATTCCTCAGGGCGAGCAGTGCGGACATAGATGAACCTGTCTTCGGCGCGGCCGGTGGCCAACCAAGCGCGAATTGAATCGCCAAAGCATAAATGATATGCTCAATCAATTGAAGCTTCGATTATGATGACAGGCCGATGACAATTGGAAAACAAGACGAAACAGTCTACGCTGGCGCAGCACAACAATGCGCGAAAGGCGCGCGAGGTCACGCAGCTGGCACGAACGAGGTCAACCTGCTGCTGGTGGGTCGGGAGTTGACGGGCTTGAATGCGTTTGTGTGACGGGGAAATGCGAATCGTTGCGACAGAACGGGCGCTATACGTCGTCTCTTTTCCGTTCCGTAGTAATAATGTCAGCCAGCAAATCGCGCAATTGAGTCTTGTATCAAGAGTGACTGTTGTCATACAATGTGCAATGGCTTTGGAAAAAATGTGGGAAATATCTCATAAAATATTTCTGCCAATGTTTGGACCGTTAATGTCAATGATGAAACAAACACTACTATTTTCAATACTTGCAGCCGGATTAGTGAAGGAACTGATGGAAAGTCATCTGGAAAAACCTTTGGAAATAATATTGGAAAAACTCTTGACAAGATTGCGCTTTGCATTTGAGCAGTTTGGGCAATGAACTCCCACGAATTCATTAGATTTCCACCGTATGAACTCGTTCCTACTGCATCGGTAATGATGTTGCTAGGTGCGTTACAGGCGAAACTTGAGCAAATACGTCATATTCCTATTCTACCTGACGACCGCGACGAGTTAAGAATCCTATACTTTAGTCGCGCGGTGCACGGTACGACGTCTATTGAAGGCAATTCTTTGTCGGCGGAAGCCGTTGAAACGATTGTGAGACGGCCTCGAGAGCGAAATCATGCAATTGAATATGATGAACAAGAAGTTCACAACGTCATTGATGCTCTGAATTCGATAGTCTCGAAAGTTTCGCACGACGAGAACGAAGAATTCTCTGTCGAATACCTAAGCAGGCATCATCGACTTTTGATAATGGATACTGGAAGCCCCAACTGCGACGATTCAGAAATCGGCGCAATTCGACAAAGAGAAGTCACAGTTGGGCGCTATGGAGGCGCACCTGCCAAGGACTGTTCTTTGTTAATGACGAAATTCTGTGATTGGCTAAACGAAGCCAAATACGAACCGCGAGGATTCGTCGAAGGTTACGATTTAGCCTGGCAGATAGTTAAGGCAATTATTGCGCACCTATATTTTGAATGGATTCATCCATACTGTGATGGTAATGGTCGCTTGGGGCGTCTCATCGAGTTCCAGATACTGTATCGCGCAGGTGTTCCGGACATAGCGGCGCATCTATTCAGCAATATGTATAACAAGCGGAGGCCAGAATACATAGAAGAGCTGCAGGATTCACATGGAGACTACAACGACGGTTCGTATCCGTCGGAGGCGAATATTCAGAGATTCGTAGAATTTGCTCTTGAGGGGTACCGCGACGAACTCGATGAACAATGCTCTTCAATCTACAGCGCACAGACTACGGTAATGTGGCACGACTTTATACATTCGAGTTTTCCTAAGAATCCATCTAATGTGGATCAGCGGCGAAAACGGCTGGCCTTAGACCTTACGCATCCGAGATTTCAAAGCAGGCCAGTGTCATTTGACGAAATACGTGAACTGACACCGGCACTTGCAATTGCGTATTTTAACAGGACTGATAGGACAATTCGAAACGATCTATATGCACTCGTTGACATGAAGCTTTTGCAGCAAGATGCGAACGGCTACAAGCCGAACATGGATATTCTTCAGGGATTCTTCAGTCCATCTAATGTTTCTGTAGACAAATAAAATACGTCGGCTGCTTCCACAAAAAGAGCGCGCCAGCCCGGCGCGCTCTTTCTCATTCCACGTCAATCGTCCGCTCAGCTACTCCGTCATCATCTTGCCGACCAGATTCTCGCCCATGTTGATCTCGTCCAACGCGGCTATTGCCAGCTTGCCGCTAAGCCCGCTCGGCGGATTCGGCGCCCAATCGGCCAGATGCTCAATAGTGAAAGCTTTGCCAGCCTCATTAGCCGCCAGCGCCGCCGCTTCACTATCGAATACGCTGATGCCGATGACAGTGTCTTCGCCGTCATTAAGGGCGTATTGGGCGAATAAGCCGCCCAATTCTTGCAGCGTCGGCAGCAGGCGCGCTATGGCCAGGTCATTCGCTTCGTCAAAATGCGTCAGGTCAAAACCTTGGTAAAGACGTATGCTGGCGTGGAGCTCGTCAACAGCGGCCAGATCATCCGAGCCGCGGAGCGCGGGCACAAAATTAATCGCTAGCGTACCTTCGAAGATTGACGGCGGATTTGGCAGCAAGGGCGCCAAATTATCCACGATGAAATGACGCGCCGCGTCGTTTGAGGCTGAGGCCTGCGCTGGCGAATCGAACAGGCTGACAGTCGCCAGCATATCCTCGGCCGGCAGGAAGTAATAACCGACAAAGCCGTCGCTCTCGCGAATGAGTGGCAAGAAACCTTCATCGGTCAGGCGGACGATCTCCCCCTGATCGGCCGGGTCGACGCCAGCGTAAACGCGGACGCTGGCGAAGACGCGCTCGTCCGTCAGCATGTCGTCGATCAAATTGGCGCCTTCGTTCAAGTCAGCCAAGACGGCAATGCCCACACGCCCGCTTACGACACTGGGATCAGTCGGCAGGTAGGCGGTCAGATTCTCGGCGACAAAATCGCGCGCTTGTTCGTTTGAGGTCAGCGCCGATGCTTCGCTGTCGAATATGCTGATCGCGCCAAGCGCGCCGGCGCTGTCGCGCATCAAGTAGTAGCCGAAGAAACCAGCGGATTCGCGCATGATCGGCAGGAAGCCGTCTTCAACAATGGTGACGAATTCGTCCAGGTCATCAGGCGAGAAGTTGTCATATATGCGCACGCTGGCGTGCAGCTGGCTGACGTCGCCATCGCTCATGCCATCGAGCAATTCGACGAAGCCGATATCGACCGACCCTTCGACTACGCGCGGCGGGTTCGGGAAATGCGGCGCCAGGTTCTCGGCAACAAAGTCGCGCGCCAGCTCGTTGGACGCGATCGCCTGCTCGCGCGTCTCAAAAATGCTGATTGCCGCTCCCGCGTTATCGGTGGAGTCCACGATGTAATAGGCTATAAAGCCCTCGCTTCCGCTGATAATCGGGACGAAACCTTCGCTTATGACACGTTCGACCTCCTGACTATTCGCCGAATCAATGCCATCATACAGGCGGATACTGATGAAGACGCTGTCTGCTTGGGCGCCCGCCGGCAGAGGCAAAGCCAGCAGCAGGGCAAATAACAACAAGGCGACAAGGGCGATGCGTTTATGGCGCGCGCTAGCGAAAATTGGCACAGTATTCCTCCTAACGTGGGTGCAATAAGCCAGTCGGCCGCTGAGAATCGATCTGCGATACGACTAGCAACTACTTTTCAGTCTAAGGGAATTAGAGCTGAAACTCAACTCAATAGAACCATGGGGTATGGTGAATTTTATTGATAGCGCGACAAACCCCCATCCCCCGGCCCCTTGCCCCCACAAGGAGGGAA
>JAPPFH010000148.1 GCA_028875185.1 Chloroflexota bacterium | reverse complement strand
AGGTCGCCCCTACACCGTCTTATCAGTGTGTAACCGCGATTTTTACCACTCCCCGCAATATCAGGCACAGGCTCTGCTCGTCAGTAGCGAACGCAGCTACATGCCCGCTTTGACCAGGCGAAAACGCTGTGGCAAGCCACCCAGATAGGCATCCGCTTCGCCGGTAAAGAAAGCCGCCAAGCCATCGTTGGGGTTCATGCCCAGAACGTTGACATCGCTGATGCGCAAGCCGCCAGCGGCCAAAGCAGCGGTTTGCTAATCACTTCGGGACTGCTGTGCAACAATATACTGGCGCGCAATCTAAAGCATCAACAATTTACGCTATCTTTGTGCTGGATTCCTTATCGCAGCGCCTCCACTTTATCCATCAGCGCTCGCACTCGGTCCGCGTCAACCGAATTTTCAAACAGGCCATCGCGCTTGAAGGCGGTGCCGATGATCGCGGCGTCGGCGATGCTCAACTGCTCCTCGACATTTGCAGGCCTTACGCCGGTATTTGCGACAATTGGGATATCCGGGAGCGCGTCTTTGACCAGCCGCAGTGTGGCAGCCGATGTCTCTTCTCCGGCTGTCAATCCTGAAATGCACAAGGCATCGGGTCCGGTATTAAAGACAGTCGAACGGGCGACTGAAACAATATCTCGATCGGCGAGATAAGCGGCCGCTTCCGGCAAGATATTGAAGAACAGCTTGATGTCTTTCCCGCCAATAGCGTGCTGATGGCGCACAATCGCGCCGCAGTTGGTATCCCACAATCCGAAATCGCTGGCGTATACGCCCGTGAAAATCTCGCGCACAAACCGAGCGCCGGTGGCGACGGCGAGGTCAAGGGAGGCATAGGGGTCCCAGAGGACATTGACGCCGAAGGGGCCGCGAATGTCGTCATATAGCTCGGCGATGACGCGAGCCATGGCTGCGACAGTCACAGTTTCCACTTTCGTCAAATAAGGCAAGCTGAATTCGTTGGAGAACATGACAGCGTCAACGCCGCCCTCCTGGAGCGCGCGCAGATTGGCGCGCGCGTCAGCGACAACAGCGCGCATGCCAGCGGCGCCGTCATAGTCGGGATCGCCGGGCAGCGCCAGCAAGTGGCACATCCCGATGACGGGCTTTTCAACAGCGAACATCTCCTGTAGCCAACTTGTCATTGTCACTCCAAACCGTTCGCGTTCGTCAGGCGCTTACAATCTCAATGTCTTCGGGCACTAACTCTATCGGCGCATGCTCGCCTTTTCCGTATCGATCACAACGACGCCATCGCTTTAGGCGACCGCTTCGCTGGCGGCTTCAAGCCAAAGTTTCGCGTACTGCCGCAATCACATCGGCCGCGGACGGGAGCGCCGCCTGTTCCAGCACCGGACTGAAAGGCATAGGCACATCCTTATTGGTGACACGCTGCACTGGCGCTCGAAGCTGGTGAAAAGCTTCTTCCGCCACGGTGGCGCACCATTCGCTCGCGGCGCTGCAAGTCGGGAAACTCTCGTCCACAGCGACGAAACGTCCCGTCTTGGCGACGCTAGCCAAAACCGTCCCTTTGTCCCAGGGCGACAGGCTGCGCAGGTCAATTACTTCCGCGTCGACGCCCTCGCCTTCAAGAATCTTGGCCGCGTCCAACGCAGTCTGCACGGTCGGACCGGCGGAGCAGATGGTGACATCTCTTCCCGCGCGCTTGATATCGGCGAGGCCAATCGGAATGAGGTATTCCTCAGCGGGCACATCACCGCGCTTCCCGCCCAATGCAAGCGAATGGAGGAACAGCACCGGATTATCATCACGTATCGCCGACTTGAGCAAGCCCTTGCCATCGTAGGGCGTGCTGGGCAGGATGACTTTGATCTGGGGCATATTCATGAAAAACTGGTGCACCGCCTGGCTATGGTGATGCCCGGCGCTGCTGCCAGCGCCATTCTGCGCCATGAAGACCAGCGGCGCCATCGTCTGCCCGCCATACATATAGCGCATCGCGCCCGCCTGGTTGGCAATCTGGTCGAAGGCGAGGTAGAGAAACGTGCCAAACATCAGATCGACAATCGGACGCAATCCCGTTATCGCCGCGCCAATCCCGGCGCCCGCCACCGCGAGTTCGGATATTGGCGTATCGATAACGCGCTGGTTACCGAATTCGGCGTGCAATCCACGGGTGCTCGGGAAGACGCCAATTCGCACGTCCTCCCCAATGAGAAATACGCGGGAGTCACGCCGCATCTCCTCGGCCAAAGCCTCTTGAATCGCCGCTACATAGGTCTTACGAGGCACTCAAATTCTCCCGGGGATATTTCGCTTGCTCATAGCCACAGATCTTCAAAGACAGTTTCGATTCCGGGCTCAGGGCTGTTGCGCGCGGCCGCTACCGCTTCAGCCACCAAGCGCGTGATATCGGCATCCAGGGTTTCCAGCCGCTCGGCTGGCGCAATGTCTTGTTCGCTGACATAGGTATGCAATAGCAGCAGAGGGTCATTGGCTTGCGCGGCGGCTGTTTCCGCTTCATCACGATAGGTCTGCCCACCCAGGAAGGCTTCTTCGCCCTCGGCATGGCTTCCGCGGCGATGTGTCTTCGCCTCTATCAGAGTCGGGCCCCCGCCCGCTCTGGCGCGTTTTACCGCCGCCCTGGTGATGCGGTGCATCTCGAGCGCGTCGACGCCATCGGCGACCACGCCGGGGATGCCGTATGCCACCGCCCTATCCGCAATATCGGTGATATTCATCGCGTTCGCCGCCGGCGTGAACTCGCCATATTGGTTGTTCTCGCAGACAAATATGACCGGAAGCGCTAGCGTGGAGGCGAGATTCAGCGATTCGTGAAAACTGCCTTCATTGGCGGCGCCATCGCCGAAGAAACAGACCGAGACGCGGTCGCTGCCCGTGTACCAGGCGCTTAAACCGGCGCCAACGGCAATGGGCAAGCCGCCGCCCACAATGCCAATGGCGCCCAACATGCCGATGCCGAAGTCGGCGATATGCATCGAACCGCCCTTGCCTTTGCAATATCCGGTCGCCTTACCGAACAATTCCGCCATCATGCGCTTGATATCGCCGCCTTTGGCGATCACATGTCCGTGCCCGCGGTGCGTGCTTACTATGGTGTCCTCGTTGGTCAGCGCAGCGCAGACTCCAGCAGCCACAGCTTCCTCGCCAATATATAGATGCACGAAGCCTGGCAATTGGCCTTGACGAAATAGGCGAGCCACCTCCTCCTCGAACCGGCGGATGCGCAAGACGCGCGTGTATATGTCCAGCACAACATCAAGCGAAATGTCTCGATGATGCATAAGACCTCCTCAGGTCAACAGGGCTTCAGCAGCCAGCGCCAAAGCTTTTGTTGCCGTGATCACCTGATTGACGCTAACGCATTCATCAACCATTGGCCATACGGGGATGTATCCGGGTCCGTATTCAACGCAGGTGATGCCGGCTCCCTTGAAATGACAAGTATCTGCGGTCGCGCCGATGCGATGCCCGGCGCCAACGCGCGGATCAACGCCAGTGACATGCCGGTGCGCCGCGATTAAGGCTCGGACCAGCGGCGCATCCAACGCAGTCGCCTCGCGCGCCGGCATGTTCGGCTGCTGATCGCTCTGCGGAATCACCAATTCGTATTCAAATTCACTGTCCGCCTGTTTGATCTGCTGCAGACGCGCGTCCATGTCTTCGCGTACACTGTCTTCAGTCATGCCGGGAATGATGCGCAGGTCAAACGCGATCGTCGTCTCATCCTGATAGTGCGCGATGTCGCGGATCGCCATAGAAGGAAATCCTGGAATCAGCGGATGCGGCTGGTAACGCAGCCAACCGCCATCTTGCTGGCGCGGGATCCGCACGTAAGAAGGACTGAAGGCATCGATGACGTTGGTCGCTTTTTCGATGGGATTCACATAGGGCACACGATGCTTGAACTCGCCATGCACACGAATTTTGCCCTGCACATAACCGACGGAAATAAGGCCGACATCCAGATCTCCCGCTTCGGTGACGATGCAATAATCGGGGCGGCAGCCGCTATCGATCAAATGCAAAGCGCCCACGCCCCCACCAGTCTCGGCGACAACGCAGGCGACGATCAGATCGCCCCTAAGCGGCGCCCCCGAACGGCGAATCGCCTCAGCTGCGATTAGCATAGAAGCCAAGCCGGCTTTCATATTCAGCGCGCCCAAGCCATAGATCTTTTCGCCGTCAATCTCTGCCCCGAAGGGATCATAGCGCCAGCGGTCGCGCCGGAAGACATCGCCATTCCAATCGCTGGTATCGGTGTGACCGCAGAACATCAAGGAGGGTCCGCCGCCTTCACCGTGCAATACGCCTATCGCCTGATGGGTCTCTTGCCCGTCTCGCAAAGGCACCGTCTGCAACTCAACATCAAAGCCGCGCTCCCGCATCCAGTCGGCGAGCCAGCGCCCAATCGCCGACTCGCGCCACAAGAAGGACGGAATGCGGATCAACTGCTGCGTCAGTTCAATCGCTTCGTGATCTTGAATATGTTCGAGGACGGCGGACATCAGCTTCCATCGGCGTCAACTACCGCCCATACATCAAAGCCCACTTGAGCGCCGCCCCACAATTCTCTGACTCCAATTGTATTGCGCGTGGGAAAAGGCTCGCTGAAGTATTCGCAGTAAATGGCATCCATCTCAGCAAAGCGGTTGATGTCGGTTAGCGAAACATTGACCCGTATGACATCCGTCATTGCGCAACCGGCTTGTTCCAGCACTGCCTGTATATTGTCCAGCGCTTGGCGCGCCTCCGCCGCGAAACCGCCGCCGACCAGCCCGGAGCCGTCCGGCGCGGTACCGAGATAACCCGATGTCATCACCAAGTCGCCCCGCCGCAGCGCCTGACTGTAGCCGCTCGTGGGAGCCGGCGCTTTATCCGTCAGAATATCTTCCGAGCGCGCCATCGCTCAGGCTCCATTTTGCGCGGCGGCTTCAGCCTGATCCCGCGCCTCCGCCAGATAATTGTATATCGTCGAACGGCTCAATCCCAATTCCT